>JAIOQW010000338.1 GCA_021108405.1 Methanosarcinales archaeon
AGATTAGAAAATGTGAACGGAGTGAGCATTTTCGATATATCAAGTTATACTTGACATACTAAGATAAAAGAATAGTATTTAGTTATTTTGAAATTGTTTGAGTTATTATATATATACTATTAGAAAAAATATAATGATATCATATGAAATTCCGGAGAAAAAATAGATGGTCAAAGTGAATGAGTTCATAGAACAAGCAGTGCAACAAATAAAACAAAGCATAGACGACAAGGCTATAATCGCTCTCTCAGGTGGAGTGGATAGCTCTGTTGTCACTGTTTTGTCATATCGGGCTATCGAAGAACTGGTCATTCCCATATACGTTGATACGGGTTTGATGCGAAAAGGCGAGACAAAGCGTATACAAGAGGTCTTCGGACATATGAACTTACAGACCATTCATGCGCAAGACAGGTTTATAGATGCCCTTCGCGGACTAACCGATCCAGAAGAAAAACGCAAGGCAGTGGGTGAAACTTTTATCAGGGTGTTTGAAGATGAAGCTCGTAAGATCGATGCAAGATATCTTATTCAGGGCACAATTTACCCGGATCGCATCGAATCCGAAGGTGGGATAAAATCTCACCATAATGTTGGTGGTCTACCATCCGTCATACACTTTGATAAGATAATCGAACCTATCTCAACCCTGTATAAGGATGAAGTTAGAGATGTCGCCAGGGCTCTTGAACTTCCTGAAGAGATTTCCGGCCGGATGCCGTTTCCCGGTCCTGGGCTTTCAGTACGCATTATCGGAGAGGTCACGAAGGAAAAATTGGATGTGGTCAGGGAAGCCAATGCCATAGTAGAAGAAGAACTACTTGAGACATTCAAGCCGTGGCAGACTTTAGCTGCCCTGTTGGGGAAAGGAACCGGAGTTAAAGGCGACCAGCGCATCCATGGATGGATCATTGCAGTGCGTGCAGTGGAGTCAAGAGATGGGATGACAGCAAAACCCATGGAACTCCCATGGGAGATACTTAAGAAGATAGAGTCACGTATAACAGGCGAGATCCCTACTGTTGCCAGAGTAGTATATGATATTTCACCAAAACCACCTGCTACCATAGAATTTGAATGAAAGAATAAGATCTTCGTCGGACATTTCACAAGAATGGGGGTATACAATGATAGAAGAAGAAAATATACTTATACACAACCCGGATAGATTATCAAAACTTGAGATGCTAAAACAGGCATCCGAACAGCTTGATAGTAATGACCCTATGCTGCAATATAAAGCAATCAGGCATATAAGGGGATTATCCAGGGAGAGGAGTGATCCACTTAAATGGATACATGAGAACCACTATTATATACTGGATGATGTTGCCAGGAAATTGCAAAAAAAATCATCGGATAACAATAATAATAATGACGCTACAATTATTATTGAATCAAAACTATCACTTGAGCTTCTGGAACCATATCTTGTTGACAATGGATCATTAGAAAATAGTGAACTAAAATGCAGGAATTGCCAAAAAGGAGTGGATATCGAATGGAATATCTGTCCCGAATGCGGTTATAATTTAAAGCATGACTGCTGTTTGGCGTGTGGAAAGAATCTTGAGCCTTCATGGAAATTCTGTCCACATTGTGGTGTTAATTTTTAAGGCAATACTTTTATTATATAGAGCAGCAATAAGTCAGCAATACTTCGTCACAATATATAAATAAAATCATTAAAACCGGAGGAACAATATTTGGCACGAATGCATATCAGAAGAAAGGGTATTTCGAGATCTACAAAACCTTTAAGGACAGAACCCCCTAACTGGATAGCTTTATCATCTGATGAGATTGAAAAAAAAGTAGTAGAACTTGCCGGACAGGACAAATCTACCAGTGAAATAGGTACTATAATGAGGGATACTTTTGGTGTCCCTGATGTTAAATTATCTACTGGTAAAAAAGTAAACAGGATCCTTAAGGAAAATAATGCGGCTCAAAATCTTCCTGAAGATTTCACTAACCTGGTCACCAAAGCATTAAGACTGAGAAAACATCTGGCTATTAACCATAAGGATAAACATAATAAAAGAGCACTGAATCTTACAGAGTCAAAGGTACGCCGTCTCGGCAAATACTACCGCCGTAAGAAAATCCTGCCCGTGGACTGGAAGTACGATCCACTAACAGCAGAACGGTTAATAACCAGTTGAAGATGAGTACAGCGCTAGTTGATCTGGCACAAAATACTGCAGAAATAATTAAAAAATATAATATAGTAAGGGTCATATCCCATAATGATGCAGATGGAATAACAGCTGCAGGGATCATGTCCCATGCATTATTTCGGTCCGATATTATTTTTCATACTATCATAGTGGACCATCTTGGGCAGGATATCATTGATAGACTTAATGCCCAGGTTTACGGGGGAGAGGGTGCTGTATTATTCTGTGATATGGGAAGTGGTCAGCCTGATCTTCTAAATCAGGTAAAGGATAAAGTATTGATCATTGATCATCATCAGATAGTTGGAGACCATAGTGATCATGTCCAGATAAATCCTCATATGGTCGGTATAGACGGCTCCGGTCTTCTTTCTGCTTCAGGTACGGCATATTACGTAGCCTGTGCAATGGATGATAATACTGATCTGGCAGGTCTGGCCCTGACAGGGGCAGTAGGTGACAAACAGAGAATGGAAGGGCCAAATGGTGATATACTACAACAAGCCATCAAAAATGGTGTAGTATCAGTTAAAAAAGGTCTGAAAGTACCTGACGGTCAGGTAGATGAAGTATTACTAACACTGGTGGAACCATATCTTGATACTACTGGCGATAAGGTAGCAACTAAAGAATTTCTGGATCAACTGGACATTAGCGGCTCGATTAAGGATATTGAAGACGAGGATCTGGTCAAACTTGCCTCAGCCATTGCACTCAAGATTGCTAAACGATCAGACCCTTCAATTGTGCAGTCTATAGTTGGGGATATATTAATGTTGGACAGGGAAGTAGTACCGAATATCCATACATTCGAGTGGATAATCAACTGCTGTGGAAAAAAAGACCAACCTGCTTTAGCGCTATCGTTATGCCTTCGGGATTCCAGTGTACTGGATGAGTCAGTAAGGATCTCCGCAGGATATCAGCAAGGGTTAATTGAGCAGATAAGATCTGCAGAGGAGTTGGTCAAAGAAATGATCAGCGTAAGATACATTGCCGTTGAAGATGCAGTAGGTACGGGTATTATTGCAGGTACTATGATCAGATATGTATGTCCTGATAAACCATTTATTACTCTTAACAGGGTAGAAGATATTATCAGGATATCTGCACGTGGTACGCATCAACTGGTTGATAAAGGTCTTGATCTTGCTGTTGCTATGCGTGATGCATCGGATGCAGTAGGCGGACAGGGTGGTGGACATAATATAGCATCAGGGGCAAATATACCCCATGGTACTGAGAAGGATTTTCTATCTATTGCAGATAAGATCATAGGGGGCCAGCTTGCATAAAGATCAAAGGAAAGATCCGGATCAAAACCACTAACGCTCCTGAGCTTGCAAATATAATAACACGCTCATTGGAGCCTGACAACCTGGGCAATATTACTACAGAGTATGAGAAGGATTCAGTAACCACTTATTTTATATCAGAAAAGATAGGAAGTTTAATCGCCAGTGTAGATGATTATCTAATGAATGCAAGGATCGCTAGCGACATGATCACTACAGTTGATAAAGATCCTAATAACGAAAGGGAGGATAATGTTGATGGAACTTGAATTTAAGATCACAGGAATATTCAGAACCAGTGCAGACCCTGGCCCTGCCAGGGAAGCTATTCTTACTCTGCTTAAGGATGCACGAAGCACCATACTTTCAAAAGGTGCACCGGAGGGTAAAGGTGCCCGCATTACATCTGTGGATGTAGATACTAATGGAATTGCAATTAATATTACATCTGATCGATATGTAAGGGCTCATGATGCAATATTGCGTCTTCGTAAACCTCTGGCCGGACTGCTGGGTAAGGAACACAGGATAGGTATCAGGGGCATTGATATTACGCAGTATTTAGTAACTATCCCATCAGAGCAGCCGCTGGGAGAGTTAAAGATCCCTTATGTGAACAGTATGGAATATACACAAGGAGCTTTAGTCCTTTCACTTGATGTGGGACTTTCCGAGATCGAGAAACGCATTCCTGATCGTATCATCTCTTTAATAGAAGACAAAGTAACCGCCAGTTCCTATGGTGGTAAAGGCGAACACTGGGACTTACTATGGTCCAGTGGTAAGAAAGCCCATCAGTTCAATAAAGATCCTACCCCGGAACTGGTGAAACTGGGCTGGATAAAAAGGGGTGCCAGCAGGGGCCAGTGGATACACGGTCCCCAGAGTACTGCAATATTTCGTGCTTTTGAACATATAGTCATAGAAGAGATCATCAAGCCGCTGGGTTATAGGGAAATGATCTTCCCCAAGCTGGTCACCTGGGATGTCTGGAAGCGTTCAGGTCATGCCAAGGGTGTATATCCTGAGATATATTATGTATGCCCACCAAAGACCAGGGACCCTGAATTCTGGGAAGAAGTAGCAGATTATTATAAAGTCACCCTGGAAGTACCCATTGATAAGATAGCCAGTAAGATAGACAAACCCATTGGAGGTCTGTGTTATGCCCAATGTCCGCCTTTCTGGCCGTTCCTGCAGGGTGAGACACTACCGGATGATGGTTTTCCTCTATTGGTCTTTGACCGTAGCGGTACGTCCCATCGTTATGAAAGCGGAGGCATACACGGTATGGAACGTGTTGATGAGTTCCACAGGATAGAGCTGGTTTTTATGGGTACTCAGGAACAAGTACTGGCTCATTCCGAAGAAATGCAGAAGAAGTATATGCATATCTTTAATGATATCCTTGACCTGGAATGGAGAATGGCCTGGGTAACACCGTGGTTCATGGCCCAGGAAGGACTGACCGGTCTGGCTGATAAGGGGAGTGTCGGAACGATCGATTATGAAGCTGTTATGCCCTATAAAGACGAATGGCTGGAATTCCAGAACCTGAGTGTGAACGGGGATAAGTATCCTAAGGGCTTTAATGTCAAGTCCCAGAGCAATCAGGAACTCTGGTCAGGTTGTAGTGGTATAGGACTTGAACGCTGGGCAAGTGCACTTTATGCACAGAAAGGTCCTGACCCTGATAACTGGCCTGATGCGTTTAATAAGATCGTCGGAGAACTTCCTGAAGGGATCAGGTTTCTTTAGGGTTTAGTTTATTATCTGGCTTGAATAGAAGGACTGCTTATGAGAATATGGGATATACCTCCTGAGAAGTTTTGCAGGAATCATCTACTTGGCGAGCACAGGGAACTTCATGCAGTATGGTCTATAATTACCAATCATAAAAAAGCCTATGCCAACCACCCCGAGATATTGCGATGGAAAGGTAAGCTCAGATCGCTATATCTAAGGCACGAGAAACTTGTTGCAGAGATGACAGTAAGAGGGTATAAGCATCATACTCCACTTGAGCTGGAACTGGCAACAGGGGAAGAGGTTCAGGATGTATTGGTAGTTCCGTATGAAGAGCAGGTTAGAATTCTAAGGAATAAGGAGTGCGATTGTAAAGTATAGTGTAAAATGCGGCATTTAATATCTCCTTTTAATGGTACTTATCCATAGTCAAATTGATGTACTCCTTTTCGATGTACTGCTACATGTATGGTGAGTATATCTTCTTTCAGATTTTGTTGCGTGGGAGGAGAAGATGTACAAATAAGCCAGACGTAAGTATAAATATCAAAAAAATGAAAAATTATTAGGAATTTTAATTAACTCCCATATACCAAACAATACAAGTATCATACCGCTGATTGAATTTATATACACTCTATATGAACGGACCCGTTCGGACAAAGTACACCCCCCAATTAGGCCAATCCCTATGAATGGTGTCAGTACACCACCACCAAACGACAGTAAAAGCACTATATCATTAATTGTTCCTGTTGTAAAGGTTTTATTAAGAAGCACAAGGAGTAGGGGTGCAGCGCATGGAATTTTAATAAACGAGAACAAAAGCCCTAAGAAGAACACACCAGTTATTGTACCTGCATATTTCTTTACTGACTGCTGGAAAAACGTACCAAAAATAGAAAAAGGTTTTAAGACCAGTACTTCCGATAGACAACTAAATCTTCTAGTAGATCCAAAGAAAAAAATTTATAGGGGATGAATCATACCCCTCAATAGAAATTCATGAGGGGATGATTCATTGGATTTTTCACAAATTAAGTCAGCCAGTATGCTGACTATGACAATTGAAATGATATGTAAGATAAACATAATAAAGTTACCGAAAAGTGCAACATATAGTTGGAGTGCACCCCAAAAAAAGGACAATTAGTTAAGCAATGAAAATATTTAGGGTGTACATATGAAAATAAGACGAACATACACACGAGAATTTAAATTGCAAATAGTACGTGAATGTGAAAACAGTAAGGCTATGGCACAACTCAGCCGGCAACATGGTATACATCCTTCTCTTATCACAAGATGGAAGAAGGAGTATAGAGATGATCCAGAGAATGCTTTTAGCGGAAAGGGAAATATTTATAAGGAAGATGCAAGGTTAGGTGAGCTTGAAAGGGTGATCGGTCAGCTGTATGCTGAGAACTCCTTTTTAAAAAAGGCCTTATCCAACTTGGAAATGAGATTACAAGAACAACGAAGAAAGGACACGCAGAGGTGATGTATACGATTATCGATTCATTATTACCACAATTCCCCGTATCTATCAACAGTGCCTGCTCCTGTCTGAATATTAGCAGAAGTCAATATTATGATTGGAAGATACGAAATGATTCACTTAATCAATCCAATCCGTTTGAAATTCAAATAAAAGATCAGATCCATCAGATAGCCATAGAGTTCCCGAGATATGGATATAGGCGTATAACAAAAGAATTGCAGCGAAGGGGTCTTCAAATAAATTCTAAACGGGTTTTAAATTTGATGCGTGAGGATAACTTACTCTGTATTAAGAAAACCTTTGTTCCAAGGACGACGGATTCCAATCATAACCATAAGGTTTATCTAAATCTGGCAAGGGACGTAGAGGTAACAAGAATTAATCAACTATGGGTTAGTGACATTACATATATTCAGTTACCAAATGAGTTCATCTGTCTTGCTGTAATAATCGATGTTGGCAGCCGAAGATGTATTGGTTGGGATTTGGATAGAAACATTGACACCCAGTTGACATTGAATGCTTTATATAAAGCACTGGAATGTAGAGCAGGCCAAGATCTTAGTGACCTAATACATCATTCGGATCAGGGTGTACAGTATGCATCTAATGCATATATCAAATGTCTGCGGGAACATGATATATGTATCAGTATGAGTAGGAAAGGAAATCCATATGACAACGCCTCAAGACAGACTCTCTTCGGATCACGACTTTAAATCCTCAACCGTCCCGGGTTCAATGAGGTAGTAACCTTCTGCTATCAGTTCTTTCAGGAATGGTGTCTGGTTTGAAAGATTAACCGATCCCATTGCTCCATAATAAACTATGAAATAATCATCCCTGCCCTCGATAAATGGTATTTTATAAACCAAAAAAAATCCAGATGTTATTTCACTTTCATATTTAGTGACATCGAAACTTTTTGGGCCAAATGTTGGTCCCCATGCCAATCTATTTTCACGTCTTTTGATCTCTCCATTTATTTCTTTACTTATATCTAATTCTACAGTGGAAACCCGTCCTTGCTTTTCTAAATATTGATATAAATCTCTCTCTGATTGCAGGAACTTTTTCTCATCATCAAAGTACCATGCTGCTATAAGATACTGGTCATCCGACCCTGTTCGTTTGCAATTCGCATAACCGCAGTACTGCGAGACCGCTGGAAAACAAGATGGACTTTCATCCATTATTCTATCATCAATCAATTCAAAATGTTCTGCCACACTCCGAACTTCGATAAGGGTTCCGTTCTCCATCCGGGTACCAAGACCAGGGACATACCACACCGGCATGCCTGCCGGAGGGGGTAATCCAGGACCAATTGCAACAAAATTTAGAATAAACCACATGCATAATCCACCAACCATAAGCAATACCAATGACGCAACGATCTTAGTCTTTTTACTTTTGAACATTTATTATCTCCGATATAGAACGGATCAATCTTATCTATCCTTCATACTTTGAATCAATCCATTTGACACAATTTGAATAACCGTGGTATCCCGGAGTATATGTCTCACCATAATGATGACCATCGCAGTTCATCCACTTTGGTTTTGATTTAAAGAAAGCAAGTCCTATCCAGTTTCCACTTCTTGCATCATCTTGTGAACAGTGTATACTTGAACCGGATTTAACTGTAAGGGTGCTTCCACCGCAAGATGAGAAACCTGGATTAATACTTGCTTTCCACTTAGCCACATCCTTATTATAATCACTTTTATCATCAAGTATAAACTCCGGGATTACCGTTACCGTTAGCCATGTAGAAGATACTGAACTAGATGACAAGTTTATAATAACAGTCTTCTCATCATTTTCGTCATAAGGATAGGAATCATACATATTACGGCTTCTTGGATAATCATAATACTTCCAGTCGTGATTTATATAGACACGATAATTGTTCCAGTAATTATCATATTGTTCATTGCCCGGCTTTATACAAAATCTGCTTTTTAACATAAATAATCCTTATCCTCATCTGTGTATGTGTTTAAAAGGACCCATTGGTCATAGCTTTGAAAAACTTTTTCGTCAGAAGTTGCTTCATCTAAGGTACTGAACCATTTATCCCGTTTAACCTTTCAAGAGCTTTACTGCAACTATCCGCTTGACTAATGCCCATCTCATAAGCAATAAGATCAATCCACCCGGCAATCCGAAGCCTGGAACAGAAATATCTTCATCAGTCTTGGCCAATGATTCAACGGTGATCACTCTAACGTTATCAGGTAATTGTATCTCTCCTCTTTGCAGAGCGTTATCAAACCGACTCCTATCTGCCTTAACCACATACAACTCAACACTGTTATTATATACATTGATGCCAGAATCTGCAGGTATACCTGAAGCACGGACAGAATGTGAAGCATTGGTTTGAGCTCTTTGGAGGTTAGCCAACGACACATTTGCAGTGCGCACCTCAACAATGTTGGCTAACTCTGTGTGCTGCTTCAGGTATGGTTTAATTGTCTCCTCACCATCGTGAGTAAACTGCACAACAACACGGAATTCGGGGGTATGCTCAATCCAAAGTCCGGCAAAAGTTTCTACCTCATTCGTGCTCAGTTCTGCACCCAGTTTCCCTGCAATGTCTTGAAGTTGGAATCGGCTGAGAGCTTCGTCAATATTGACTCCTGTATCTGATGCATATTCTCGTGCATCCCGTAAAAGTGGATCCTTATCCTCCAATACAGGTTTTCCATCACTATCCTGTCCTTGAGCATTCACAATTGTTAACTTTATTCCTTCTTTACCAGCTATAGCTGGCACAATTACCGCTGCTATGAGCAGTGCAGCAAGCAGCAATGTTACTGCTATTCCGAATCCTATTGGTTTCGTTCTTCCTTTCATGTTGTTTTCCTCCTTTTGAAAATGGAGTACAAAGTCAAAAACAATATAAGTATGCCAGCTAAAGCAAACAGCTTTGACGTTATTATTTTACCATTTAGGAAGTAGAAATAACTGGTCCAAAAAATTGCAGCGATCATAAAAACGTCACTACAATCTGACAACACTTCAAATGACTTTTTCTCAACCTCAGAAAGGGAAAATGTGAAAAAAAGAAGTCCGAATCCTAACAGTACTAAGCCAAAACTTCCTATTGATTCAACTATAGTCGCTACAACCCCACCTAAAATAATAAATATGGAACCAAAAAATAAAAACAGATGGGTCTTTGACCCTCTCTTTATTATTTTCCTCATTTAGTCACCCTCAATCACAATTGTCACAAGCCTCTTGAACTCCTTGTAATAATTTTTATGATTACAACTCCACTTATAATGGCCATTCCATAAATATTTTCCTCTATACTTTTCTTTATATACAGTATTTTCCGTTATTTTTTTTATAAGTTCACAACTGTAAGCATGTATATTAAAATAAAAATAGATTTGATTATTTTTAGAATATAGAGATATAATTAGAGGATATTTGATATTATATCATCGTATATTGAATTTTATCCACAGGATGCAGAGGCGCAAGTAAAACCGCCAAAACATTACCGCAAAGGTGAGGATAAACTAAAAAATTCAAGCAAGAGCTTAAGCCGGAAAGTGAAAGGTTCAACTAATCGAAACAAGCAGTGGATTAAGGTAGTAAAAATTCATAGAAAAATCCGCAATCAAATAAAAGATTTGTCTCATAAGATAAGTAGGACACTCGTAGATTCATATGATAAAATAATTTTCGATAAACTGCAAATTCAAAATATGGTTAAGAAAACGTTAGCCGTCAGGGTTCATAGCTGTCCCGTCTGCGGGTTGATATTAGACCGTGATCATAACGCTGCGATCAATATACTCAATAATGTAGGGCAGGTCATGCCCGATTTAACGCCTGTGGAGATGTTCTTTAGAACGTCTGCGAAGCAGGATGCTCCGGACTTGTAGTTCGGAGTATGTCACTCTTCGGACTCTTCTATTTCAGTTACTTCAGGTTCTTCTGATTTCCCGCTCAAGAGTTCATCAAGGGATTTATTCCCGGTTTGGGCAACGACAACATTTATCTGTCCTATTACAGATGATATCTCTTCTCCTCTTATGGCCCTGCGTCGCCTCATACCCTTCACTGGGGATTTAAATCCAACACCACTTGAGATCAGGATATTGCGACGGTTTGGACCGGACAGGCCTTTTCGCATTGGGAAACCATCTTTATCTGTTCCGCCAGTTATTTGCAATGAATATCCTGGAAGTTTCAAAACATCCCCATCCATCATATCACCAATTTTTTTACCTATGAACATGTTTGCCTGGTTGTCTGAAACCTCTATCTGATAAGCGGCTCCTTTATCACCATCTGAAACTATAACTCTGAAATCCGGCATTTAATATCTCCTTTTAATCGGACATAACAGGTTATGAAGATATTTAAGATTATCGAGGAAATACAATAATTCTTAATATATATTAGATTGTCAAGGTAAGTATGAATTTTAAAAAAACCGTTATTGGTATTGATATAGGAGGAGCGAATACTAAAGTTGCATCTATAGATAAAAGTATTGCGCAGTTGCATTATATCCCATTGTGGAAGGATACTGGTCTGCCAGGGGCCCTGCAGGATATTGCTAATAAACTCAATCCAGATAAGGTCGCAATAGTAATGACCGGAGAACTTGCAGACTGTTTTTCTAATAAAGAAGAAGGGATCAGTTTTATTATGAAGTCAGTAGATGCAGCATTTCCTGATGCTTTATATCTGAACAACAACGGCCAGTTCATAGATAGCAGTGGAGATATCAAATCCCTGGCTGCTGCTAACTGGATGGCTTCAGCACTAATTGCCGGGAAGGATAAGGACTGTATATTTGCTGATGTAGGCAGCACAACTACTGATCTTATTCCTGTAAAGGATGGATATCCTCTTGCAGGAAAAACGGATTTTCAGCGGTTAGGACGTCATGAGTTGATATACAGTGGTATATTACGTACTAATATAGCGGCTGTATTGGATAGGATAAACCTATACGGCACTCAGTATAGAGTTTCTTCCGAGTTCTTTGCCCAGACAGCAGATGTATATTTACTGCTGGGAAATATCATGTCAGAAGACTATACCTGTGATACCGCTGATAGTGAAGCAAAGAACAAAGAAGATGCTGCAAGGCGTCTGGCCAGGGTAGTATGTGCTGATACTTCTGAGCTGGATTATGTAATAATAACGCAAATAGCACGAAAGATTTATGAACATCAAAGAAATGAACTTGCCAAAGCGCTTAAGTTTCTCTCATTAAAGCACGGTATTGACCATATCGTAGGTACCGGTCTGGGTGAATTCCTGATACAGGATGCAGCACAACGCGTTGGACTTACATGTACCATATTATCTGAAATATATGGTACTGATATCTCAAAGGTATTTCCGGCTTATGCGGTTGCTTGTTTAGCAGACGAGATATAAATATCTGAAAATGCTCACTTCGTTCGCATTTTCGATATATCAAGTTATACTTAATATACTTTAAAAAACTAATACTTTATTGATAAATGCAACATCAAAGTACTTATGAGCAGGTTCTTACAAAACCACAATTCTATATTGACAGAATACTGACTATATTAATATTGATCTCAATTATAGTCTCAGTTGCAATGCTGGTATATGTTGTAGTTACACCAGGGCAGGGTGAGAAGTTCACTGAATTCTATATCCTTGGGCCAGAGGGGATGGCAGATGATTATCCAACGGTATTAGGTCCGGATGAGTCAGCAACTGTGATAGTAGGTATAGTAAATCATGAATATAAAAATGTGAATTATTCCATAAAACTCATTCTGGATAATGAACATATAAGTATACCTGATAACTGGGATTCCATATCTCTTGCACACGACGAGACCTTTGAGCAAAATCTGACGTTCACACCTCATAAGGCAGGGAATGATATGAAACTTCAGTTCCTGTTATATAAAGAAAAGGCTTTCACTAAACCTTACAAGCATCTGTATCTTCTAATTAATGTATTCGGGGATAAATAATGGGATGTGATCCGGATCAATCAATAAATAGGGTACTCATTGATGTACCTGCCAACACTTCTATTTTTAAAAAGAAAATAATACTCTTAATACCTATACTGGTCATTATTCTGGCAGAAGCACAGCAGTTCACAGGTAATTATGCTTATGCTTTCTGGTTGTATATAATAATCCTGATCGCACTCTGCCTGGTTACTATTTTTGTTCAGGATATCAATATCTATGCCCCTTACCAGGCATTAATGCTGCTTCCTCTATTGAGATTGGTCAGTATTTCAATGCCTGTTTTCTTTGAAATGACATTGTATTCATTCATATTTATTTATTTTCCGCTAATTATACCACTGTATTTTATAGCAGTTCACCAGAAATTCACTGCGAAACAGATCGGATTAAATAATAAGAAACTATTGATCTATATCCCGGCTGCCTTAATTATAAGTGTCATTATCGCTGCAGGAGAATATTATATCGTACGGCCTGATTACCTGATCCCTGATCTCTCTTTCTTGAATCTATTGAAACTTTCAATAATAATGTTCATATTTGTTGCAGTTATAGAGGAATTGATCTTCAGGTCAATATTACAGACACGTCTTGAGGAATATTTTGGTCTGTTCTTCGGACTTATTGTGACCAGTATATTATTCGGTGTAATGCATTCCGGATATGGTACTATCTATGAGGTCCTGTTCACTTGTTTTGCAGGGCTTATCATAGGCTATTTGTTCCAGAGGACCAGGTGTCTCTTTTTGATAGTACTTATTCATGGTTCAATTAATGTACTCCTGTTCGGTGTAATGCCATATATATGGGATGTGTATAATATTGATTTGATTATAGCCCGGTATGCTTCTCTATCTTATATATCCGATCATTTTTCCTCACTCTTCCTGTGACACTTAAACCAACATCCTGTCCTTTTTTGGTTTCTACAATAGATCTATTGTCCTTCATCAGTGACTCTACTTTTTGCTCAAGATATGTACTTGCCCCTTCAATAATTATCAAATCCCCTACGCAGATGCCTTGCTCATTCAGTCTTATAGCCGCAGCATTTTGCTTTGGGAAGTAATTCAATACAATACCAACAGCTTGCCTGCGCATATGTGAAGCATTCATATCCACATCACAAGCCAGTCCATCCGGTCCAGGGGTCCCGAAATAGAATCCAGTAGAAAATCCCCTGTTATACACTGCACTTAGTTGTTCCTTCCATTTCTGTGCTTTTTCTAGTGTATATGAACCGTTAAAGCAGGCTTCTATTGCATAGTAATAACATTTTGATACGGTATTTAAGTATTGTGCATTTCGAAGCCTTCCTTCGATCTTAAAAGCATTCACACCCGTATCTATCAGTTTTGGTATATGCTCGACCATACACAGGTCTTTTACGCTTAATAGATATTTTCCTCCAAGTTCTACCAGTGCCCCGTTTTCTCCATGTAAGGTCCATGGCCATCTGCACGGTTGAGTACAGTCACCGCAGTTACCTGACCCGCCCAGTAGATAAGCTGAAAGGTAGCATCTGCCTGATATTGACTGGCACATAGCACCGTGTATGAACACCTCAAGTTCCATGTCAGTATGCTGTCTGATCAGTTTGATCTGCTCTAAATTCAGTTCTCTTGACAGCACCACACGGCTGGCACCCATTGCGCGGTAGTATTCTGCAGCCTTTGCGTTGGATACGTTTGCCTGTGTGGATATATGCACCCTGAGGCCATGATCTACAGCCTGTTGTATCACAGCAGGATCCCAGGCAATAATAGCATCTACTCTGGCACGTTTTGCACTTTCAATGATCTTTGATACTTCCATTAGATCATCAGGATAGATCACTGTATTAACTGCAAGATAGGCTTTAAGACCGCAATCTCTCACATTTTTGACAAAATCATCCAGATTATCAAGCGTGATATCCCTGGCTCTTGCTCTTAAACTGAATTTGTCAATAGAAAAATATATCGCATCAGCATAATCTTTGCATGCAGATACGGCTGCAGGATTTCGTGCTCCTGCAACCAGTTGTGGCATAGGGTAGTGCATATCCTACTTGCCGATTCCCATTGTTCTATTAGTCTCTTTTATAGATTTAGCTCCATCCGGTTCAAGTTCGCACATAGCGCGTATTGCATCGATATTCTCAGGTACGACATCCGATTCCTGATGTATTGCCTGGAAGAAGTATAATTCACCATGATATTTACTGATACTGTCCTTCCATATCACATTTTCAAACATATCACTGCGGCTGCGTCCGAGATCTCTTGCCAGTTCCATGACCTCGGCTGTACTCTTGATATTCTGGTCTCCTGAAACAAACCTGATCCTCGGCCTGCCTGCATACAGGTCGATGATATCATCCGGCTCGAAATCTTTGTTCATTTCCACGTTCAATGCATGGAAATGCATGATCGTAGTAGATAATTTCACTGCTACCGTAGCAATCTCAATATGCGGGAGTATGGAATTCACATCCGGTCCGTGATGGCTTGGTAAGCTTATAGGATTTGGTATGATGGCGTTTATCGGGCCGCTTTTAATATTGCCCGGGTCTGCTGCCCTTCGCATTAAAGTGACCCTGGACTTCTTAATACCGTAGGTCTGGTCAAGTGGGTATAATGCTCTTGTTAGCCCTGTTGTATTACAACTGACCACTCTGGTGAAGTCCCTGCCTATAGCATCGTTATAATTTGCCTCTGAATTGAAACTAAAACCTGCTAACTCGTGGCCTTCGCCGCCCTGCCAGATGGCTTTAATGCCATGTTTTCCATATAGTTCCTTATAAGAAGCACCAACTCCTCCGGGCGTACAGTCCACTACCAGATCTACCTTATCCAGCAGTTCTTCCAGAGTACCTGATGTTTCGATACCGGCTTTATTAAATGCCCCGGTTTTGTCCGAAGATGATGTATATAGATCAAAACCTCTATCAACCGCGACATTTGCTTCAAATGTAGGTCGGGTCTTGACCACTCCTATAATCTCCATATCATCCTGGGCAGTCACTGCATCTCCTATTCGTTTTCCTATTGTACCATATCCGTTTACTGCAATTTTTGCTTTTGACATTGTAATTCCCCATTGTAGTTATATGATCATTGGACTATATGTTGTTTATGATTTCATGGAATTCGTATTAAGCACGAAAGGGTTGAAAATATTACAGGATACTGAGCAACCTACAATTATAATACCTAAGAATTAATATTGATATCAATATTATCCTTAATATTATCTTCAATATTAGCCCCGATAATCTGCTCAAGTTGATCCATCAAACCATCTACTATCTTCATCTCACGCCCGTAGTTCTCAAGATCTCCCATTTCTAAATAATCCTTAGCATTATTGTAATGGTCTATCGCCCTTATAAGCAGATCATCCATGGTCTGATTATCTTCACCTGTTACAGTACGAACAGTAGGAATAGTTGACATATCCACACCTACTAATCTTCGTATAGCTTCTTCCAGTGAATCTTCCATGACGACTTTATTTTCATATATAACCAGGACTTTTTTAAGCTCAGGTATACTGGATGATGTTTGAGCTGAAATATATAGAGGCTCGATATAGAGAATAGAATTTCGTACAGGAATGACCAGAAGGTTTCCTCTGATCACATCTGAGCCTCCCTGGCTCCATAGGGTGAGATCCTTTGATATATCTTCATCCTGATCGATCAAAGCCTCTATCTGGGCCGGTCCGTAAATTAATTTATCTTTTGAGAACTTATAAAGTATCTTTTCACCATAATAAGGAGGGTCTTGGCTTACTGCCATCCAGGAAATCATATTATCCTTATTCTTCGGAGTAAAAGGCAGCATCATAATAAATTCAGTTGAGCCATTTAATTCCAGCAGCACATTATAGGGTTCCATCTGGATCAATGAATCACCGTATTTTTCCTTTGATATCTGCCATTGGTCTTCACGGTTGTAGAATACTTCAGGGACCTTCATATGATAACTATTATAAATATGGGACTGTATCAAGAACATATCAGGAGAATATCTCAAATGCTGTTTAAGTTCATCAGGCATCTGATCATAGGGCTTGAATACATCCGGGAATATTTTAGAATATGATGTAAGAAGCGGATCCTCTTCCATCATATAATAGGTAATGGTTCCGTTATATGCATTGACCACAGCCTTGGTAGAATCCCTTATGTAGTTAAGCCGTGTGTTGTCTAACTGCACCTGTTCGGAATAAGGATACCTGTCTGATGAAACAAATGCATTAAGTACCCAGTAGAGATCTCCACTGTCACTTAATACAATATAGGCATCAGAGTCCAGTAATAAATACGGTGTGATCAGTTCTATGCGTTCCACTACATTTCGGTTGATGTGCAGTTTGCTGTTTTCATCTATGCCTGATGATGTAAATATCTTCAGATCACCCAGGGCAATGGTGGCTATAATTTTATTAAAAGATCCCATATTTATCCCACCGGTTCCCGTATAGGTGGTAACAACATTGGTATCACCACTGGGATAATCGAACTCATCATTTCCTGTGCCTGTAAAGATATATGTATCAGTCTTTTCCCCATAATATATCCTTGGCTGATTAATAATAAGTGAGGATGTAGTACTGATCGGTGGGATGTTCTTAATATACATTTCAGGCAACCCCTGTTCGATGATATCAGTAGCAGGAGACATTACAACTCCAATACCATGAGTATAAAAAATATGTTCGTTCTGCCAGGTACCCGCTTGCAACTGATCATAATATATTTCACGTGCCGAGAGCCATACCTGTGTCTTGGCGCCGTCAATATTATACCGGTCCACATCCACATCATTAAATCCATAATAGGTACGTATGGCCTGTTTTTGCTGGTAAATGGTATTTAAGGGGCGGTGGTCCCATAACCTTGCATTGGTAATTGACGGATCATTTAAGATATCAGTGGTCAGGTTATATGTTACAGGGTACTGCTTGATTGTAACATCACGAAGATCATAAGCTGTGTTCGTCATGTTGATGTTGTTCGTGATATAGGGTTTTTCCAGTTTAAGTTCATTAGGTGTGACCTTTAACTCCTGTATCAGTACAGTTGCAAAACCACTCAGTATCCAGATCAATATTATCAATGCGACCATGCCCGGAAGTATCTTTCCTACGGTAAATGTATCCCACCTTCCGGATATTAGTATTCCTATTGCACTTAAAAAGAGGATAATAGAGATGATTACCGGAATATATTGACTGATAGTAACATCAATATAACCGGCTCCATAGACCACACCTGTTTCACTGTACAGGATATTGTACTTCCCAAGATATATCCTAACAGCGAAAAAGGCAAGAAAACCGGCTAATAAACACCTTAGATTAAAAGGTGGGTGCGTCAGCATTTTCCAGTTTAAAGTAGCATATAATCCTGCAAGCAGCAGTATTCCAAAAAACAGGAGTGATGAGATGTAACTTAATATTACTTTATAAAAAGGTAGTGAGTATACGTAGAATGCAATATCATTATTAAATATTGGGTCAGTTGTACCAAAAGGCATACTATTAAGGTACATTAATATCGTGAACCAGGACCCTGAGATAGATAGTCCCTGTAATACGGAAAATAATAAAATGAAAATATAGACAGGAAGTGTAGCAGCCTTTATAGCTGTATTTACATCCTGTTCAGGTTTCATATCAATATAATCTTCCTGATTCGCAGCAAAATAATGAGACTTCCAGAAAGAGATCACCATACCACCTGATTGCAGGATATTCTTTTTACCTGATCGATAAATTATCAGCAATATAAGAGCGAACAGGAGGGTAAAAACAATAAATAACGTGATACTTGCTTTATATTTGACAAGAAAAACATCTGTATATCCAACCGAATCATACCAGAGGTAATGTAAGATCAGTTTTGCAAAAGATGGTATAAAAAAAATCGCGGAAAAAATCAATATTGTAATAATATTAAATAGATGCTTGTTAGCCATGTTGATTACCTCAGGTGTAGTTAATCAAATGGGGATGACAGTATTAATAAATATCCATGTTAAAACAATTGATTAATCCGCATCTGAGAAACAATTAAATTATACTTCATTCACAATTCAATTGATATGTATTAGGATCGAAGATATGATTCATCATCAGCCGTGTATCAAGGATATTGATATTGACTTTGCCATCAACATTAGCGGCGTATTCGTAAACGGGAGTACCTGTAAAAATGTGACCTAATAAAAGCTGTAGATCATTATAACCTAGTATAGTATTTGCATCTAAATCACCGCATTCAACATACACATAGGTCAAAGGAAAGTGGTCAATATTACCTGCTATTATTTCGTAACTTTCATCACATATTCCATCTCCATTATTATCTGTACAGGTATTGGAAAATCCTTGCCCTGATGGACCTGACCAGAAGTTCCCACCTACATATAAGCCGTGGATAATATTTTTTCCTGGCGTCAGGTTAATATTCCATATATTATTATTAACTGTTCCTGAAAAATTAATATCATTTTCATTATTAAAGTAATTATTATAGATCAGATTTGCCTCGTTACCATCATCACCATTTATATTAATTCCGATATTATTATCTGTAATATACGAATTATTGACTGTTGTACTTGAACAATTATTAATATAGATACCAGTAACACTGTTGGACAATGAAAAAATATGTGTCAGGATATTGTATGAGCCAGATACGAGATAGATCCCATATTGTTTATTTAATTTTACTTCAACATCTTTCATGATATTATTATTGCTGTAAAAAGAATAGATGCCATCATAAAAACCACTTGTTTCGCAGTTTTTGATGATATTATTATCCGAATTCCTTGAAAGATGAATTCCATAGCCTGATAAATCGGAATCTCCTGAGATAAGATGGCCGTTACCATCAAAGATAATACCATCTGTCCCATTAAACTCAATACAAGTACCATCCTGGTTTGTAATATCCACTGTTAGTATGACAATATCCCCGGGAATAGCATTTTGTATCTTCTGGCTGCAGTCTGAGCAGCTATTACAGTTATATACAGTTGCACCAGTTGGGTAAACAAGTAAAGTTAATATGATCAGGATAGCTATAAAATATACTCTCATAGTCCATGTGTTTTAATATTAATGTATATATAGTTTTTTAAAAAAAATTAACATTTTATATTTCTTTTTATTGGAAATATTAAACATTTTTGATTACTCTAACACAAGAACATAACGAAAACGCAAAGACGCCAGGACGCAAAGAAAAATAATAACACTTTCTGCGTCTTAGTGCCTTTGCGTTAAAATAATGAGAAACCACAGATGCATACAGATACGTAAATACCTGAAAAATATAGCCTCAACGAACCCATTAACAAATCTGTGTTCATCTGTGTTCATCTGTGGCTAAATTTTTTTTCAACTACCCATAATAAAAAAAAACATTCAGTGATCACATGGAAATTATATGAAGTTATGAAAAAACGTTGGGAATTGATATAAATCATCACGATTCTTCACTTAACCGGCCACAAATGGATTAGTATATTACCTGTACAAGCGATTTCCAACCCCCCCATTTCCACTCCAAAAACCACTGCCATCCGGATTACTTTCACAGTGCTCCCTATAGAAACATTCATATGTCAATGTGACTTAAATCCAGATGACAATAATGACAGAACAATCATCCAAACTTGTATGGGAAGAATTCATTAAACAATACTACTGGGAAGAATTACTTTCTCTTGCCGGAATATATCCGGAACGTCGGAGTCTAATTATCGAATTCTCTGATATTGAAAGATATAATATCGAACTGGCCAATGAGCTTCTCAAAACACCTGATGCGGTCATGAAACATGCCAATGCTGCATTATTTGAGATCGATCTGCCTATGGATGTAACACTGGACAATACTCATGTAAGAATAACAAATCTTCACTCCAGGATCCAGATAAGGGAACTTAGAAGTGAGAATATCTCCTGGCTGCTCGGTATTGACGGGATCATCAGAAAGGCTACTGAGGTCAGACCTAAACTGACCACTGCAGCTTTTGAATGCTTACGATGCGGGCATGTTAATTTTGTTCCACAGAACCTAAGCATATTCACAGAACCGCTTGAGTGTGACGGTGAGCAGTGCGGCAGGCGCGGCCCGTTCAAACTGCTGGCAAATGAATCCACATTCATAGATGCCCAGAAGTTGAGGATACAAGAATCACCCGAAGGACTCCGGGGCGGAGAACAACCACAAACACTTGATATTGATATTGAGGACGACCTGGCCGGTCTGGTAGCACCGGGTGACCGTGTAACAATAACAGGTATACTCAGGAGCCATCAAAGGGTCACGAAAATTGGAAAAAGTACCTTTTTTGACCTGTCACTTGAGGGGATATCTATCGAGCGTGAGAAAAATGAATTTGATGAGATCGAGATCACACCTGAAGATGAGCAAGAGATCAGGAAAATGGGTAGCTCCAGTGATATCTATGACAAGATGATATCTTCCATTGCACCCAGTATACTGGGTTATGCAGAGATCAAGGAAGCTATGGCATTGCAGTTGTTCAGCGGGGTACCAAAACATTTGCCTGACGGAACACGGATAAGAGGAGACATCCATGTACTGCTGGTGGGAGATCCGGGTATTGCCAAATCACAACTGCTGCGTTATGCTTATAAAATATCACCGCGAGGAGTCTATACTTCCGGAAAAGGGACTACTTCAGCGGGTCTTACTGCTACTGCTGTTAAGGATGAGTTCGGCGACGGTCGCTGGACACTGGAAGCCGGTGCACTGGTGCTGGCAGATAAAGGACTGGCTGCCGTAGACGAACTGGATAAGATGGCAAAGGAAGACAGAAGTGCCCTCCATGAAGCTATGGAACAGCAGACTATAAGTATTGCAAAGGCTGGCATACTGGCCACCTTAAAAAGCAGATGTGCTCTACTGGGTGCGGCAAATCCCAAATTAGGCCGGTTTGACCGTTATGAAAATATTGCTCAGCAGATCAATATGCCGCCTGCACTTATATCAAGATTTGACCTGATATTTATCCTGACCGATGAGCCAAGCCCGCAACGGGATGGAAGTATTGCCGAACATATTATCAAGGGGCATTATGCAGGAGAGATCAATGCCCAGTACCAAAACTTAAGTTCTTCGAAGATCACCAAAGAGCAGATCGATGAGGCAATGAGTATCATTGAACCTACTTATTACCCTGATATGCTTAGAAAATATATTGCCTATTCAAAACGTCACATTTTTCCTGTAATGGAGAAGGAGGCGAAACAGAAAATAATTAATTTTTATCTTGATCTTCGAAGCCAGGCTAATGATCCCAATTCTCCTATACCTGTTACTGCCAGGCAGCTTGAGGCACTGGTCAGGCTGGGAGAAGGATCAGCCAGGATGCGCCTTAGCAATTCAATTACTACTGATGATATTGATCGTGTGATCAGGATCGTGAACGAGAGTCTTAGACAGGTCATGACCGACCCCGAGACAGGAAAACTGGATGCTGATATGGTCAGTACTGGTATGCCTAAGAGCCAGCGTGACAGGGCCAAGCTTATTCGTGATATTATACGTGAAGTACAAGATCAGCATGAAGGAGTTGCTCCAAGGACAGAAGTTATCAAGCAGGCTATGGAATTAGGAATAGAAGAGGATAAAGCAGAAGAAATGATAAAGAGACTGAAAAAAGACGGAGCAATATTTGAACCAAGAAATGGTTTATTAAAGATCACTTGAAGATTTTATATTATCTTAAAATATATCATCAGTGCCAGTGCGATAAGCACAATACCTGTTATAACCCGTACTCTGATACGTCTTTTCTCCCTGAAATCGGTTACTTTTTCAGGACTCATCCCGAAAGCCAGCAAGATGCCCAGGACAAGTACCGGGAACACTACACCCAGATTATACATGATCAGATATATACTCCCTTTGGCAATATTTCCCTGTGATATGATCAGATCAATTATTGCAAAATAGACTGGAGCGATACATGGTACTTTTACTAGTGAGAATACGCCGCCTGCAATGCATGATACGATTAATATATTCTTGCCTTCCATGGCATTGCCTTCTATGGCGTTCATCAACCGTTTGAATAAATTCGGTGTCTTAAATGATGACCTGTCATGTTTGTTTAGATGGTATGCATCATATAGGTGCCATAATCCCATAATTCCGATCAGCAGTACTAAAAATAGAGTGATACTGTCTGTGATCTGGGGATGCTGCTTGACAACACTCAGCAGAAACAGCCCTCCCAGCATAAATACAATAAATATACCTGTGCAGAAACCGGCAACCATTATCAATATATCCTTTCGTCCTCCTTGTGAGGATAAGGTGATCGTAGCCAGAAATGTCATTACTGCGATCAGGCATGGATTAAAACCTGCAAGAAAACCTGCTATCAATACTATAAAGGGAGAGAGTTCAGGTAGAGAGTCGATTTTGGGTATTGTCTGGTTTGAGTTGTTCTGTGTCATCGGCGGTGCATTTTCGATTCCAGTGATCAATAAATCTCTTAAAACACTCTTATTACCATCATAATCCGAATATAGAATAGTGATCTGCCGGTTGATGACAACTCCCGGGACGCTGTATACTCCATATGCCTTCATCCTGGCATATCCGGTTGTGCCGTTATAATCAGTGGATATTTCATATTTTTCCAGTGTTATATTACCATACTGGCCGACAACTTCATCTATTACAGGTACCACCTGAGCACAATCGGAACAACCGTACTCATAGAAATATTCTACTAGCTGGTCATCAGATGCACTAACTACTGTAGTTAATTGAAAAAAGAGTGACAGTAATAGTGCTGTTAAAATTAAATTCCTATTTATTTTTGTGACAGTCAAGAGATGCACAGCTCTGTATATCATACTGGGTCTCCAAAACCATACCTGTGGTAATGTTAAAAACATCTCCGGTATATGGAGACACATATCCTTCGATCACATGGAGTTTCTTTATACTGTTGCATGCACAGGTACGTTCCATCATCTCTACTTTCCAGACAGGAAACTCTCCCTGATATGTACTATTATTTACATTTTGTGTGCTCTTATTTAATAATGTAGCTCTTACCAGCCTCCACTCTTCCTTCGTGAAATAATCTGAAAAATAATCTTGTGCTGTTTGGTTCATTTGCGTAATATTGATCGCTTGTGACTCATTTATTGCAATGCCCTGGGCGTGGTTGCTATCTATACATCCCGAAGTGACGATATAACCTAAAAGAAGCACTCCCAGAATAATTGATAGATCCTTCATATTCATACCCTAAACTCTTCATAATAGTAATTAAATCTTTCCTGCATTTGATCCCATGTGGACAGGTTAGTCTGGCATCCGACTTTCTCCACAACAAAAGAAGCAGTGGTAGATCCTATACGTCCACATATCTCAAGAGGATATCCTCTGGTATATGCTACTAAAAATCCAACACGATAGGCATCACCTGCCCCGGTAGGGTCCACAGCTTGCACCTGGATAGGGGGAATAAAGATCCGCTCACCATCTTTACATATTTCACTGCCGCTTTTATCGTGTGTGACCACGACTACTGGTATATCGGCTTCCAGAACTTCACGAGTACACCCGAGCATTTGTCCCAGTTTTTCTATCTCATGGCGGTTAGTGAACAGGATATCGGTATGTGATAATATTATCTCAAGGCACTCTTTTGAATACCGGATCAGGTCCTGTCCGGGGTCGAATGAGACAAAATCAGCCTTTTGCGCTGCCCGGGTATTAAATATAGGATCAGCAGTGGCCAGATGGACAAATGGTAACTCTGGGGGGATCAATTCAGGAAAATGTTTTGATGCACCCCAATAAAAAAAAGTTATCTGGTTGTGTTCATCATCTGTATAAACGAATGCCGAAGCCGTCTTCTCATACTCAATATGATACATCAGGCTGATATCCGGCCCTAAACTCTGCAGATGTTTCTCGTACTCCGAACCGGCAAAATCACTACCTATAGGGGATATCAATTGGCTTTTGGCGCCCAGTACAGCAATGCCAGCAGCTATATTGGCTGCACCGCCACCGAAATATAAATGATAATCCTTTATAGGCATCGATGAATTTGGTTCAGGGAACCGCGTTACTTCGAATAAATGATCGTAAGCTGTATGTCCGATCACAGAGATGGTCTTATCCAAGTACGATCCCCCACATCATTCATATTCTTCTGAATAAACCAGATCAGTAACTTCGATCACGTTTAAGGGAATATTTTTCAGGGCTTTCCCTATTACTGATTTTGCTATTCTGGCAGCATGTTCTTCATTCTCTGCATCAAATACGCGCATCTGGAGTACCAGGCCTACAAGTGCAGTATTAGCAGTTAAGAATACGCTGTCAAATGGTTCATTGCACGAAGGACAATAAGTAGTACCTACATCAATCTCAACATACTCCAGTTGAGGGTTCAAACGTTTTCCAGCCTCTGCTATAGCTACTCCCATGGCATCATCAGTGGATCCAATATCCTTTACCAACCAGGCTGCTTCCAGTATCACATTATAATTTTTCATTATAGTATCTCCAATATTTACAATTTCTTCTTAAAGTGCGAATAATGTCTCATCCTCCACTGCAAAGACTCCTAATCTTGCACCTGCATCCAGCCATGCATGACCATAACTGAAACAAGCCAGGGCGTTCACAGGATCATCATTTTTCATGAAATGCACACCGTCATTGTAATAGGAACGTGCCATATTAAGATAATCTTTCGCGATGGTATTCAGATATGATCTCTTGCTTGCGGCGATTGTAACGTTTCCCAATGCCCTCTGCAGCATCAGCATATAACGATTTGTCTTCTCATTTAGATTGGCTGGTTGAGTTTGCATCTATTTAAATTTATCGGGAGATAACGTAAATGTTATCATATCTGCTTAAGTGCTACCGTCCTGATTCCATTGTTCATCTCTCTTCAATATCATATTCATCATGGATCTCTCCTACTATCTCTTCGAGAATGTCCTCAATAGATAGCAGACCTACGACCTTATTATTTTCATCCGTCACTACAGCGATCTGGATGTGTTTTTTCTGGAGCTCTTTAAGAATATATGCGATCTTACGGTCTTTTCTTACTGTTAATATTGGTCTAAGTATCTCCTGGGCTGTTATTTTCTGTATCTGGTCATCAGTGAATTTTAACAGGTCCTTTGCATATATCATTCCTATGATATTATCAAAGTGATCTTTCCAGACAGGAAGTCTTGAATGTCCGCATTTATTGATCTTCCCAAGGGCTTTACTGAGTATTTCATCACATTCGACAGTTACCATGTCTTTTTTTAATGTCATTGTACCCCTGGCTTTTTCATCAGTGAACTCAAACACATTCTGGATATATTCTCTTTCATGATGTTCAATGTCACCTTCTTCCACACCAACTTTTAAGAGAAGTTTAATCTGGTCCTCTGTGACAAAAGGGTTTTTTATCTTATCTTTTACACCGATAATGCGCAGTACGAAGTTTGTGATCACTGTTAAGAAATAAACCAGGGGGTACAGTACTTTAGTCAGTAATTGCAGTAAACCTGCTACTCTGAGTAAATAAGTATCAGCATGCCTGATGGCAAAGGTTTTTGGAACGATTTCACCGAAGACAAGAATAATAATTGTCATTATTCCGGTCGCAATAGCTATACCAGCATCACCAAAGTACCTTAACGTCAGTACTGTACAAAGTACGGATGCTGCCACATTTACTATGTTATTACCCACCAGTATTGTAGTAATGAACTTCTCAGGATGTTGCAGTTCCTGATGGATTGTTTTGGCTTTCTTATTACCCTTCTCGGCCAGATGGAGTATCTTTATTCTATGAACTCCGATAAATGCAGTCTCAGATGATGAAAAAAAGGCTGAAAAACTTACCAGGATTATTATTATGATCAATTCAACCAATGATATTAGGTCACTCACTTCTATTTAAACTCCCAAATATACCTGTAACTTCTTACTTCATTCCCAGTTACTTGAATAGATATTACTATTGATTAAATACTTGAACAAAATCCTCGCTAACGCTCGGATTTTCTTGACTGAGGCTCTTAAAAGAGCCGAAGGTTAGAAGATTCGTAAAATCTTTGTCTGACATTCCAGAGGAATGGAGGATTAGAAGATTCGTAGAATCTTCGCCTGAGGCGCTTAAAAGAGCCGAAGATTAGAAAATGCAAATCATTTTCCAGTGTATATTATCTCATAGATTATATACTATAAAAAAGCATGGTTTGGAGTGTATCTCTATTAACGTCACAGGTTTAAAGCATGTATAAACATCAAATACTAATCCATATTAGTACTAATTGTAATTAATCAACAATTAGGTGACTATTATATTATTTGTTGGTAAACTCAATTAACCGCAGATAAACGCGGATACAATACCTGAATGTCTGCGTTCATTTGCGTTTATTTGTGGTTTTCTATTTTTCACCAATATGAATTGAAACGGTCTCGCAATTAGATAAATTATTTATATTAATATCACTAAGAACTATAAGAATAAAATCCTCGCTAACGCTTGGATTTTCTTGACTGAGGCTCTTAAAAGAGCCGAAGATTAGAAGATTCATAGAATCTTTGTCCGACATTTTGCAGGAATGAAGGCTAAGAAAATGTAAAGCATATTCAGTATATCAAGTTATACTTGATATACCATACAAAATGGTAGATATTTATTAAGCATAAGTAAAAATGATTGATTAACAAGAATAAATTATTATGACTACTATATGATATTTCTACCAAATTGCAAGTATAACGGAGAATGAGAAAATTGTTTCATTCCAAAATCAGTACGATTGGAAATATTAAGTATATTATGAGAATTATACCTAAGCTAGTATTGCTTTTTTTTTGTTTGGGAGTAATTTTCATAGAAGTATCAGCACTACAAACAGAGATGAAAATAATACCTCCTGAAAATCCTAAGGAAGGTGAAGTAATAAATTTTACTATATCTGTTTTCGACTTTCCTCAAGGATATAATCTGTCTTTTGATACTGAGCTGGTGAGTTATGATGATAATCCGATATATAACATAACAACAATTAATAAACAAGTTTATGGGAGAAATTTTGAAATCAATACTACTGGCCATGATATCATTACTATTCATATGGTTGGAAAAGTGCCAAAAATAACCGAAGTAAAACAATATGAAGAAATAACTCTTAAAAAATATTCTAAAACGACCGGGTATACTTATTATAGAATTGAATTATTTGATAAAGAAGGAACTATTATTGATACAAATACACAGCCATTTACTAT
The DNA here is from genome assembly GCA_021108405.1 of Methanosarcinales archaeon. Taxonomy (GTDB): domain Archaea; phylum Halobacteriota; class Methanosarcinia; order Methanosarcinales; family Methanocomedenaceae; genus Methanomarinus. The sequence continues at coordinate 28,050 of JAIOQW010000338.1, forward strand.
TGATGTTTCTGAGATCGAATTTTTTAACAATAAACTTAGTAAAATACACGATGGATGGATAAGAAATTATTTACAGGGATTACACGACAAAGGTCTTGTCAATGAAGCAAATGAACTTGCAGATCATTGGATAGATAATAAAAAGATACCAGTACTTTGGTTTTTTATCTCACTCATAGGTGTGGCAATAATATTTTTTATCATTGGTATTAGAATAGGATATAGGAGGGAAGAATTATGAATAATAGAAAAGATAAGAAAACAGCTTTGCAGGTACCATCCAATTTGACTATTGTTGCCATTGGAGGGTGTGGAAAAGGATTAACATCAGAGATTTGCGAGCATGAATGGTTCTTAAAATATTATTTTAAAGATGGCTATCACTTAAAGATTTATACATTAGATACAGATGAAAATGAGAAAGAGCAAGATGAAGAACGAATAAAAGAGATTGATCAAAGAATTAAGGAAATTGGAGGAGGGAGTAATGTAGAAACTTCTGTACTTTATCTTCCAAACTTAGCTACTATCTCACATGTTTCTGATTTAGCCAGTAAAGAGATAGCAGATAGAATTAAGGATAGAAATATAGAACCAAAGGTAGATGTGTGGTGGCTAAATGATGCGGAATATGGTATATCATTTGATGACCTTAAGAAAATTGATCCTTTTTTGATTGATGATTTTGGCGGTGGAGTACATAGAAGAAGAGCTATTTCAAAGGCAATTTTTTATAAAGTCATAAGTGAAGGAGAAAGTTCAGGTTTTCCTACATTCAGTAGAGGTTCGATAGCAATAATTGTTGGTCTCGGTGGTGGAACTGGTTCTGGAATGGTGATAGATTTAGCAAGATATATAAGGAGCTTGAGAGGGCCAGAGGCAGAAATATGGCTTTATGCAATTCTACCAACCACCGAAGAAGGCGAAAAGGAACAGCTTAATGCTGCAATCGCTTTAACCGAGCTTGAATATTTAAACCTGAAGGAGAGCCTCTTTAATTGTATTATATTAACATCTCTGGGACCCACTGGATTTAAAAGAGGTGAAGAGGCAAGGAGAGAAGTACAAGAATTTGATTCGATATTTCCTTATATATTTGTGAATTCTCTCCATACAGTAAGAAGAGATCTTGGTATCTTTGATGCAAGAAAACCATTTTCATCTTTTATTTTTGCTGATGCTCATGTTATAGAATACCCAATTGAAGAACTTCGCAAATTAAAGTCTGAATTTGAAAAAGCAATCAATGAAATAAAGAAGATCACTGACAACAGGAAAGAATTAAACCGGACTATAAGAGATTTTTTAGATAAGGCAAATCAGAGAAATGAAGGAATACCAACGAAAGAAAACATAGATTTTGTAAAAAAAGAAATTGGAAACATGGAGAAAATATGGCAAAACGAGATTGGAGAGCTGCTTCAATATCAGACTATAGAAGGAATATTATATTATATCAGTAACAATATACCTTTAGATATATTTCCGGATAAAACAAAGAAATATGATGATCTAACTGATTACCTCTCAAAACTAAAAGCCTTCTCACAAAGTGTTAAAGAAGAAGAATTAAGAGATGAAAGTGATAGAAAGCTATACAGGATAATTCCGGAAGCATTAGAAACTATTGAAGATACTGCAAAAATATTGAAGCGAATTTCCGGAATCGAAGATGAAATTCAACGAGTAGTATTAAATGAAGTATTAAGAGGCAAAGAAAACATAATATCATCAATAGGGGATCTACAAGGTAGAGTTAATATTCTTAGAGATGACATAAGGAATCTGGAAGATGAGATAGATATATGTAATAAAAAATCAAAGAAAATTGATAATCAGAAATCCGGAACTGAAAAAACTGTCAATAATAAGCTGGATGATATAGGAACAGACATTAATTCATTTACCAGTCTGGATATAAAAATCAGAGAGGTAGAGGGTCGGCAAGAAAATCTCAAGATGCATATTGAGGAAATAATTTACAAATGTAAGACTGGTGAAATAAAAGGGGAAGATGAAGTAACTTATTTGCAATCCGCAGGAGTTGCTAAACTTGAAAGTGAGATTGATTTGATTTCTCGCGAAATAGGTGAAGATTTAGAGGGATTAAAGTCTTTAATTTCGGCTATAGCTTTATATTATTACTATAATTACAAATTAGAAGGGCTTGAAAGCAGAAAAATTCCGCAAAAGGCTATAGATGCTATTATAGGGAATGTAGAGAAGAGGAGAAGGAAATATGAAGCAATGATAAGAGATAAAGAGAATCTCATAAAAAGAAATGCAAAATACTGGAATATTGCAATTCATAGCCCATTTGAACTTACTGTTGCAGATAATTTTTTAATTGAAGGGCTCAATAAAAAGATGGGAGATATCAGAAACAGGATGATAAATTCAATAAAATCTGATTTTGAAATTGAAGATGAAGAGCTTCATGAATTAGAAGATACTTTAAAACAAAATGATAAAGGAAAAATCAGAGGAGAATTAAGAGAGCAATTAATCAATATCTCTCTTCTAAGGGGAGGATATTATACTAAAAAAGAAGAAATTGAAAGTTTCATTAATAGTAAAAATGAAATAAAAAAGAAAAAAGAAATGGATTTAAAGGCTATGGATATGATTAATGAACTTGCAGAGGAAACATTCAATTATAGAAGAGATCTTAGCAGGCATTATGAGTTATATTATAATAATTTTGTTATAAGAAATGAAAATTTCACAGCTAGTAGTAAAACTATTAAAGGTCTATATTCAACAAGATTTGGTGAAATTAATCCAAAGGTGCTATCTCTAATAAGTGATGAATCAGAGATGGGAAACCTTGATAGGGATGAAAATGGAAAGAAAGAACTCGATAAACTTATTAGTGAGATCAAATCTTCATATACTCAACTGATTGATAATTATAAACTTGGAATTCATAACCTGACAATACCATTTGGCACTACTGAAAGGTGGACCTTTGGAAAGGCCGGATTGGTAATATCTTCTACATCATCTTACATATCCAGTGAATTAGCAAGCAGTAAGAATAGTAAGGCAATTACAGAAGAAATCAAAGAAACATTGGTATTAAGAAATAATAATGATGCAAGATTGGTTACACATAATTATGCAAAACCATGGGATATATCCTTAATATTCTTTGCAGCTGCAAGTTTCTTGGATAACATATCACCATTTACTGCTGGCGGAGGATATAGGGAGATGTATGAAAGGGATAAGGATAATATTTTACATCATGTATTGTTGCTTCAACATGGTAAGTATATTGTTAGAAAGAAGCTATTGGAGCTTAATAAAGCCGGAGAAATAGCAAAGAGGGAGATGGGGGGTGAAAAGGTAAACAGCGAAATTCTAGATCTATATGAAGAAAAAGATATAAGAGGATCACTAACAGAATGAAGATTTATGGCACACAACGAAGGATACTGGAAGTAGTTACTTTCGTTTCCGGTTTAGTTTTATCTTTATTTCTTATTTATATTTCAAATTATCTTTCGATAATAGAAATTCCACACACAATAGCAGTTTCTATTTCCTTTCTTTATGGGATATTGATGCTAATTGCTATTGCAATGATATTTGAAGAGGATTCAAGGGTTGCAGGAATACTGCTTGTTTCAATATCCATACCTTTATTATTGTATTTTGCAACAAACGAATATATAGTATTTAAAGGTATATTAGCTGGGATCTGTATTGGTTTTATACTCAGTCTATATGCACTATTTGAAAATAGATTTGATATTCTTGCAAGGATTTCACGAGCAATAGTGACTGGTTTTTTCTTTATAATGATTGTGTATATTTGTTATGGGTTTGTAATGTTGATATACTCCTTTTCAATTATGCTTATAAAAAATTATATAATATTATTTATTATAGGTGGTGTATTATATTTATTATTGCAAAAGATGATAATTGGAATTAACAGTAAGGATGTTTTTATTTTCGGTCCGCCGAGCTCTGGAAAGACATATCTTCTACTTGCATTTAATGATTACTTTATTAATTTTTTCCATGGAACACATAATGAAGAAATATTTTCCGCACATGATGATGCCAGGGATCTTAAAATTGAGAATATGCTAATAACTGTTGAAAGAGGAGAAAGGATAAGAAGCACATATTCTGATGAGATAGCTATGTATACTTTAAGAGGAAAAAAAAAAGGTATATTCCCAATTGAACTTACAATGATAGATTATGGAGGTGAGCAAACTGAAAAAATACAACAAAGATATCAAGACATAGTATCTGATCTAACTGAAAATCTTAAAGAAAATGAATTTACCATCAAATATAAGATCGGAACCATGCAATTCTTGAAAAGTATTAAAAAAAAAACCTTTGAAAAAACACCGGAGTTAGCAGATAAAGTAGCCTCAGCATACCTGATAAAAAATTTGAAAAGTGCAGGGAAAATAATCTTTTTGATAGATGGAAAATTAATATCAGGTTTTCATGAAAAAAATAAGGAAGAATTAATTGGATTATTTGGTTATTACGGAAGGATAATAGAAAAACTTGGAACCAATAAAAAATATGTGCTGGTAATTACAAAAACAGACGATTTTTCAGATTTATTAAATATTTCCGAAAAATCAGAAAAATCATTAGAAATAGAAAAAGACATTTATAAGATGTTCCAATCAATTGATACTTTTAAATCACTCGTACACAAATGTAAAAACCCATTATATTTATTTGCAGTTAGTGCAGATGCTACAGGCAGTCTGAATCAAATATATCCATGGCAGGTTGGTCAAGTTGTCAATATTTAATTATGGAATTTACGATACAAGCGGGAGATTATTAAAAGGCCATTTAAAAGGATATAGGGATTTGGCATGGCAGTTAGACGTAAATATGGTTGCGTTATACTTTGAATCGAAAAATGAATATGTCATTTTAGGATGCCGTTTTATTGTACAGATAATAGGAGGAAGAGTAGAAAGAGTACTTTTTATTGTAAAATATCCGGTTAAAGAAATAAATTCAGATACGATATTGCAGTTGTATAAAAGAGCTGTAGAAGAGATAGAGAGTTTAAAAGGAGTGAAATATAATGTCCTTGGACTTTGGAAAACCGGAGACATAGAAGATATTATTGATATCGAGACTATTGACAATATCTATGAAATTATAGTTGGCAAACTTATTTCTAATGAGCAAATTGTTGTGAAATCATCAGATTTATCTCAAGGTATTTCCTTACTTGCAAAGGTAGTCCTGGAATTAAAGTCTGTATTATCTTTAGGTTATAAATTTATTATTTCAGAATCAGTCTTTAAGGCAGACCTGTTGATACAACCAAAAGAGGAACATGTAGACATTGACATTGACAATAACCATGGCATAATGAAGTATGAGGAAAAAAGTAGATTTACGAAATTATATGGTATTTATAAAGAACTTATTTTCACACAAGGTGGAGACTATAGCTTTAGGAGCAGAAATGGACTTTTAGATGAAATAATCAAGAGAGATGTTAAAGATTATGCTGATGATATTTTCAATCTCTATCAATATGACTTGGATAGACTTTTACTATTTAGTACCAGAAATCCGGATATCTTAATCCTTGTGATTAATCGGATTATTAAAGAGAATCTGGATATAAGTGGAATTCGGGATGAAAATGCTGTGAAAATCATAGAGGAGCTAGTGCCTATAATTTGTAGTGAATCTATTAGCAGCACTATTGAAATTTTCTTGGCAAGCGTCTATAAAAATATAAAAGATTCGGATAAGAGGGAAATACAAAAATATTTGATAAAAAAAAATATTTTTTTGGAAGAAATTGTGCATGATGTTGTGAAACGAATTGCGAAAGAAAGAGACAGTGAATTGTTATATATATTGGCTTGTAGGTCTTTTATTGATCCTGGAACTGCAAAAGAGTTTGATAGGATTGTAAAAAATGCTATAAATTCATTAAATCAAAAAGAAGTCTTAAATTTCATAAAATTTTTACTTGATGAACCTGAGTTGAAGCCGGATGAAAGTGGGAAGATACTTATCAAGGCACTTTATAGCGAAATTATTGGATATGGAAGTTCGATGAAGTTCACTAACAAGCACAAGGAAAAGTTAAGAGAATTTGGAATTACAACGCCTCTTATGGAAACGCAAAAGGGGGAGATAGAAATTAATAGAGCAACTAAGAAGGTATTTACTGTAATTATTATATTAATAATCTTCATTATAGGAATTGGAATAGGTGAGCATTACGAACCAAGCAATATAATTATGAATTATTTTAATACCTCATCAACTTCCAAACAAATCACCTCACCACCTGTAATAATAAATAATACTCCAGAAGAAGATGTGCGTAGTACTATAGGCGAAGTAAAAATTTTTAGTGTTACTGCCAACCAATCAGTGAATATTACCTGGTTAAATAATGAATCACAGGTCCAACAGACAAACGAAAGTGTAACAAAAGCATCTTATACAAATAAATCTGTTGCTGCCGGTGTATGGAATATATCAGCGAAAATAGAAAATGCTAATGGAACAGACATCAAGACATGGGAATGGCATGTGAACTCTACATCAACGTAATATTCTTCTCACAGAGAGCATAGAGATAGGAGTTGGGGATGGAAAAGTCATCTCTGTGCTCTCCATGGCAGAAAGTTATAAAAAACAGATATGGTTTAGTATAGATTATGAAGGGCATAGGTCATATGGTACAGTGGAAATTCTGAGATAGCTTCTGGAACTACGATCGTCATCTTAAGGAGATCAACTGCACGTTTATAGAATTCAAATGTAAGCCACTCGACTTGAAATATATTCGTAGTATTTCTACAATATTTTATCTGTAATAATATGCATCTCAATCGGCAGCAAACAACCAATGATGATTACTCCGACTATCTCGGTTGAAATACCCCCAATCCCAAGAATAACCTTTGCAAACACAAGTAATGGTAGCAGGATTATAAATAAGTTCAGAAGTATCGAAACTGGCCCGGCGATAGGATGATGCGATATACCCCCGTGTTTAAACAGCTTCTTATACGGATACCACAGAACTCTAAAAACACCCCATCGTTTGTATGGCGTACTGTCGATATCCAGATCCGGGCTTAAGAAATAGGTTGCGAACAAATACGTGAGTACGAATGCAGTGACAAGTTGAACATCTTTCAATCCAACCGCAAACATTGCGATCAGGATTATTACAAGTATTATCAAATTTATTTTGGTATGAATTTTATCTGATGGCATTTATTTTGACTTTTATAGATTAACTTTTTTTTTTGTGCTATCCGTATCCACTTCAAAAAACATGGTATTTTGACAGGATTTACAAGATTTACAGGATTTACAGGATTTACAGGATGTTGATGTTGCGGTATATCCTGTAGATCCAGTCTAATATTTTTTATGTTACCCTTAGATTTAAAGTGGATATATTTATATTATTTATGACTTCCTTTATTAGCTTTTCCTGATTATTTAATAGAATTAACCACAGATAAACGTACCATTATACCTTTCGGTTTGAACAAGGAAATGTATTTTATAAGTATAAAATACACTAAATGTAAGGCAGGGACACAGCTCCTGGCTCCTC
>JAIOQW010000269.1 GCA_021108405.1 Methanosarcinales archaeon
GCACTCAGTAATTGGGAGCTGGCCCACTTATTCACCATCATATAATGCACTTCTTGAACCTCTGGACCATATCTATTACCAGCTTTCCAATGTGAACTACAAAGCACAGCAGGCAGAGCTATGGATTGATTATTCTACGTCTACAAGAGAAAAAACATTCCTGTCAATAATCACGGATTATTTTTTCAGATGTAATAATGCTGCCTGGCCAATGCAGGAGATCATTCTCAGATCCAGAATGCAAACTGTTGATATAGGGACTTTAATACTGATCAGCAATCGTTAAAAAATTCTCTATGATCTTCATCCCCACAGGTGTAAGTACTGATTCCGGATGGAACTGTATCCCTTCCACAGGATACTTCCTGTGCCTGATTCCCATAATAATACCATCCTCAGTCCTTGCGCTCACTTCCAGCCCGTTGGTAAGAGTGGATTCATCCACAACCAGGGAATGATACCTGCCTCCCGTGATCCGCTCGGGAAGTCCTTTATATATGCCTGTACCCGAATGTATTATCTGCGAGGTCTTCCCATGTACAGGTCCTGAGGGTGAATGGATGATCTTTGCACCAAAGGCGAAAGCTATAGCCTGGTGACCCAGACACACACCCAGTGTAGGAGTATGGGGACCAAATGCCTTAATAATATCAATACAAGTACCTATATCCGCAGGATTATGAGGATTTCCAGGTCCGGGCGATATAACTATAGCACCGGGAGCAATTGATCTGACTTCATCAAGACTGATAGTATTAGGTACTACCAGTGTATCAGGTTCAAACATAGAGACATAATCCACAAGGTTCCATACAAAAGAATCCTTATTATTGACAAAGAGTACTTTCATGCTCCGCCTCCAAGTGCTTTCATCATAGCTGCCATCTTACGCTCAGTCTCATTATATTCATAGGTTGGATCGGAATCAGCCACAATACCTGCACCTGCCTGAATGTAATGCTTATTAGCCTTTATGATCACAGTCCGGATCACTATGGCAAAATCTGCGTCTCCGTTTATGGAATAATAACCTACTCCACCACCGTAGATACCTCTGGCAGCAGTCTCCATCTCATCAATTATCTCCATTGCACGTATCTTGGGTGCACCTGATAGAGTACCTGCCGGAAATACAGCCCTGGTAGCATCGAATTGATCACACTCTTTGCGCAGTTGCCCGCTCACTGTACTTTCTATATGCTGGAGATGGGAGTATTTCAATACACTCATAAAATCATCTACCTTTACAGTTCCTGATGCACATACCATTCTTACATCATTACGCCCCAGGTCTACCAGCATCACATGCTCTGCCCTCTCCTTCTCATCATTAAGCATCTCCTGCGCCAGACGTTTGTCCTCCTCGGGAGTGGTACCACGCGGGCAAGTACCTGCAATCGGATTGGTGATGAGCTTTTTATTATAAACTGTCATTAATGTTTCAGGACTGGCACCTATAATACCAGTGTCGTTGAACTCAAACAGGTACATATAAGGACTGGGATTCACTTCCCGTAGTCTTTGATATAGTTCTACTGGCGTCTGTTTTGCCTCCTGCTCATAGCGTCGCGAAAGCACAACCTGGAATATGTTACCGTCAATGATATGCTGCCTGGCTGCTGTAACTGCTTCTTCATACTGCTTTTGCTCCATAGTACATACAACATCAGTTATAGAAGACTGTACTATGCTGTTGGATACACTGATCTTTTCTGCCTTTTTCAAAAAGGTCATTAAGTCATCAGCATCCTGCCTGGCACGTTGATAGATTGAAGCAGCATCATCCTGCTCACCGATAAACGGTGTTAGTATTAGGTGTATAGTATCACTCATATGATCAAAGACCACTGTTTTGCTTACCAGTGCGAACCTGGCATCCGGGAAATCAGAACTATGAGCAGGCGCTCTATCAAGCCAGCAGTCATATATCAGGTCATATGAATTAAAGCCAATAGCACCTCCTAAAAAGGTCTGGCGCTCAAAGCCTGTGCTGTTTATAAGATTCACACCATAGGCAGGAAATGAAGACCTGACAGCGTCAAGTGTATCAAAACCAGGCTTGATATCACCAACAATACAATCACCGGTCTCCTTGATATGGCAGGTCTCGGACAGGTTCTTTTCCACATGCATGATCATAGGAGTGTAAGAAGGATATTCCAGGGATACCACTCTGTCCTTTACTGTTACCACTGCATCAGGGTCTGACCCGACAAATGAGAAACGTGCATGTCTTTGTTCTTTTTCCATTGATTCCAACAGGTAAGAAAACCTATTATTTGCTCCATTATTCTGTTTCATAGCAATGTACAGCTCAAAAGGAGAACAGTTTAATTGTGTCTTCATGCGAAGCTGGATGATAGCAGGCCTGTCGTTGTTTGCCAGATCAATAAATTCATCCTGGCTTAGATCAAGGTGTATATCGTTCATATTATTGACCCCGTGCGTGCCTGATAAACAACCTGATCTTTTCTTCATCCTTCTTCTGGTCAGTCTCAGCACCAGATGCCGTATCCACACCATAGGGGGCTACAGTCCTTACTGCCTCTGCCACATTACCAGGATGCAGGCCACCTGCCAGAATAACAGGCAAAGGTGAGTGTGCAGTTATACCTTTACTTTTTGTCCAGTCGTGAGTAACCCCTGTTCCTCCACTTCTGCCGCCGACGTTTGAATCCAGTAGAATGGCGTCAACAACCTGGCTAATTTTAGAAATGTAGCGCAGAGTACTGCTGACATCAGTATCTTCATTGATATGAATTGTCTTGATGATCCTGGTATGTGTGCTATCTTTTATTGATCTTAAGTCTTCAAGAGACATGGGACTGTGTACCTGCACAGCGTCCGGTCTCACAAAGGTTATCAATTCTATAGCATTGTTAACATCTTCGGGCATACATACCATCACAGTATTTATTAACGGCGGGGTTGAAGCCGCCAGTTCCCTGGCAGTCTCCCTGTCTATCCTGCGGTGAGTGCTTACCGGTACTTCAGTTATAAAACCAACACAATCAGCACCATGGCGGACTGCTAATCGAACTGAATCCATATCTTTCATTCCGCATATCTTGACCCTGGGAACAAAATCAATCGTATTTTGTGGATCTGACATGATAACTCACAAAATCATAAATATGTGTTCAATTGTTCGAAAGAACCTGCTATTTCCACAAATGCCTTAAGTTTTTCCAGTGCATTACCACTATCAATAGTCTGCTGTGCTAATTCCATACCATCTTTCAGATCAGATGCTTTTTCCCCAACTACAAGCGCGGCTGCGCAGTTCATAATAACTATATCACGTTTAGCATTTTTTTGGCCTTTGAGCAATTTCACGATATCAGCAGCATTTTCCTGTGGGGATCCTCCTTTAATATCTGATATTGATGCCCTGGTAATTCCTAATTCTTCAGGTGTAATTGAGTAGGTTTCTATTGTACCCCTATTGAGTTCTGCTACAGTAGTTGTATCCAGGTTGGATATCTCATCCAGACCGCTGCCGTGTACCACAAAAGCTCTTGATGTACCTAATATGTGCAAAACTTCTGCCATGGTTATGCAGAGCGACTCATCAAACACACCTATAACCTGGGATTTTGCATTTGCAGGATTGGTCAGGGGGCCGAGGATATTAAAAACAGTACGTACTCCCAGTTCTTTCCTGGGCCCGGCTACTCTCTTCATGGAAGGATGAAATACCGGGGCCAGCATAAAACCAATACCAACCTTCTCAATCGATTCAGATACTTTTTCAGGCGGCAGATCGATGGTCACACCAAGTTCTTTTAATACATCCGCACTACCTGATCTGGAAGTAATGGAATAATTGCCATGCTTTGCCACTGGTACACCAGCTGCCGAAGCTATAATTGCAGATGCAGTACTGACATTAATAGTATGTGAACCATCTCCACCGGTACCGCAAGTATCTACCAGTATACCACTGACCCTGGGTTCAATGGTATTTGCCGCGCTTTTCATCCCACTGGCTAATCCGGCGATCTCCTGGTTTGTTTCGCCTTTCATCTTAAGAGCAATGAGGAAAGCTCCGATCTGGGCATCTGTGGCATCACTGAATATACTGCTGATGGCTGATTGTGCCTCATTGTAAGTAAGATCTTCATTATTGATTATTTTTTGAATGAATTCCTGCATTTTGATCACCAATTTCTAACGATTGAAGAACAAAATCCTCCCTTCGGTCGGATTTTCTTGACCGACATTCCAGAGGAATGGAGGATTAGAAGATTCGTAGAATCTTCGCCTGAAGCTTCGAAGAAGCTGAAGATTAGAAAATGTGAACGAAGTGAGCATTTTCGATATATTAAGTTAATACTTGATATACTATAATAATGTGTATTGATATACACCAATGTATAGTTATGTACATAGTATTTAAGTCTTATGATAGTCACCCTTATAAGTGACATCAAAAGAAATATAATATATACTCTTGCATAAGAATCAAAAAGGAATGACCAATAAATGAATTCGAAAACAGGTATCCAGATCATAGCCGCCTTTATGGTACTGACCATGGTATTATCAACAATAGTTATGCTTTTTTCAGGTGATAATTCAGACCCTGCAGATACTATTCAACCGGAAAATTTACAGGATGATTACTTTAATGTTGCAGGGAATCAAATAGCCCACGGCTTTAATTCAATATCAGACGGACTACAAATGTCTACTATGGATGTTTATTCAAGTTATTTCATTGACATGGAATATATCAATGATACTTCCTTTGAGCCCTGGGATGAGCAGTTATCGAAAAATCTGACCATGGTCGCACCAATAAATAGCAGCATTCTAAATAATTTGTACCAATCCGAAACTAAACAGGTATTTTTAGCTGAGGCATTTAATCGTGATTTCATACTTCTAAACACTATGAATCCAAAGGTAGTTGCATTCGATTATATCGGGGTACCTTCCAATGACAGTCAGTACCTTATCTTAAAAAGGACTGATACCGGTGGTATAAATGTTATGGGTGATCCGACACTTTATACATCTTCACTTGATAATGCCGAAGCTGTGCTTACCATCCTTGAGAACTGGAATGTACAACAAACAGCCTATGATACCTTCATACCTGTTCTGAACCACTCAGATGATCAATCAGAATTCCAGGTGGTAGTGAACTTAATGTTTTCACCTGATGCGTTCGCAGATCTTTATTATCTCGGCATGCATAAAAATGATGATGAGAGTTTTACCAGGACAACAATATATTATAATCCTGCAAATGAGACAACCTCCCATATTAATGAGCTTGCCGGGACTGGACTTGAAAGGGGTTTTACTCAATATGATGTGACAACTGACGAATATATCATGAAAGTGGTCCTAACAGGAGAGTTCCTGCTGGTAAATGCTGAAGATAACAAATAGTATATATAGACAGGGACGATAGTTATATTACCTATCATGTAATAGGGAAGTCAAATCATAAACCGATGAATAATGATGGACGGAGTTATATATATATGATTATATAATGTCCTGAAGGAGATATGAAACTTATGGCACAACCTATCTATGTTAAATTCGAAGTTCCTTCCGAACTTGAGAACAGCGCACTTGAAGCACTGGAACTATCCAGGGATACAGGTAAAATACGTAAAGGTACGAACGAAGCTACCAAAGCGACAGAACGAAGTACAGCTAAATTGATCTATATCTGTGAAGATATCAACCCTCCGGAGATCGTGGCTCATCTTCCGCCTCTATGCGAAGAAAAGAACATACCCTATATTTTTATTAAAAAACAGGAAGAGCTAGGTGCTGCATGTGGCTTAAAAGTAGGCTGCAGTTCGGCGGTTATTTTGGAAACAGGTAAAGCCAAAGACCTGATTGATGATGTTATCAATAAGACCCAGGCATTAAAGTAGGAAGGAAGGATTATGGCTGATAATGATGGTTTTCCGGCCGAGATCATTGAGATTGTAGGAAACACAGGTATGCATGGGGAAGCCATGCAGGTTCAGTGCAGGATACTCGATGGAAGGGATAAGGGACGTATAATCACCCGAAATTGTATCGGACCTGTCAGGGTCGGAGATGTCTTAATGCTTATTGAGACCTCCAGGGAAGCAAAAAAATTAGCAACACGGTGATTTGAATGGAAGCGCGTAAATGCTCTTTCTGTAGTGGTGATATAGCTATAGGTACCGGAAAGATGTTTGTAAAAAAAGATGGTACTGTACTATATTTCTGTTCAAGTAAATGCGAGAAGAATATGCGGCTTGGCAGAATACCCAGACGTGTTAAATGGACTGACGAGTATCACAAATTAAAATCACAGCGAATTAATTAAATAGGTTGAGAATAGTATGCAGCAAACCTATATAATGATCAAACCGGATGGAGTGCAGCGGGGTCTTATTGGTGAGGTTATTTCACGAATAGAGAAACGTGGTCTTAAGATCACTGCCATGAAAATGCATACCCTGGAAAAAGAAATTGCCCGGTCTCATTATGCAGAACATGAAAGCAAGGGTTTCTTCGGGTCACTGATCGATTTTATTACCAGCGGACCATCGGTCTCAATGATCATTGAGGGAGGAAACGCAGTGACAGTAATGCGTGGAATAAACGGAGCTACGAACCCACAAGAAGCTGCTATAGGAACCATTCGCGGTGATTTCGGCCTTGATACAGGGCGTAATATAGTACATGCATCTGATTCTGTAGAATCTGCAAAAAGAGAGATCGCTATTCACTTCAAGGAATCTGATCATTCCGAATATAAGAGAATAGATGAGCAGTGGCTCTATGAATAACTGTTGAAAGTGGGTGAATGCATTTGTTAAAGGGGATAGATCAATGGCAAAACAAAAAAATCTCCGTACTCCTATCGTATGTGTCATGGGTCATGTTGATCATGGCAAGACCAGTCTACTTGATAAGATACGGGGCACTGCTATTACAGAAGGTGAAGCAGGAGCGATCACCCAGCATATAGGTGCAACAGAAGTCCCTATAAAGATAATAAACCGTGTTTGCGGTAAAGCATTTAAAGGCAAGTTTAAAGTACCGGGATTGCTTTTTATTGATACGCCCGGACACCATGCTTTTACTACATTGCGTACCAGGGGCGGAGCCCTGGCTGATCTGGCAGTAGTGATCATAGATATAAATGAAGGATTCCAGCCTCAGACCATTGAAGCAATTAGTATACTTAAACGCTATAAAACCCCTTTTGTTGTAGCTGCTAATAAGATTGACAGGATCCATGGCTGGAATCCACAGGCTGGATCATCATTTGTAGATTCTTATAATAGACAGCCCGAACATATCAGATCACACCTGGATGAGAAGTTCTATGAGATCGTGGGCAAGTTATATGATCATGGTTTTAGTTCTGACCGGTACGATAGGATCAGGGATTTTCAAAATAATATTGCGGTTATACCAATTAGTGCTGTGACCGGAGAAGGACTATCTGATCTGCTTATTATCCTGCTGGGTCTGGCTCAACGGTTCCTGGAAACAGACCTGGAGTATCATGCAACAGGCCCGGGTGTAGGTGTAGTGCTTGAATTAAAAGAAGAACGTGGTCTGGGCACAACCCTGGATGTGATCCTGTACGACGGAGAGATCTCAGTAGGAGATATGATAGCCGTAGGTACACTTGGCGATCCTGTAGTCACCAAGACCAGGGCATTATTAAAACCAAGACCTTTATCCGAGATAAGGTCTGAAGAGAAATTCAAGCATATTAAACACGTAACTGCGGCTTCCGGTCTGAAGATATCCGCTCCGGGACTGGACAGGGCAATATCAGGTGCACCTATTAAGGTTGTCACTAAAGATACTGCTGATGAGATATCACAGGAGATCAGATCAGAGATCGAACAGACCAGGATTGAAACAGATAATACTGGAATACTTCTCAGGGCAGATACTATAGGCAGCCTTGAAGCTCTGGTCAATGAACTAAAAGCTCAGGAGATCCCAATACGAAAAGCAGATGTGGGAAACATATCCAAAAGGGATATAGTTGAAGCACAAGCTCAGGAGGACCCTCTTTATTCGGTGATACTCGGGTTTAATGTGGATATACTCCCTGATGCCCTGGAAGAACTCATGGATTGTGATGTCAAATTATTTATCAGTGAAGTGATCTATCAGCTGGTAGATGATTATGCGGATCATATAGAAGAGATCACATTATTAAGTGAGAAACAGAAGAGTGAAGCTGTCATCAGGCCGGGACGGTTCAGATTACTGCCAAATCATACATTCCGCCAGAATAAACCCGCGGTAGTGGGTGTGGAAGTGGAAGGCGGGATCATAAGGACCAGACTTAATGTAATGAAGGACAATGGTATTTCCGTGGGATTGATCAAAGGTATACAGGACAATGGAGAGAATGTAAGTGAAGCAAGGTTGGGCTCACAGGTTGCTGTATCTATTGATGGTCCGGTAGTAGGCCGGCATATCAAGGAAGGAGAACTGCTATATATCGATATACCGGAAAAACATGCGAAGATCGTGGAACAGGAATTGATCGGATCCCTGAGTCCGGATGAGATGAAAACACTTGAGATGTTCCTTAAGATCAAACGAAAAGGAAATCCTTTTTGGGGAAAATAAAAATCAGTAAATGCTCCCTCCGGTCGCATTTACTTGACCGACATTAAGGAATTTTAATCCGTGTTACCTGCACGCCCTTCAGGCGTAGCAGGCACTCAACTCCGTAGGAGGTGAGTGTATCTGTGTTAATCTATATCTGAAAAAAAGCTTTCGGACTCTATCATGTTTACTTTCGATTCTATAGAAAGTGTAAACCTGGATAAGAATCATAAGCAATGTACACTTCCTTGTAGTATATCACGTTATAATAAAAAAAAAAAAATAACAAAATCCTCGCTTGCGCTCGGATTTTCTTGAGTACATCAAGTTAAACTTGATATATTAGGACAAGACAAAACTAACCCCTACTCCTCATCCGCTCGAATTTATGATCTATTTCAGTGTGGTTACCACCGCACTGTAGAATATATAGTAGGCTATAATAATATATATTTCAAACCAACATCATGATTTCATTGAGATTGCTACATTGTAATGAAATTGTAATATTACAATCCGGTTGAAATATTACTTTATAAATAATGTATATATACTATTGTGAGTGGGGGACTTGTAACACTAAAATTGCTCATAACTTCAGTTATGATTGCAATTTCAGGGGCGTTTCGGATCTATATAGCATATCTGTTAGTAGGATATGATGTTGTAATTAGCAATATTGCTGCAGTTTTTTTAATTATATATGCTATTTATGCATTTGATAGGATCAAAGGAGGAGAAGAAGATAATATAAACCGAAAAGATTTGACAGGTGCAAGGAAGGATATTGCGTATATTGTTTGTGCATTTTCATTAATCTGTGGTGTATTGATATTATTTTTACATGACCTTATCCTGGTTGTGATCATTCCTTTTTTTGTAGGTTACTTCTACAGCAAGAAGACCGTAATAGGAAAATATTCTTTTAAGCTAAAAGGAGGTATGGGGGCAAAGAACCTGATAGTAGCATTGACATGGGGCATATTTATTACGGGAGTTGTCATGAAAGGTCACAGTGACCTGATTGCTGCTATATCAATTTTTTCTTTTCTTTTTATTAAGTCCTTTATAAATACTGTAATGGAAGATTTTTCTGATGTTACCGGAGATAAAACAGTAGGATTGATGACATTACCTATCTGTTTAGGGGAGAAGAAGACAAGGTGTTTATTAATGGGAATCCATATGTTCGAGCACGTAATAATAGCGATCATCATGATAAAGGGGATGTTAGAATTTGAAATAATCATTTTATTATCATGTTTTTTTTCAGGTGTGATCTACATTTTCTTTTTTACCGGAACATCGATCAATATTAATAGTTCTGGAATAAAGAATGTATCATACCAATTGTTCTATAGGTGGGAATTCTATGTAGCGGTTGGATTGCAAACGTTATCTAAAATATTAGTATGAAATTATATTTTATTAGAATTATTCAGTAAATAATTGAAATTTTTATTCCCCTATCTTTAAGATACTGCAAATGGATATACAAAATCTAATAAATTATTTAATATAAAAATGAAAAAAATCCTCGCTAGCGCTCGGATTTTCTTGACTGAGGCTCTTAAAAGAGCCGAAGATTAGAAAATGTGAACAGAATGAGCATTTTCGATATATCAAGTTATACTAAAAAAAAGAAAAAATGGACAAGACAAAACTAACCCCTACTCCTCGTCCGCTCGAATTTATGATTTATTTCAGTGTGGTTATCACCACACTGTAATATATAGTACACCATAATAATATATATTTCAAACTAACACCGTGATTTCAATGAGACAATAGCATTATAATCCGATTGAAACATTACAATCATAGTGAAATATTACCTGAAATTGATATATACGTATTATTGTGAGTGGGGGGCTTGCAAGACTAAAATTACTCACATGCGTGATTGGTTAAGTTCTCCATTCATCCATTAATCTCTTCCAATTTACATTCGGATCAACCTTACCTTTCAGCCTGCTGACAAAGAATCCACCATTTTCATAAATACGAGCGAAGGTATTGTGTTTATAAAATCCAAGATCAATTAATAGCATACGATTTTTTAACCATGGTTCTATCCGAAGTGTCTTAACTTTACTGCTAATATTGAAATTACAATGGCTTTATAATATTACACCCCAATAAAAATATTAATAAGAAACTATATAATCAGTTAGAGTGAGTAGGGGAATTGCGACTTTAAGGCTACTTGTAGCTTCGATTTTAAATGGATCATATGGTGCTTTTATAATTTATATAGCTTATCTTATGGTTGGTTATAATATCAGGATATCTAATATTATTGCCGGGTTTCTTATTATTTATGCTATCTATACATTTGATAGGGCAAAGGGAGGAGAAGAAGACGATATAAACCGAAAGGAACTTATTAAATCAAGAAAAGACATTGCTTATATAATTTGTATACTTTCATCCTTAATAGGGGTATTGATCTTTTTCTTAAATGATCTGCTTTTTGTTGTAATAATTCCCTTAATTGCAGGTTACTTTTACAGTATGAAGATAAATATTGGGAGTTTTACTATCAGGCTTAAAGGAGGCTGTGGTATGAAGAACCTGATTGTAGCTCTTGCATGGGGGATATTTATTACAGGAATCGTTGTGAGAGTTAATACTGAATTTGTTACTATCATAGCGATTTTCTTATTTGTTTTTGTAAAAAATTTTATAACTACTGTAATGTATGATTTTCGTGATATCAAAGGAGATAAAGTGGCTGGATTATTGACATTACCGATCTATTTTGGAGAACATATAACCAGGATCTTACTAATGAGTCTCCATCTCCTTGTGCATTCACTGGTTGCCTTTGTCATGATAGCCGGTATATTAGAATTTAAATTTGTAATAATACTTAGCTGTTTTATTTCAGGTATTATCTATATTTTCTTTTTTGCAAAACCAATTGATTTAATAAATTCCAGAATTAAAAAAATACTATTCTATTTATCTTATAAAGGGGAACTCTATATGGCTTTAGGATTGCAAATAGTATACTCAAACTTTATGTGAATTATGTAATAGATATTTTAACATATCCGTTCCCCAGGATATGGCAGAAGGATCCAGACTAACCCAATCTCTTTGAAAATCATAACCACCATCCTTAAAAAATAATGTAATTGAAAAATAGCAATTTGTAACTATCATACTGAATTTAAGTTCATTGTTATAAATAAAAATTTTCACATTATTAAGGTTTAAGAATTCGTTTATTGAATTCGTGTATTCAGTTTCGGCTCTTTTATAGACATCTTGTGTAAGAATCAATGAAACTTCCTTTCCACTTAATGCTAATTCCAAAAACATATCTGGCCATGATGGTCTAAATACAGGTGTCACTCCTTTTATCCAGTTTGATTGTGAAAGTTCCTGCAGGAATAGATTGTGAGGTTCGTATAATTCTTCCAGATTCAATTCATTCATCATACAATCCCCCAGTTCATGAAATCGTTTTAAAAGATGTTCTGGAATTATAGATATATCATGAGTATCTATAAAATTCTCATTTTTTTCGATTATATCAATTATTTTTATCAGTGGATATAAATGTTCGTAAAGTAATCTACCTTTATCAGTTAATAAATATAACTTTCCTTCTTGATTAACAATATTCCTCTGCTCCAGCATCCTGATCTGAGGGATTATTCCCGGAGAGGTTACACTTAGTGATTGCTTGATTTCGGTCAGGGTCCTGGGTCCATTATGTAATAGAATAATAAGGTTCTTTCGTTTTTCAGAAAACAAAAGCAGATCCAATAATTTAGTTTTCATGTCAGATTCCAAATTCCCCACAAAAAGTGACATTTCGTAAAGGTTTATTATTACTTATCCTATTCTTCTTATTTATTTTTTTCTTTTCCGGTGACTGTTATATTATTTGTTAGTAAACTCAAATTAACTGCGAATGAACACAGATAAACGCGGATACGCTATCTGAATGTCTGCGTTCATTTGCGTTTATCTGGTGCGACAAGAAGTTATATCATGAATTGCAGTAATGTCACCTGTTCCATTTAGGGTGGCCTTATTGTGGCATACAACTACAGTGATGTGGTTGTGTGAAGCCCACAAGACAATGTGGAAACCTCCAAAAATCTAATTTGGACAATCTGCTAAGGTAAAAATACTGTGAAAAGTGTAATGCGAACCGTCGTAAGAGTCATAACTTCAGCTATGATTGCAATTTCAGGGGCGTTTCGGATCTATATAGCATATCTGTTAGTAGGATATGATGTTGTAATAGTAATAGTAGTTCCGGAATAAAGAATAAATCATACCAATTGTTCTATAGGTTGGAATTCTATGTAGCAGTTAGACTGCAAACGTTATCTAAAATATTAATATGAAATTAGATTTTATTAGAATTATTCAGTAAATAATTAAAAAATTCAGTTCCCCAGGATATAGCAGAAGGTTCTGTACCAATCAAGTTTCTTTGGGAGTCATAACTTCCATCCTTAAAAAAAGGCGTAAATGAGAAATAGTGATCAGTAAATATCATAGTTAATTTTAATTTGTCGTTATATATATATATGTGAGTATTATTAAGGTCGAGAAATTCTGCTATTAAATTGTTGAATTTAGCTTCTGTTCTTTGGTAGACCTCAGGTGTAAGGATCAATATGATTTCTTTTTCTTGCTTAGCCAGCTGGAGAAAAAAATCAGGATATGATGGATTAAAAATAGGTGTAACTGCTTTGATCCATTTGGATGATGACAAAATCTCAATAAATAAACGATGAGGTTCATAGATATTTTGGAGATCTACTTGATTCAATCCACATCCTTTTAATTTATATAATTGTTTTAATAGAGCTTTTGGAATCATTAGTAGATCATGGGCATTAAAGAATTTCTGATTTTTTTCTACCAAGTTAAGTGTATCTACGAGTGGACATATGTAATAATCTGTAAGTATTTGACCTATATCAGTCAAAAAATACTCTTTACCTTTCTGAATAACTATATTTTTTTCCTCAAGAATCCTTATCTGTGGTATTATCGCAGGAGCTTTCACGTCAAGTGAATCCTTAATTTCAGTAAGGTTCTTAGCCCCATCTCTTAGAAATAATACAAGGTTTTTTCGTTTTTCAGAAAAAAAAAAGGCATCTAATAATTTAGTCAATTTATATAACCCCCAAAAAATTATGACTATACACTCTAATTTGTTGTTTTATAATTAATATATATTATTTAACTATTGATATATATTGTTTTTGTTATTGTGCTTGTATATATGTTCAATTAGTTCTTTTTCATCCGCACCAATGAAAATATTATGAAGTGTTTGTCTGGTAGATGATCTATAGAATTCCTGTGTCACTTTATTAAAAGAATCAACTGCCGCTTCGAATAGTGTCCTATCTTTTGTTCTTACACCCATTCTTGCCTGGAATTCAGCTATAGACTGATAAATCGAAGATGAGTCAAACTCATTATCAAGACGCTGTGCACACTCACTGGCCTTTATTAAACATTCTTTGGTAGCATCCACATGCCCTATCTCAAGAAATAGTCTTGATAGATCAACATAAGCAGATACTTTATAGATCATATGACTAATAGCATTAGAAGAATCAATAATATCAAGAGCCTTATTTGCTGCTGTCAGGGAAGCAGATGTATCATTCATGCTATGCAAAGTCCTGGCAATTTCCCTCCAGGCCATAGAGCGGTATGTATCATATTCAATAGTATCAGCAATCTTTTTTGATTCCTCTATTATAGCAGGATCATCCATTGTCATACCTACCCGGACAAAAGTACTGGCTATAATCTCAAGTGCATGACTTGTATCAAGGCCATCAAGAGTATTGTCTGATAGTTCAAGCGACCTCCTGACCAGATTGATATTAGCAGTATTTTGTGCGATTTTTGCAGTACTTTTAATAATATCCACAAAAGCCCTGGAGCGATTATTCATATCAATGATATGATCAGTGAACCGCACAGCTTCTTCCAGATAGCTTATATCATTTAAAGCCACAGCCTTTTGTGCTAACGCAACGACACCTGCTCTATATTTCTTAGACCGGTCATTTTCGTTCAGTATGGATTGGGCTTTTTTTTCTAATTCTATAACAAAATCATCTACTTCGTTATCAGACATCACTACCTCCTGTATGGACTGATCAGTAATGTTTTCATACTACTATAGCAATCCTGTATCCACACTTTGGACATTTTCCATCCCCTGTAATACTGTTATGTACAACACTAAACCCACTTCTGTCTATGAGCAGTTCACCACATTTCGGACAGTTTGTGTTCTCATATGGATGACCAGGTACATTACCTATATACGGATATTCCAGTCCGGCATCTTTTGCTGTGCGCCATGCACTCTCCAGTGTGTCTACCGGAGTAGGGGATGCATCCTTCATTTTATACATGGGATGAAATCTTGTAAAATGAATAGGTGTCATAGGACCCAGATTATCCAGTACCCATTCAATCAAGGCCCTGGTTTCATTTTTATCATCGTTCTGGCCAGGGATGATCAGGTTAACAACTTCTACATGCATACCCAGTTCCCTGGCTTTGATGGTACTGTCCAGCACCGGCTGCAGGTGAGCCCGGCATATCTTTTTATAGAACTCATCCTTGAATGCTTTTATATCTACCCTGAAGGCATCAAGATATGGTGAGATATCCTGTAGTGCCTCCTCCGTGATATATCCATTAGTTACATATACGGTCTTTAGTCCGGACTCATGAGCCAATCTGGCAGAGTCATATGTGAATTCATACCAGATAGTAGGCTCATTATATGTCCATGAAATGCTTGCACAACCGGAATCAATAGCTTTTGCCACTGATATTTCAGGCGTGATCTTCCTGGTATTTGCTTCATTCAGACTTACCTGGGATATAGACCAGTTCTGACAGTGGGTACATTTGAAATTACATCCGATGGTGCCCTGGGAATAACTTAATGTTCCTGGCAAAAAATGATACAGCGGCTTTTTTTCAATAGGGTCAACAGCTTCACTGGATATAGTATTATAGATCAGTGAATAAAGAGTACCATTCCTGTTCTGCCTGACCTTACATAATCCTGATCTTCCTTCTGATATGATACACCTGTGAGCACAGACATTGCATCTGGTTTTGTTATCATCAAGTCTATCAAACAACGCAGCTTCATGCACCATATAATTCTATCCGTAAATATGATTTGCTTCGATCTGCTTTGAATGCTTTTTTCGCAGATCGGATTTTAAGGATTCATAATGCTTCATAGTATCCGGTGAAACACTGGGACCGGAATCCTTAACAGCCATCAGGAAATGTTCTTGCCTTATGCTCTTACATTGCATATTTTCGCGCAGGGCAAACCTTCCTGCTTTCTTGCAGACATAGGCTATATCCGCACCAGTGTAATCATCGGTCAGTTCTACCAGTTCATCGACATTAACATCATTATCCAGTGCCATCTTCCTGGTATGTACTCCGAATATCTTCTTTCGTGTTGCTCTATCAGGAACTGGTACCAGTATCAGCTCATCGAACCGTCCTGACCTGACCAAAGCCGGATCTATGATATCAGGCCGGTTAGTGGCACCAATCACCACTACACCGCGAAGTTCTTCAAGTCCGTCCATTTCCGAAAGTAACTGGTTCACTATTCTCTCGGTAACCTGGGGTTCACCTATAGTACCACCTCTAACCGGTGCTAATGCGTCCAGTTCGTCCAGGAACACAATAGCAGGAGCTACCTGACGCGCACGTTTGAATATCCCTGCAATATGTTTTTCACTCTCTCCATACCATTTGGATAGCAGGTCACTACCTTTTGCAGTAATAAAATTAGCATCAGATTCATTAGCAATAGCCTTTGCAAGCATTGTCTTGCCAGTACCCGGGGGTCCATATAGCAGTATACCTTTGGATGATTCCACACCAATACGCTTGTAAGATTCTCCAAATCGCAGTGGCCATTCAACTGCTTCTTGCAATTGTTCCTTTACTTTCTCCAGGCCACCGATGTCTTCCCAGGTAATATTGGGCACTTCAAAAAGTATTTCGCGCAGTGCAGATGGTTGTACTTCCTTCATAGCCTCTTCAAAATCACAGAGGGTTACAGAAAGCTTATCAAGTAACTCCTTTTGGATCTCTTGCTGATCTAGGTCGATTTCAGGCAGGATCCTGCGCAGTGAATTCATGGCAGCTTCTTTTGTCAGGGCAGCTATATCAGCTCCTACAAACCCGTAGGTAATATCCGAGAGCTGTTCCAAATTAGCATCTTCAGTAAGCGGCATGCCTCTGGTATGTATCTGGAATATCTCAAGACGGCCTTCTGTATTCGGTACTCTTAGTTCGATCTCTCTATCAAAGCGTCCGGGTCGGCGCAGGGCCATATCAAGTGCTTCGGGTCTATTGGTTGCTCCGATCACGATAACATTTTTCCTGGATTTCAACCCATCCATCAATGACAGCAACTGTGCAACCACTCGCCGTTCCACTTCCCCGAAAACTTCAGCCCTTTTCGGGGCAATAGAATCTATTTCATCAATAAAAATAATACTGGGGGCATTTTTCTCTGCCTCATCAAACATTTCCCTTAGTCTCTGTTCACTTTCGCCGTAATATTTGCTCATGATCTCAGGACCGTTGATGGTTAAGAAAAACACATTCGACTCATTAGCTACTGCTTTAGCCAGCATTGTCTTACCAGTGCCAGGCGGACCGTGAAGTAAAATCCCTTTTGGCGGGTCAATGCCTAATCTGCTAAACAACTCAGGATGCTTAAGCGGCAATTCGATCATTTCCCTGACCCTGGTAATAGCATGCTTGATACCGCCCAGGTCTTCATACATAACTTCCGGAATAACCTGTTCAGGCAGTTCGATTGCCTCAGGTATTAATTCAATCTGAGTAATCTCTGTGATCCTGACAAATCCCTGTGGATTAGTAGATACCACCTGGAGTTTGATCTCACCCAGACCAAATGGCTGTCCACTGAAAAAATCACTTAACAGATCGTCCAGTACAGCATCCCCTTCTGGGCGTTCGGGTTGTTGTTTGCGTACACTGGTAGTGGAAATAAGATCTCCTTTACTCACAGTCCTGTTTAAGAAAATACCCTGCAAACTTTCACTTGAGGCAAACATCCTGATATTCCTGGTCACAGGGGCAAGACTGACCTGCCTTGCTTCGTGCCATTGTGCCTTGTGGACACTAACAATTTCACCAATACCTGTTTTAGCGTTAATACGTGTCAAACCATCCATACGTATGATATTCGTTTTTTCATCTGACGGATAGGCCCGGCCCACTACAGCCGGTGTCTCCCTCTCACCCGAGATCGTTATTATATCAAATACATTGACACCCATTGTATTGCGGTCGCTCTCGTTAATACGTACTACACCTTTTCCTACATCTCTCTGGTCAGCTTCAGCTACTTTAAGCTTGATTGCCTCTGTAGTTTGATCTTTTGATAATGCCATTGTATTATTCCCAAAATAATTGATTAAGCATCATGCTATAAATGTTTGTTCCCGACCAGGACCTACAGAAATATATTTAAACGGAACCTTGATCAATGACGTGAGTTTTTCTATATATGCAAGGGCACTATCAGGCAGATCATTCATACTTTTAATACCTGTAAGGTCCTCATCCCATCCTGCCATATCTTCATATACCGGTATGCACCGTGCAAGGTCCGAAGTTGATTCGGGTGGATAGTCAAGTTTTTTTCCATCCAGTTCATATGCCACACACAGACGTATCGGGTGTATGGATGATAATACGTCCAATTTAGTCAGTACCAGGTCTGTATAACCATTCAATGCTACTGCTTTTTTTGCAAGCGGGAGATCAAACCAGCCACACCGTCTCGGACGGCCGGTAGTGGTCCCGAACTCAGCGCCTGCCTGACGTAGCCGGTCTCCTATACTATCTTTAAGTTCAGTTGGCAGCGGGCCTTCACCTACCCTGGTGATATATGCTTTTACAATACCAACCACCTGGTCTACCCTGGTTGGTCCTACACCCAGGTTTGCACATGCTGATCCTGCAATACATGACGAGGAGGTTACAAATTTAGACGTACCGTGGATCACATCGAGGTATGTTCCCTGGGCACCTTCTGCCAGTATGCTTTTACCATTATCAAGCGCAGCATTTACCTCATAGGATACATCAGTGATATATGAAGCAAACCTGCGTCCCAGATCACAATATGTTTTGATCCATGTTTCATCTTCCATGATAGAAGGGTCTCCATTCAATTCCTTGATCTGGGCTTCTTTCATTGGCTTTATTTCATTAAGCCGGTTACGCAACTGCGCTTGGGTAGCAAGATCTGCCATCTGTATCTCATCCCTGGCTACCTTGTCTATATATGCATAACCAATACCACGTTTGGTAGTACCTATCTTATCAGTCCTTGCTGATTCTCTCAAGCCGTCCAGTTCTACATGATATGGCATGATGATGCTTGTCTTTGCATCAATTCCAAGCTTATGCTCATCTACATTTATACCATTGTCCAACAGCATGTCAAATTCACTGGATAATGTCTGTGGATTTACTACAGTACCAGGACCGATAAGCAGTCTGGCATCCTGCAGTACCCCTGAAGGAGTAAGGTGCAGTTTGTATTTCTTGCCGTTCACTACTACAGTATGACCGGCATTGTCACCTCCCTGGAAACGAACTATAATATCATAGTTCTTTGTCATTAGATCAACGATCTTACCTTTACCTTCATCTCCGAACTGGGAACCAGTAATAATAGTAAACATAATATGAAATAGTATGGGATTATTACATAATAAGATTTTGATGTGGTGAAATGACCTCAACCTATATGATGACTATGATAATGCTGCCTCTTCTGGCATTGATGGTCTTTATCGGTTATTATATCTTAATACCGCTTAAGATCAGGGAACGAAATAAAAGGATACCTATCCGCAGGTTTATTATAGGTTTTCTACCTTTTTTCGTATCTGCTTTTTTTGTTTATATGCTTGTTCAGTCACAATATACCATAATCAAAGTATTTGGCCTGGATATTAATACTAACTATACAAAATATATTATGATGATCGAAGGAGATATAGTACATCATTTTCAAAGTTTTGCAACACCAACATTAACGATCATAATGGGATTCGTTTACTTGATGATCTTTTCTTTTCTGTTGATCTTTACCTTTGTCATTTTGATATATACTAAGAACCTTACCACTCTTGAGGAGTTCACTATTGCTTATATTATTACCTACCTTGTAGCCTTTCCGTTCTATATCTATTTTCCAGTCACAGTTACCGGACATGCACTGTCCAATGTTGAACCTTTGCTGTATAATTTAAGCCCTATCATTGACGAAGGCGTTAGAGTCGTAGACCCATTTCTTGATAATGATTTTCCAAGTCTGCATGCAGCACAGTCCATAATGGTTTTATTGATAGTAGTGTTCAGGACTAACCTTACGCGGTTTAAATTATTTGCAATTATTTCGACTATTGCCATCCTGTTCTCTACACTGTATCTTGGTATACACTGGATCAGCGATCTTGTTACCGGTTGTTTGCTGGCCCTGTTAGGTTATTATATTGCTATACACTATAGAAACAAGATCTCAATGATAGTAAACAAGGTTTTAGTGACTATTGAAATGAGAACAGGTATAATAGATGATATTTTTTGTAATAATTGTCAAAAGAATATCCGGGTAATTCCTCATAGTATATCTGTGAAGTGTCCTTATTGTGGTACGATAATGGAATATCATCCTCTTACATATGATCAATGATCTCGAGACTTTTTATTATTCTCTGGTGACAATTATATTTAAAATTAAGTTCATCTGATGTTATCCAATTTATATTATAGCCCATCTTCATCAGATTCCTATATAAATTCTTCTTTTTCTTTATATAAATAATTTCTTACGCATCATACGATGCCCTGTCACCTATTGGATATGTTCAAATCCAAACTGCAACAAACACTACTATGACATGTTAATAGGTGTTACTGGATCAGCAAATTACAGCAATGAATACATTGAAAAAATGAAATATGTAAGATATGACAGTATGTGCGCGTTATGGAATTCACGCATTACAGGTGAAATATCCACTGAGGGCTTAACTGATACCTCAGGAAGAGCACCATGTCCAACAACTTTATGGAAATATAAACAAATAAAAGACAAAATATCAGCCCAAGAACTGATAAGTTAGGATATTGATTTCAATGGAGTATTGCACATCAATGGATATTGGATCAAAACCGGATGGAGAAAAGATATCGAAGCTCAATGTGAAAGAAATTAACCGACCGGGAGTGAGAAAGGCCCAGGTAGATAGTTATTTATGTTGTAACTACAGAAGATAAAGTCGTCCTGTATTTCCAGATAACTAATACCATGCCAAGTTATTTCGAATTGATCCCTCTTCTAAACAGAATTAAAACTCGCATACCTGAAGGAGAGATTTTAAAATTTGTTTTCGATGAGGATAGTGCAATAATCGGTACAGTTACACACGTTTTACCTAATGTTTCACATTCATTCTGTGTATTCCATCAATTGAATTTCGATTAAATCTGTTTGGTTTGGACACATATTTGATTCAACCAGAATAAAATATAAACGCTCATATAGTATTAAATGTTGTTACATTTATTCAATTTTACCCCTTTCACATATAAAAGGTGGTAGTTGACAAGAAAAATAAAGAGTATCAACAGAACATGAGATATATAACGAAAGAAGATCGAACTGTAGCTGCATTAACCATTCTCTCAGTAATAGCACTGATGGGTGTGGTGATGTTGCCAGGCGCAGTAGCTATCGAAGCTGATTGCTGGGTTGGAGTTGCCGCATATGCGGCAATCAACGGTGCTAATGTGCAACAAACGGCAGTAATAGGTCTAGCCGGAGCATATCATACAGCAGAATTGGGACTTATCGCGAGTTTCGTGGGAGGACCCGGCGCGGGTGCAGTAGTTAGCTTTGGAGTGGGCGCTTAACCAGTTATGGGAAATATTTCCCCCTTTTTATTTTTGCCAGAAGAGGTGGCATAGTATGAAACGATACACGACTTCGAAGGAGTTTTATGAATTTGCAGCAGTAACTACTTTTGTTGTTATGGGCATTGTGGGCACCATCGTCTTCTATTCTACAACCAAGTTACCAGTTTATGTGGCCCTCCTGTCCATTGTGCTTGGAGCATTGTCTGGGATAGGCATGGGAGGGATAGTCACAGTTGGAGACAAAGCTAGACACTCCAATAAAATAGATTTCCTCAAACTTCTGATCAGTTTCATATTTTGGACGTTACCCTATTTAGGAATTTCTTACTTAATTGCAAGAGTAGACGAGCCCTACAATGTGATTCCGCTTGCATTATCCGGTATGTTAGCAGGGGTCGGACTCTATCTGCTTATCTGGCAAATGAAACATGGCTGGAACTCTAAGCGCGAATAACGGATGGTTATGCACAGATAACAGGGATTTTTTATAAGATGTGGAAATCAAATAACCATTTACGGCGCAATATATTCCTGATTATTTTTTCGACTATAATTTATTTTATTGGCTTTATATCAGGATGTCTTTTACTTTACTTCTTCAACTCAAACATACCAAGCTTAGAAATTTTTAGCTCGCTTAAAAATACACTTATCTTCGAAGACAGTCCAACAACTCTTGCAATTCTACAAAACAATGTTAATATAATTATATTCTTAATCTCAGGCTCATTCCTGGCTGGATTGACCACTTTTATTAACTTAATTTTTAATGGATATTTCTTTGGTGTATTCACGGGTCTGATCGGGGGGCTATATCCCGCATGGAAGGCATCGCGACTGAAGCCACTTGATGCGCTCCGGTATGAATAATACACAGAGAAAAACCAGTAACTTGGACGAGACAGTTGAAATATTTCGGTTAAATCTGTTTGGTTTGGACGCATATTTGATTCAACCAGAAGAAAATAAAAAGTCTCATGATCTCTTACCCAACCTTTATAAGCCATAAAAGAATCTATAACCTTTTACAACAAGCCAGTTTCATCGGCGGGATAAAACTCCCGCAGGGATGTGGCCTTTAACAGGCTGAACCGTGAAACCTGGATTATAATACAGAGGAGATTCGAAACATGGCAAGATCAATGTATAGTTATATTAGGGATGCCTGGAAGGACCCTGACAATACGTATACACACGAACTTAGATGGCACAGGCTTCAGGAATGGAGACGAGAAGCAGCAGTACAGAGGATTGATAAACCCACCCGATTAGACCGCGCCCGCAGTCTTGGTTATAAAGCCAAACAGGGTATTATTATGGCCAGAGTAGGTATCAGGCGAGGTAGTGCACGTAAACCAAGATATATACGTGGCCGCCGTACCAAGCGAATGGGCATGCGCAAGATCACACGTGGTAAAAGCCTTCAGCGTATTGCAGAAGAAAGAGCAGCACGTAAATTCCCTAATCTGCAAGTACTTAATTCATACTGGGTCGGCGAAGATGGCAGGCTCAAATGGTATGAGATCATTCTTGTAGATACGGCTCACCCGGTTATTAAGAGTGATCCTCACCTGAGTTGGCTATGCAGACCAAACCAGAAAGGACGTGTGTTCAGAGGCAAGACCAGTGCGGGAACAAAGGGACGAGGACAGCTAAAACGCGGTAAAGGTACTGAAAAGACCAGGCCAAGTATACGATCACGCGGAAATCTTGGAAAGTGAAGACTTTATTTAGGTATGATCCATTACATATCTCTTCGCGCCAGTGCTCAAGCTACGGAAGATCCAGAGAAAGTACGATCGGCAATTGGACTATTCCTTCCTCCTGCCGAAGATGAGTTAAAGCCAGAAGGATCTGACTTTATTAGTGAATATGATACCTCAGGTTACCATGGCAACCGGATCATTCTAATGGAGGCTAAGCTCCATAAAAACAGACACACTAGATATGTGATAGACCTGATCAGGCAGCGTCTTGGAAAGCAAGAGATATCAGAGTTAGTTGACCAGATCCCATTGCGTGTGGATAATGACTGTAATTTGTATATCAGGTTCGATAAACAACAAGCTTTCCAGGGCAAGCTTGCAATGACCAATACATCGGATGTGGTTCAACTTCGGATAAAACTTAAAGCTTATCCTGCTAAGTATGAGAAAGCAATAGAGGTTGCTCGATCATTATTTAATATGGAGGATCAGGCATGGGTATAATAAAACGCTCAAAGTTCTTTGACTTAAATGTTCACTCACTGCCTGACTATGCTGATTCTCCGGGAAGAATGGTACTGGAAGCAAAAGAGATGGCATATTCCGGTATATGCTTAACTTCTCTTAATCCTTCGAACTCATTCTATGATCCTAATATTTCATCTTCTTTTTATAAAAATTTTGAAATATACAATGGAATCGAGATCCAGGTAAACAATATATCCGCCCTTAACAAACAGGTAAATAGGTTAATAGATAAGGTAGATATTATATTAGTCAGCGGAGGTCACGAGAAAATTAACAGGGCAGCACTTGAGAACCAGAAGGTTGATATTCTTGCTCGTCCTGCATCCCGTGGTAAACCTCTCAATCATGTTCTTGCAAAAGCTGCTGCTGACAATGGTGTGGCAATTGATTTCAATATAGATGCTTTAACCATGCATGCAAGGGGGTCCAGGATCAATACACTTGCAGCTATGCGCCTTAATGTCAGACTGACCAGGAAATATGATGCATCCATGGTCCTGACCAGCAGTGCAAGGTCACACTATGACCTGCGCGGACCTAGAGAGATGATGGCATTAGGCATGCTCATGGGTATGACACAGGATGAAGCTCTTTGTGCTCTATCAATCGTACCTCAAGCGATCATTAAAAGGAATACGAATAAAAATCGCATTATGAAAGGCGTGGAAATTGTAGATATGGTAGAAGTGGTCCAATGAAGATACTGCCACCAACACTACGGGAATCAAACCGCTATATTGCTTTTTCCATTCAATCAGAAGAGCAAATAACCAGACGGGACCTTATTAATGAGATCAATTACTCTACTACTGCACTGCTAGGAGATGTGGGCAGCTGTGAACTTGGGCTTCGTCTTTTTTCATTCGAGGATCTTAAAGGTATTATCCGGTGTACAGCAGATACTACATGGAAGACCAGGGCAGTACTGGCATCTGTTTATTCAATAAAAGGTATACGTACCAGGATAAAAGTACTTGGGATATCGGGAACTGTACGGGGAGCAACAGAAAAGTATTTACTAACTGAAAGCATAAATGAAGCCGAACCGGAGAGAAAAATAACCCAAGAATCAATAGAATGCACTATAGCAATAAATGCTATAAACATTCATGGCAGTATCATCAATTATTATAACAATAAAATTGATTTGATGCTGAAGGATCGACAGTATATAGAAATATTAGATCGTTCCAATACTGGATATATTGGTATTACGGTTTTTGATTTGAAAGATAAGGAGATTGATTGATAATGCAAATGACACCTCAAATGGGATATGATCGTGCGATTACAGTATTCAGTCCTGACGGAAGACTTTTCCAGGTTGAATATGCCCGTGAAGCTGTTAAGCGGGGTACTACGGCTATAGGAATAAGAGCGGTAGACGGGGTTGCACTACTTGTAGATAAACGTATTACCAGCAAGCTGCTAGTAACGCAGTCCATTGAAAAGATATTCCAGATAGATGATCACATGGGAGCAGCCACTTCCGGATTGGTTGCTGATGCCAGGGCATTGATAGATAGGGCAAGGGTAGAATCCCAGATAAATAAAGTATCTTATGACGAGCCGATCGGTGTAGAGGTCCTGGCCAAGAAAATATGTGATTTTAAACAGACCTATACACAATATGGCGGTGTCAGACCGTTCGGTACAGCTCTACTGATCGCCGGTGTTGAAGATAATGAAGCAAGACTATTCGAAACTGATCCGAGTGGCGCTTTGCTTGAATATAAAGCTACCGGGATCGGAGCAGGCAGAGCCGAAGTAATGGAAGTGTTTGAGAATAAATATACCGATGATATCACTCTGGATGAAGCAATCAATCTTGGTCTTGAAGCTCTGTATAATACCACTGAAAGTAAATTAGATGCATCTACTATAGAAGTGGGTCTGATACAACTTGAGCATAAACAATTCAAAAAACTATCAGATGAAGTTGTAGCTGAACATGTCAAAAAAGTCCTTGATGCTCATTCGGAAGATGAAAAACCTAAGGATGATGAAGATACGGAAGATACAGAAAATTCTCAAACCTCTGAATAATCCGGTTTGATGGAGTGTTGATCATGGTCACATTAGATAATGCAGTGATTGCAAGACTAAAGAAAGGTGGTACGCAATTTGAAGTTTATATTGACCCGGATGGAGCTTTTGCATTAAAACAGGGTGAAGAAGTAGATATAGAAAAGATACTGGCAGTGGAAGATGTATTTGAGAATGCAAGTAGAGGAGATCGCCCGAATGAGCAAGATATTGAAAATACTTTCAAAACACAGGATATTTATGAAATTGCAAAGGAGATCATCCTTCACGGCGAGATACATCTGACAAAAGAGCAACGAAAAAAAATTTTAGATGATAAGACTCGTCAGGTAATCAGTATCATTACAGCTAATGCCATTAATCCGCAAACAAGGACTCCACATCCACCGGTCAGGATCGAACATGCAATGCAGGAAGCTGGAGTACATATAGATCCATTAAAGAGTGTGGATGATCTGGTGATTGCTGTCATGAAACAAATTCGCCCTATTATCCCTATTCGTTTTGAAGAAATAAGTATTGCAGTTAAGATCGGAATGGATCATGCTGCTAAAGCATTCGGTCCGATATCCAAATTCGGTACAATAAGTAAAGAAGAATGGCAAAAGGACGGGTCCTGGATAGGAGTTGTTACCATTCCTGCAGGTATGCAGGATGATTTTTTTGGTCTGGTAAACCATATGACCAAAGGAAATGCCGAAGTACGTATTTTAAAAGAGAAATAATACCATAGTATTAATGAGGAAAAAAGATGGAAAAAAAGATTGTAATACCTGGTGATTTCCTTTCTGATAATAGCTCTAAAGCAGGTGATGGGACCTATGTTAGCGAAGGAAAGGTTTATTCAAAATTGTTTGGACTTGTTAGTGAAAAGGATAAGATACTGGTTGTTTCATTATCAGGAAAATATTTGCCTTCGATCAGGGATGTTGTCATAGGTACTGTTGTGGAGATCAGTTATTCAAATTGGTTTTTGAATATTAATTCGCCATATGAAGGCAGGCTCAATATATCTGAATTTTCAAAACGTATCGAACAGGACAACATGATGGGATATTTAAACATTGGTGATTCTGTGGTAGTTATGGTAAAGGAGGTCACTCCTTCTATGAAGGTCGAACTCACAATGAGGAATCATAAATTAGGAATTATTGCCGATGGCAGGATCTTTAAATTATCACCTTCGAAGGTTCCAAGGGTCATCGGACGATCAGGTTCTATGATATCCATGATGAAAAAAGAGACTAACTGCAATATTGTTGTAGGACAGAATGGTATTGTCTGGGTAACCGGTAAGGACAAAGATGTGGACAAGGCCATTGAAAGCCTTCGAATCATTGAAAAAGAAGCCCATATAAAAGGACTTACTGATAGGGTAAGTGTGTTTTTAAAAAATGGTTATGAAAAAAAACCAGTTGATTCGACAAATTTAGAGATTCTAAATGAACTTCTGGATTAATAATTACAAGTGTTAAGAGTGGAATGAAAGAGGAAAAGAGAATGAGTGAAAAGCCAGAAAAATTCATAGATGAAAATGGTTTACGTCTTGACGGAAGAAGGATTGACCAAATTCGGGATATTAATATTAAAATAGGTATACTTGATCGAGCAGATGGTTCATGTTATCTTGAATTTGGTAATAATAAGATAATGGCAGCTGTTTATGGTCCGAGGGAAGTACATCCCCGTCATCAGCAAAAAGCTACCAGAGCCATTGTGCGGTATAGATATAATATGGCATCTTTTTCGGTAGAAGATCGTAAACGGCCCGGGCCTGATCGCAGGAGTACAGAGGTATCTAAAGTAAGCCGGGAGGCTTTTGAAAAAGAGATATTTACTGAATTGTATCCGAAATCTGCAATTGATATTTTTATTGAGATACTGCAAGCAGATGCAGGAACCAGGACAGCAGCCATCAATGCTGCCTCTTTAGCATTAGCTGATGCAGGTATTCCTATGAGGGGATTAATCAGTTCATGTGCTGTAGGAAAAGTAGATGATACACTGGTACTGGACCTGAACAAAGATGAAGACAATTACGGACAGGCTGATATGCCTATAGCCATGTCGACTGATGGAAAGATTACATTATTACAGATGGACGGTCACCTTACACCAGAAGAGTTTAAAGATGGACTGGAAATGGCACAGCAAGGGTGTAGACAGATATATGAACTACAAAGAAAGGCCCTTCTTGACCATTATAACAATACACAAAAAGAAATAACCCAGGATATATCTGCGGAGTCTACAACAGAAGAAGAATCAAACAAGGGCCCGGCTACACTTAATGATGTTCCTGATAATGGAGATAATTCTAATGACAATGAAATCAATGAGGACATCCCTGATAGAGAAGAAGAAGAAGGATTCTCGAATGAAGATGAGGATGTTATAGTGTCTGATGAAACGGAGGATGATACTCTTGAATAATGAAATTATTTCTATAATTCAGAAAGATCATTTATATCACCTAATGCTAAAAGGTGAGAGATCGGATGGTCGTGCTTTTGATGAGTTCAGGGATATATCAATTCAGACGGGTTATATTGATAAGGCAGAAGGTTCTGCAAAAGTGGATCTCGGTAATACCAAGGTTGTCGTAGGTGTGAAGATCATGCCAGGTACACCATTTCCGGATACACCTGATACGGGTGTTATTATTACCAGTGCTGAACTTATTCCTCTTGCATCACCTGAATTTGAGGCGGGTCCGCCCAGAGAAAATGCGATCGAGCTAGCAAGGGTGATCGATCGCGGTATTCGTGAATCAGGTGCAATTGATCTAAAGAAATTGTGTATTGTTGAGGGAGAAAAAGTCTGGATGGTATTTATTGATATTCATGTTCTGGATGATTGTGGAAATCTAATGAATGTCTCAGCACTGGGTGCAATTGCAGCTCTTTTGACTGCTAAGATGCCAAAAGAACGTTTTAATCTTGGTGAAGATGTGCCACTTCCTATCAGGGATATACCGGTGTCTATAACAGCTGTTGATATTGGAGGCGGGATTTTATTTGACCCGACAATTGAAGAAGAAAGAGTAGCTGAGTCTAAATTAACTGTGATCTTCAATCAGGAAGGTGCAATTTCAGGTATGCAAAAAAGCGGTACTGGATCACTGACACCTGATCAGATGAATAATATAGTAGAAAAATCATGCAAAAAGGCTCAAGAAATACGTGAAAAATTTTTGGAGATTTAGATAATGGTAAAAAAATATACTCGTAAAGGTCATAAAACGCGTTCCGCGGGTAGGTTTGGAGTTCGCTACGGCAGAAAAAACCGTAAACTTGTAGCAGATATAGAAGAACGCATGAGACAGGGATATAAATGTCCCGAATGCGGTATGGTAGCCATACGCCGCATTGGTACAGGGATCTGGAACTGTAAAAAATGCGATCATACTTTTGCAGGTGGAACTTATCAACCTTATTCGTCTGTGGGACTTGCAGCCATCAGGTCAGTAAAGAAGGCAATGGAACCGGATATGCTTTTAGAACAATCAAATCAAGAAATACCAATTGCTAAGAAAAAAAAAGATGAAAAGGAAGTTAAATTAGAAACTAATTTGACAGAAAGTGTATCAGAAGATATGCAAGAAAGTGTATCAGAAGATATACCAGAAAGTGTATCAGAAGATATACCAGAAAGTGTGTCAGAAGATATGACAGATAAATAATCTATCAGGTGAATTTAAAAATGTCATATATTTGCACCCGATGTAAACGTATGGTTGAAATCGATTATGAATCGATGGGTATCAGGTGCCCGTACTGCGGGCATAGGATATTGATCAAACAAAGACCAACACTCATTAAGAAAACAGACGCAGTATAGTTATATTGACAATTGTATAAACTATTCAGCTCTACCATATCTATTTAATAAAACTGGAAAATGGTACAGTGTCTTTATGGATAATAAAGGGGAATTTGATCTGGAAGTAGAATCGGAATTCGTTTTTGATCTGGGTAAAAGTACAACAGCAGTATATAAGTCTCTCTTACCTGAATTGGAAAGTTCGCATCAGCGAACGAGTACACATATTAAACCACAGGGGAATCTGCTAATACTCAATATTATATCCAGGGACCTGGTTTCTGCGAGAGCTGCCCTTAATGGTTGGTTACGGCTTATCAGGATTGCGGTTGAGATGACAAAGGCAATAGAAAGTTAAAAGTACTATTGCAGCGTGATGAAATCAAATTAAATATAAATAGGTGAAATATTATGAACCAGGAATTGCCACCGCAGGTTCAGAACCAACTTGCACAATTACAACAAATACAACAGCAGGCACAGGCTCTTGCTCAACAGAAGAACCAGTTAGAGGTTATGTTGAAGGAGTCTGATATGGCTATTGAAGAACTTGAAAAACTTGATGAAAATGCGGATGTTTTCAAAAATATTGGTAACATGCTTATAAAGACTGAAAAAAAAAAAACATTCGAAGAATTAAAAGAAAAAAAAGAGACTCTTGGTCTTAGACTCCAGACCCTGACCAGACAGGAAGAAAGAATCCATAAAAGGTTCACTCAATTACAGGAACAACTTAAAACTTCAGTAGGTTCATCCGGCTTCCAGGCTGAATAACCTCCATTACAGGGGGCATCAAAGCCATGGAAGTAGATGAAATAGGTTTTTATAATCGAATCCTGGATTATAATAATATATTGTATCTCTGCCATCGAAATGCAGACCCGGATGCAGTAGGCAGTGCATATACACTGGCTCAGGCAATCGGGGGAGATGTTGGTATTGTAGATGGATGTAACAGGGTAGCAAAAATGCTTATTAATGAACTGGATATTGAGATCGTTAATAACCCTGATCCTTCTGATTATGATTTTACCGTAGTAGTTGATACGAGTACACAGGTACAATTAAATGATATAATACTTGGAAAATATGCTGTAGTAGATCATCATTCCACATGTTCTCTTAAGAACAATGCTGAGTTTTATCTTCATAGAAATGTCAGTTCAACAGCAGAGATCGTCTTCAATATCCTTGAATGTATGCAAGCGCCTCTTTTGAGAAAATCCGGTATTTCATTAATTGCAGGAATTATTACTGATACAGGGAACTTCAAATATGCTACACCCCAGTCCTTTAGAGTGTTAGCACAGATCATTGAAAAATGTGGTGTGGAATATGGAGAGGTGATTGATATTCTGGCATCCACACCCCAGGATATCAGTATGAGAATAGCTACATTAAAGGCAGCTATGCGTGCCAATATACATCGAATAGATAATATAATCATTGCTACCAGTACTATTAGTTCCTTTGGGGGATCGGCAGCCGGTGTATTGACCCATATCGGTGCGGATGTGTCGTTTGTGGGTTCAATGAAGGATAATATAACCAGAATAAGCGGACGGGCAAGGCGCAGTGCTATTGATCTCGGAGTGAATATGGGTAAGATAATGGAGGAGGTCAGTGAATATTATAATGGTACAGGCGGAGGACATGATGGAGCAGCAGGACTGGATGTGGTGGGAGTGGATACCCAGGATGTTCTGGATAAATGTGTGGATGTTACGTTGAATATACTTAACTAAGCAAGAACGAAAAGATGTATTTATTGCAGGAGGAAGTGTGGTTACGATAGCTTAACTTCAGGATGCTATACATCACTGGCTGGATGATATTCCAGTAAGAGAACATATAATGTCCACTGTTGATCTTCAAGAGGTCATAGTAGCATAGCTGACGTGAAATCAATATTTTTAGATAATAACAACTGGGATGCATTTCAACTTTTAAAAAAAAATTACCAGTCAACGACTCCGGACTTCTCTTTGTGGAGAACATGGGCTATAAGATATTCAATATTTGCCTATACAAAAAGAAACAATATACATATTGCTTCTTATTAATTAAAAATTCGTATAAATCAATGAGTTATAAAGATTTAAGCACAATGAAAAGAATTTAATTACAAATAAATACTGAGATGATATTAACAACAAGAAAAAAGTTGGTAAGAAATAACTATACAAAAAATTTTGTTTAATTCGGCGAATTCATTTAATAAATAGAAACATTAAGATAATAGGAGAAAGCATTAATGAAAATAAAAAAAATAACAGTTAATAATCTGTTTGGATTATTTCATCATGAGATTTCCTTAAACTTAGAAGAGCATATAACAATCATCCACGGCCCAAATGGGATTGGAAAAACGGTATTGCTCACAATTCTTAATTCAATTTTTAGTTCAAAATATCATGAACTTCGCCGCATTCCATTTAATGATTTATTGATAGATTTTGATGATAATAGCAATCTTCTGTTAAAAAAGGAAATACAACATAAAACGGAAATGCAACTTAATTTAGATGGAAAAGAAATAATACATGATGAAAATATTTTGATTTTTGAATTAAGAAAAGATTCTAAGCTTGAATCACATACAATTAAATCTATGAATTATTCAAAAAATCAACTTCCTATAAGGATGATAGCAGACGAAATACCAGGCCTTACACAAATAAGCGACGAAGATTGGATTTATTTTCCTACTCAAGAGAAATTATCGTTAGAGGAGGTTATAGACCGCTTTTCTAATGAGCTATCAATTCGTTTTCCTAAAAGGCAAACTGAACCCGAATGGTTTAAAAAGTTAAAAAATTCAATAAATATTCGTTTTATAGAAACTCAACGCTTGTTAAATTTTTCATATTCACGCCGCTTACGTGAATATAAGAAACAGTCTTCAATGGTTCCAGCTGTTATCAATTATTCTGAAGAACTTGCAATTGCAATTCAAGAAAAACTCGCCGAATATGGTTCTTTATCTCAGTCGCTAGATAGGACATTTCCTACGAGATTAGTAAGAGGAAGCCATGAATCCGAACCTACAATGGATGAATTGAAAAATAGTTTGAATGAACTTGA
This sequence comes from Methanosarcinales archaeon, assembly GCA_021108405.1. GTDB lineage: Archaea > Halobacteriota > Methanosarcinia > Methanosarcinales > Methanocomedenaceae > Methanomarinus. Next base: position 32,790 of record JAIOQW010000269.1, read on the forward strand.
GGAAAAACGTTCAAGTCTGATGGCAGCTGGACTTTTAGATAGAGAAAAAGAAATTGATTTTAAAGAATTACAAAAGATTGATGAGAGCAATAGGAATGTTTTAACCGTCTATATCGAAGATGTAAAAAAGAAATTGAGTGTTTTTAAGGAATTAAATGACAAAATAGATCTTCTTATAAAGATTATCAATAGAAGATTTCTTTATAAGCAAATGTCAATTAGCAAAAAGGAAGGATTCACTTTTAAAACTTCTGATGGAAAAAATCTCTCAGCTATAAGTCTATCGTCGGGAGAACAACACGAATTAGTTTTACTTTACGAATTATTATTTAAGGTCGGGCCAAATTCCCTCATTCTAATTGATGAACCTGAATTATCTTTACATGTAGTTTGGCAACAACAATTTCTCAAAGATTTGCAGGAAATTACTAATCTCGCAGGATTTGATGTCCTCATTGCTACTCATTCACCACAAATAATTCATGATAGATGGGATTTGACAATCGAATTGCAAGGACCAGAAAATAATGAGAAATAATTTAACACCTTTTGATATTGCTAATAATGTCCGCATGACTCGTACCCTCCATAAAGGGGCAATTTTAATAGTTGAAGGAACTACTGATATTCGGGTTTATGAACGTTTTTTAAGTAAGACCAAATGTAAGTTTATTCCAGCTCATGGAAAAGATAATGCTATTGGGGCTTTGTCGATTCTTGAAAAAAAGGGATTTAAAGGTATTTTAACAATTATTGATGCTGACTTCTGGAGACTTGATGGTATAAAACCAAAAACTCCAAATTTATTTTTAACTGACACACATGATCTTGAAACAATAATCATCTCTTCTGATGCATTCGATAAAATTCTGAATGAGTTTGGATCTGTCAATAAAATAAAGAAACTTAACAAACCAATTCGAGAAATGTTGCTGGAAAGCGGTATTCCTATTGGATTTTTACGTTGGATTTCTTCTCCTAATAAAGAAAATATATCTCTATTTTTTAAAAATTTATCTTTTTACAAATTTGTAGATAAAAAGACATTGGAAGTGGATATTGACAATTTGATTAAAGAAGTGAAGTTTAATTCAAATAATTCCACACTTGATGAAAATTTAATAAAGAAACAACTAATAATTTTAATGAAATCAGAATATGATCCATGGCAAGTTTGTTCTGGACATGATCTAGTTCAAATTTTGTCAATAGGTTTTTTAAATATATTTGGGAATCATAGAGGTAAGGAAACCACTCCAGAAGTTGTGGATGGATTATTAAGAATTTCTTTTGAATTTTCACACTTCTGTTTGACCGATCTTTATAAATCAATTGTAGATTGGGAAAAATTGAATCAATCTTTCGAAATTTTGAATTAATTTATAGCTTTTATATTTTTTCTTAATGAGGCGTAGGTTTTTATCTTTTAGACGGTGTCTTGGTAGACTTTCCTTGTTTGCGCCTTTTCAGAATTTCTGTGGTGGATGCTTTTGAGAATTTTATCTAAGGCAACTCACAAATAATAATTTACCCATTGCTGAACGAAACATCCTTTCAGGCG
>JAIOQW010000028.1 GCA_021108405.1 Methanosarcinales archaeon
GGCACTGTACCATTTTCCAGTTATTTTTCAGACACGGATTTACACGGATTAACACCGATTTGATTTTGATCAAATACTTTCTATCACAAACTTAATGGAATCTTATGATATCGACCACAACAACCTTAAATCCGTGTAAATCTGTGTCTATGCAATTATCGATTAAATAATCTTCTATTAAAATAACTGGTTTTTAGGATAGTGCCCTTGATATACTAGAAAAAAAATGAATTACCCACGTTCAAGTGATTATACAAGCTTAGGTGAGTAATATTTCTTTATTGTTGTACCACACTGGTTACATGATATTAAAAGCCAGTCGCCCATTTCATGTTTCTCAAAATGGTCAAAGATGGATGATCCACAAGACGGGCACATATAATATTCCTTGAAATAGTAATTGTAGAATTCCGGTGTTGCCTTTAACCATTCCAGGGTCTTTAACAATAATTCAAGATAACGCTGGTTCAGTCCGTTAGACTTCATTTCATTATGTAGGCGATCACTTACTTCACGTATCTGACGTCCGGATTCACGCTGTATCTTCTTGTAATCAGTAAGGTACTTACTGCTTTTTTCAAGATATCTCAGATATCCTTGATATACATCACTTCCCTTGTGTTGAATAGTACGAAGGAAATATTCACTCATCAGGTCTTCAAGTAGATCATGACAGGTTGTGCAGATGTTATATTTTGGATAATGCTTAGTATCCTGCAATTCCCCGCATATTACACAGGTATCCATATACTTACTTCCTCCTACTCAACTGGCATAGGTATTGTTGCATCCCTGGTGAACATTATCGGGAATACATTAAAGACAGCAAGAAGATCACCTTTCTTGATCTCTCCTGAACTGATCCCCATAATATATGCCATTTCTACATACCTATCTCTTTCCACAGGGGTAGAACTTTCGCTTTTTCCAGCCAATTTAACTACTGATGCAAGTGCATGATGATTAAAAGCACATGGAAGAGCAAGGGTGTCTTTATGGATCTTGATCTGTTTGATCTTGATCTTTTCAAATCTGCCTGTGCCAATTGTCATATCTTCATCTGCGATCACCATTTCCCATTTGGCTCGAGTAGCCATGGTAAATTCGTATGGTGTTGCTTCGACTTTCGTTGATTTGATTTCTCCTTCTTGTGTTGAAACAATGTTAATAATACCAGACATATTTTTCACCTGCTCTAATTAAACGTTAATCTATAAGTTGTTTATCTATTAATAATTTATCATTTTTAATAATGATATATTTTGGTAAATGGTATTTGAATAGATATCTTAATAACCCTCTATTCAAATCATGTATCCTTACATTAGAGGATTTAATATGATCGATATTGTTATACCAAAAGGCAGTCTTGAAGAGCAGACATTATTATTGTTCAAGCAGGCAGACCTTCCAATAAAAAAAACAGATAGGGAATACAATCCAAAAATAAATGATCCGAGGATCAATAAAGTAAAGATCCTGCGCCCACAAGAGATCCCTAAATATGTGGAGGAAGGATATTTTGATCTGGGGATAACCGGTTTGGACTGGGTATATGAATCTGATAGTGATATTGTGGAGATCGCTGATCTTCCATATAGTAAACAAGGTGCAGGTAATGTCAAGATCGTTATTGCTGTTCCTGCTAGTGATGAATCTATTCACAGCGCTGCTGATATTAAACCACATAGCAGGTTATCTACGGAATATCCCAATCTGACAAAAGCATTCTTCGATAAACTGGGCATCCCGGTTGAGATAATATTTTCATATGGTGCCACTGAAGCCAAGGTACCTGAACTGGTGGATGCTGTAGTTGACCTGACCGAAACCGGATCCACACTTAAGAAGAATGGGTTGAAGATAGTTGATATAATTACTGAATCTTCTACCAAACTTATTGCCAATAAGAAAAGCTGGGATGGCCCTGATAAACGCAAAGATATCCGGGAGATCAAAACACTGCTATTGGCTGTCATTGAAGCCAGGGGAAAGGTCCTCATTGATCTTAATGTACATGAAAAAAACCTTGAAGCTGTGATCGAAGCCCTGCCTGCAATGAAAAAACCAACAGTAAGCAAACTCTATAAATCTGATTTTTATGCTGTCGAGACTGTTATCAGTAAAAATAATATAAATATCCTCATACCAAAACTAAAAGCCCTGGGCGCTGAGGATATACTTGAACTTGATATTTCCAAAATTGTTCATTAACGGTTAGATCCCACTCACAAGATCATATAAAGCTGCCTTCGGGTCCTGTGCTTTAACCACACCCGAGGCAAGCAGTACACCTACACTGCCCAATTCAAGTGCTGCTTTTAGATCTTCACCTTTACTGATCCCGGCACCGCATAGAACTTTAACATTCGGGTTGATCTTTTTCACAGCTTCAACTGATCCCGAGACTACTTCAGGGTCGGCTTTAGATACTGGAATTCCCGAACCTATAAGTTCAGGTGGTTCAACTGCCACATAATCAGGTCCAAGTGACGAGGCTGCACTGGTGGTAGCAATGTTGTTAGTGCATACAATAGTCGTTAGACCCACATTTTTAGCTGCACTTATAGATGCATCAATATCTGCCAGCTTCAGCCGTCTTTCAGAATGGTTAATAAGCGTACCGATAGCTCCTGCCTCTTTAATCGTTCTGGCTGTGATATGCCCGGTAAAACTTCCGGCACCAACACCATCCATATGTTGTGAATACACCGGGATGTCAACACCGGAAGCTACACGGTAGACATCAGGAAGCTGTGGGGCAGCCGCGATATTAGTTCCCGTTTCGTCAGCCACATCCTTGCAGGCCTGGGCAATACTGAGTGAATTCTTTCCGGTTCCTTCTACATAGGTTTTGAAATTTAGTACAATTATTGGTCTTTCCATTTAAATTACCCCATAGGTAATTGGATTTTCCAACTAAATAGTTATGGTTTAAAGGAAAACCAAAAAATTATTCGAAGATACTGGTATAACCACAAGATTTAAGTTAAATGAAGTACACATATATACATCACATAATAATGATGAGCATTATTAAGCATAATAGATCACTCTAAAATGGGGGAGTGGAAATTCAAGGGGGAAAATTCCCCCTTTTAATTTTATTAAGGAATTACACATATTTCTCAAGAAGCAATATTTCATTAATAATACTAGTGTCTTAAATACCACCAGTAATAATTAAATCACTAATGTCAAATTCATATACTGGTACAGAGGCTCTGGTGCTGGGTGCTCTTGACTCTAAAATAACTTTTGCCACAGGTGTTCCGGGTTATCCTATCACTAAAATTATGGAACAACTGATGGACTCAGCAATTGAATCCCGTTGGTCTGTTAACGAAAAAGTTGCCCTTGAGGCAGCCCTTGGCGCTTCTACTGTTGGACGCAGGGCAGTTGTAATTATCAAACACGTGGGCATGAACATCCTGGCCGACCCACTTATCACTTCAGCTACACATACTATCGGAGCCGGGGTGGTAATTATTGCCGGAGATGACCCCGGAGTCAAAATGAGCCAGAACGAACAGGATTCACGCTATTTTGGCCTGCTGGCAGAAGTACCGGTATTTGACCCTGATACGCCAGATGCAGCATATGAATGTATGCGCAACGGTTTTGCATTATCTGAAAAAGTAAGTACACCTGTAATCATCCGAATAACAGATAGATTGAACACATCAAATTCGGATGTTAAAAGGACAGTGTCAAGTTCAACAGACTTCCCGGTATTTAACCGTAGTATCTGGTCTTATAGCTTAAAGGGCAAACACCAGCGTTTTCATTTGCAGTCATATCCGCTCATGCTGGAATTATCTGCCACATATAAGATGAATATTCTTCATAAGAGGGAGAGTAATATCGGTGTTATCTCATCAGGATATATCTCCACTCTGGTAGAGAAGGTCATATCCGATAGGTTTCGGGATGTCTCTCACCTATCACTTACGATGATAAACCCGCTGCCAGTTGGCCTTATTAGTAGTTTTATCAAACAGCACTCAAAGGTGTTGATCATAGAGGAGACCGAACCTGTTATCGAACAACAGGTTTCGTGTAGTGGAGTACTGGGAAAACATACCGGTCACGTAGGATATGGAAAAGTAGAGATCAGTGATATTATCCGGGCACTGGAACATATCGACAAGGAGAAAACCAATTACATGCAAAGCCCGGAGACATTGACCAGCCGCGGGTATTCAAGAGGTACATGTGAGGACTGTCCATATAATGTTCTATATAATGAGCTTAAGAAACTTTCAGTGCCTATAGCCGGAGACCTGGGATGTTCGATAAGGACTGCACCACCGCCCATGGAAATCGCAGATACGGCATATTCGCTGGGCTCATCCATAGCTACCGCGACAGGCTTTGATAATAAAGGTGTGGCCCTTATAGGTGATTTCGGACTGGTCCATACCGGACTGCAGGGTCTTATAGAAGCAGTATTTCACAAGAAGGATGTGCTGGTGATAGTATTGCTAAATAGCATATCTGCCCTTACCGGCGGACAACAAGTACCTGATATCACCTGTTTGGTACAGTGTCTCGTACCCGGGACTATAATACTTGATATGGAAAAAATCAATAAAGATGAACTGTTTATGATCCTCTTAAGCGAACTTGATAAGAAGGGAGTATCAGTAATTCTTGCTCGTGGGCAGTGTACAAAACATAATCCATAATCTTTTCATAGTATATCAAGTATAACTTGAATCGAAAATACTTCGTATTTTCTAATTTTCAACTCCTTCTGAGTTTCAGTATCGAAAATGCTCACTCAGTTCACATTTTCTAATCTTCAGTTCCTTTGGATCTTCAGTCAAGAAAATCCGAGCGCTAGCGAGGATTTTGTTCTTTTTTTATGATCTCTTGAACGAAGTCTTCCAGTACATTACAGGGTATGCCGCGTTTAGCCTGGTAACAGTCTTTTACCTTATCCAGCAGTTTGCACAATTGGTCATGGTCCAGGTCATGTCCCATGGTCTGCACAACTCCTTTCAATGCCTTGGTACCTGTATGTTTACCTATGATCAGGCTGCGTTTTGCTCCTACCATTTCAGGGGAAAATAACTCATAGGTACTGGGTTCTTCCAAAATAGCAGCAACGTGGATTCCACTCTCATGGGCGAATGCCAATTCCCCGACTATGGGTTTATTCTTTGCTACATTTACACCCGCGTATTCCACCACCATTTTTGATAGCTTCATCAGACCTGAAGTATTGTACTTATCAATATCATATAGAACCAGTAGTGACATTAACAGTTCTTCCAGTGAAGCATTACCTGATCTTTCACCTAAACTATTAACAGTTGTATGCAACTGTTTTGCTCCTGCCTCTGCCGCTGCAATAGTATTGGCAGTAGCCATACCCAGATCATTGTGGCAGTGAATGCCGATATCTGTCTTGATCTCTTTTTTAATTTCACTGACAAGATAATAAGTGGTACTTGGATTTAGTATCCCGACCGTATCAGCTATACTTACATAATCGGCATGTCTCGCTTCAGCTTCTTTATATATACGCTTTAGTGTGTTAATGTCTGTACGCGTTGCGTCTTCTGCAGCAAACCGTACAATTAACCCGTGGTCTTTGGCATACTCCAGGGCATCATAGGCACACTGTGTTGCCTCTGCGCATGTTTTATGATATTTATATTTCAGGTGAATATCAGAAGTTGCAATAAAAATACTGACCATATCCACATCACAATCAATAGCAGCATCTACATCAGGTATTATCGAGCGAGCTAAACAACATATCTGGGCATTAAGGCCCATATGAGCAACTTCACGAACTGCAATGCGTTCAGCCCTGGAAACTACAGGAAACCCGGCCTCTATCACTTCGATACCAGTCTTATCAAGTTCCGCTGCTATATTTTTTTTCTCTTCCAGAGTAAAAGCTGTCCCTGGTGTCTGTTCTCCGTCCCTTAGTGTAACATCACATATTTCGATGTTCGTAGGCTTCAGTCCAACGAGATCGACTAGTTTATTCCTGGAGTACTGCATATATTATCACCTAAAAATTCCTACGGATAGTTTAATCACATAATAAGTAAGGTTTTCTATAATAAAGTTTCATAAAATTGATTTAATATTGGTATATCTATAAGGATTATTAAGGAGATCACGTTATTGCCTACAATTAGTGAAAAAATATTAAGTAAAGCATCAAATTCGACCGCAGTAGCTGATGATTTTGTTATTGCGGATATTGACTGTGCTATGGCACATGACGGTACCAGTGTACTGGCAGTCAAAGCATTCACTGAAATGGAAGTCCCGGGTGTATGGGACCCGGAACGTATCATTATCCCGTTTGATCACATAGTGCCCGCAAGTACTGAAACGGCTGCTAATCTTCAGCACTCGATAAGGCAATGGGCACATGAACAGAACATCTCTAATTTATATGATGTCGGTGAAGGTATCTGTCATCAGGTACTGCCTGAGAAAGGTTTTGCTCTTCCCGGCAGACTGATAGTAGGCGCTGATTCTCATTCATGTACTTATGGTGCCTTCGGAGCTTTTGCTACTGGTGTGGGTGCGACTGATATGGCTGAGATATTTGCCTCAGGGAAATTATGGTTTAGAGTACCTCATACCATAAGGGTCACAGTTGAAGGAGATATGAAGAACCCTGTTTCTGCAAAGGACCTGACACTTCATGTGATCAAACATATAGGTACTGACGGTGCTACATATAAAGCCCTGGAATTCTACGGCTCTGCTATTGAAACCTTAAATATATCAGGCAGGATGACGCTGTGCAATATGGCAATTGAGATGGGAGCAAAAACAGGGATCGTGCCCCCTGATATAAAGACAGATATATTCCTTAAAGGCAGGGCAGTGGAACCCTATACTCCGGTCTATGCAGACGAGGATGCTAATTATATAGAAGAATTACACTTTGATGTGGATGATCTACCTCCCCAGGTGGCAAAACCACACAGTGTGGATAATGTCTGTGATGTGGATGAAGTATCAGGTATTAAAATAGATCAGGTGTTTATAGGGTCCTGTACCAATGGCAGGGTGGAGGACTTAGAAGCAGCAGCAAGAATCCTTAAGGGACGTAAAGTAGCTGTTCGTACCATTGTAATACCTGCTTCACGTACTGTACTCACAGAAGCAATAGATAAAGGATATATATCTGCTCTTGTTAAAGCGGGCGCAATGATAGCTCCCCCCGGATGCGGGCCGTGTTTGGGTGCCCATCTGGGAGTACTGGCAGAGGGTGAGGTATGTGTGTCTACTTCTAATCGTAACTTTAAGGGCAGGATGGGTAAAGGTGGCCTGATCTATCTGGCATCTCCACAGACTGCTGCGGCATCTGCACTTAAGGGTGAGATTGCTGATCCAAGGTAAAACCAAACAAAAACTTGATGTCATATCAGTGATATATATAGATTCCATGCTGCGTGATAGGGATAAATATGTGATCTGGCCTGCCTATATCAATAAGGCGAATAGCAGGAATGGTGGGCGTATCATTCGAAAAAAGCACTCGATCGGATCACCTGAGATAAAGGAGATCGAACAGGCGGCTGTGGAGTTGGGACTTAATCCAATTGTTGAGACAGATAAGAAATATCCCAAATCCTGGTGGGAGGCCAGCGGTCGAGTATTGGTTGATAAAAAGGGTGTCAAATCTGATATTGCCAGACAGATCGCTAAGAAAGTCGTACAGATACGTAAGGGATAGAATTCATTTTAATATGAAAAAAGAAGTAAATAAATTCGATGGTTATTTATAGAATAAATCACCCAACTCTTTTAGCTAGAAGGTTTTATAGTAATCGGCAGATTGGATAAAGTTTTCAATATAAAACAAAATCCTCCTTCGGGTTCCATTTACTAAGATATATTCACTAAGAATAATTGCAAAAACAAATTGAGAGATTGAAATGAAAAAATGTAATCGATTTTTAGTCTTACTACTGATAATATTATTATGCATAACATCTGTAAGTACAGGACTCCCATCTATCAGCGAACCGGAAGATCAGGTGATTGAACTGGGTGCTGCCGGGGAAATAATATGGACAATAACAGATGAGAATCCTAATAATTACTGGGTATTAACAAATACTAGCCAGATAGTTGTACCATCGCCCTATGAAAGTGGCGAAGATATCATAGTCCCGATAGATACTTCTATAACAGGTATCCGGGATTATGTTATATTTGCAAGTGATGCTACAATGAATGTAACAAGTGACCTGGTGGAAGTTACCGTCCGCGATACATCCGCACCTGTAATAACCAACCCGCCTGATCAGATTATTGTAAAGGGAACCGAAGAGAATATTATATGGGCCATAACAGAATTTGAACCTGGTATATACTGGATAGAAAAAGACGGAGAAGAAATTGTATCTCCACAAAGCTATGAGGATGAGTTATGGATTTATGCAGAGATAGATACATCTACAGTAGGTACATTGTGCTATACTATTTTTGCCACTGATTTATCAGGAAATGAAGCAAGTGATGAAGTGGAGATTTCAATCCATGATCCGACCATACCTATTATAACCACTCCCTTTGACCAGGTCATTGAGATAGATAGTGAAAGTTATATTCAGTGGACTATAACAGAACCTGACCCTGGTATGTACTGGGTGCTTAAAGACGATGAGGAATTCGTATCTTCTCAAAGTTATTATGATGGTGAGGAAATAACTGTCCTGATAGATTCATCTATAGCAGGTACGTGGAGCTATACTATTTTTGCCACTGATGAATCAGGAAATGAAGCAAGCGATGAAGCGGAGGTTGTAATCAATGAAGCACCATCACCACCTATACTGACAACTCCTCCTGACCAGTTTATTTATCAGGGAGATACAGGGACTATTGTGTGGACAATCACCGAATCAGACCCTAATATGTACTGGGTATATAAGGACGGTGAAGAGGTTGTATCTCCACAAAGTTATTATGATGGTGAAGAGATCACTGTTCAGATAGATAGTTCTATTGCAGGTAGACAGACCTATTCTATATTTGCCAGTGATACATCAGGTGATGAAGCAAGCGATGAGGTGGATGTTACTGTTACAATTACTTTCAGTGATGATATCGCACCTGTAATAACCCACCCTCCTGATGTGACTATTGATCAAGGGGATGAGGGGGATAGTATTGTATGGACAATCACCGAATTAAATCCTGATATGTGCCGGGTTTATAAAAACGGTGAAGAGTTCATATCTCCACGAGAATATTACGATGGTGAGGAGATCACTGTCTCGATAGATACTTCAGCGACAGGTACACAGATTTATTCCTTATTTGCCACTGATACATCAGGAAACGAAGCCAGTGACCAGGTGGAAGTTATTATCAGCGATACAGATGATCCTGTAATAACACATCCTCCTGATGTGACTATTGATCAATTGGGTGAGGGGGGGAGTATTGTATGGATAATCACCGAACCAAACCCTGATAGGTACTGGGTACATAAAAACGGTGAAGAGTTCATATCTCCCGAAGGGTATTACGATGGTGATGAAATAACTGTCTTGATAGATACTTCAGCAACAGGTACACAGACTTATTCCTTATTTGCCACTGATACATCAGGAAATGAAGCCAGTGACCAGGTGGAAGTTATTATCAGCGATGTGAACGGACCTGTAATAACCACCCCTACTAATGTGACTATTGATCAATGGGATGAGGGGGGGAGTATTGTATGGACAATAACAGAACCAAACCCTGATAGGTACTGGGTACATAAAGACGGTGAGGAGTTTATTTCTCCCGGGGGGTATTCCGATGGTGATGAAATAACTGTCTCGATAGATACTTCAGCAACAGGTACACAGACATATTCCTTGTTTGCCAGTGATACATCAGGAAATGAAGCCAGTGGCCAGGTGGGAGTTATTATCAGCGATGCAGATGAACCCGTAATAACCACTCCTCCTGATGTGACTATTGATCAGGGGGATGAGAAAAGTATTGTATGGACAATCACCGAATCAAACCCTGATAGGTACTGGGTATTAAATAACAAAGAAGAAGTTGTATCTCCACAAGATTATCATGATGGTATGAATATCACTATCCGGATAAATACTTCTTTAGCAGGTATACAGAATTATTCCTTATATGCCAGTGATAAGTCAGGAAACGAAGCCATCGACCAGGTAAAAGTTATTATCACCGATACAGTTGCGCCTATAATACATTCAATACCTCTTAAAAAAATAAAAATAGGTACTACAGGCAATATTACCTGGATCATTAATGAAACAAATCCGGGGAAGTACTGGATATTGAATAACAGTGGTGAAATTAAACCCCCGGAAAGTTATTATAACGGTTGTAATATTAATGTCACACTAGAACCTACAGAGTTAGGCACGTTGAGTTATACTTTATTTGCAAATGATACTTCCGGTAATACTGCCAGTAACCAGATGAATATTACTGTTCAGAATACAACCCCACTCACCATTACTTATCCTCGCGATCGTGATTCAACGACTTTATTTTCCATATATATCAATGGGACAGCGGAAGGAATACGTTCAATACCAGTAGTGGAAATAACAGCAAATGAAAAAACTGAAACTGCAAAACTTGAGTTAGGTGATGATAATTTTGTATCATTCTCACATAAGATCCCGTTATCTATCGGAACTAACACTATAACAGTTACTGCAGATTATGGAAATGATGAACCCGATTCTTTGACATTAAAGATAATAAGAAAAAAAGAATATAATAATAAACAAACAGGTGGAGGCAGTGGTGGCGGCTCGACGAGTGAAGATTTACAAAATATATTGCTTAAAGAGATCCAGCGAGAATTTGTTGCCAAGGATGAACGGGTATGCTACCATTTTGTTTCAGAAGGCAATATAATCAGCATGATCAACTTCACCGGTATGAGAACTTCAGGGATAATACCTGCAAAAGTAGAGATACTTAATCATACTTCTTCATTAGTGAACTATGCTCCACTGGATCTGGTATACAAGAACCTCAATATCTGGGTTGGCAACCTTGGCTGGGCAAGCTCACAAAATATTGCTAATGCTACTATCAGTTTTAAAATTGAAAAATTATGGGTTACCCAGAACAATATTGATAAGTCTTCTATTGGATTGAATCGATATGAAGATGGTGAATGGAATATGCTTGTAACTTCATTAATCGGTCAAGATACTCAATATTTCTATTTCAAATCCGAGACACCGGGTTTTTCTAATTTTGTAGTAACAGGAAAGCAGGAATATATTGGCGATCCTGGTAGTGAAGGAATTGATAATAAACCACAAGATGATATCAATGAAAACCCAAATGATATTTCAGATTCTATAAATACTACTACTGAAGAAGATACAGGGATTCCAGGTTTTAATGTAATTGCTAATTTATTTATTCTATTGATTGTAGTACAATTATTGAGAAAAAAAGAGGATAAATAGCATACTATTTAACAAGCAGTTGATCTTTTATTTCTCTTACTTTTTTCTCATTGGTAAGTCTAAGTAGAATAGTTAATGCAAACTCTATAGCTGTACCAGGACCCTGGGAGGTTATTATATCCTGATCCTCTACAACTGATCTATTAACATACTTTGCATTTTTTAACAAATCTTCCATTCCTTTATAAATAGTAGCTTTCTTTTTCTCAAGGATACCTGCCTTTGCCAGAACAGATGGTGCAGCGCATATAGCAGCTACTATTTTTCCTTTTGAGTAGTATCTATTCACCAGATCCAGGACCCGCTTATCGTTACCGAGATTAATATAGCCAGGAGACCCACCTGGTAAAATTATAGCATCAAATAACTCATCAATGCTATCCAGTGGTACATCAGGTTGTATTTTCATTCCTCTGGATCCTGTTATTAATCCACTACTCAGACCTGCAATTGTTACAGGGATATTACCTCTTCTTAGTATATCAACAATACTTGAAAGTTCGATCTCCTCAAATCCCTGTGCCATTAGAACCAGTACTTTTACCATTATTTTCACTACCTGAATTGTTTATGATTCTATTGATTTACTGCTTCTGATAAAGATGTTTGCATGTTATACTGATTATTTAATATTGAAATAAGTGATGAATGATACAGTCTCCAATTAATAGTATAAGGTATAATATGAATATTTGAGGAGAGTCTTAAGAATGGAATGTACATATCTGGCTGCGGTTGATATTGGCGGGACTAAGATGACTGTGAGCCTTGCAAATAAACGGGGATTTATAATCAAGGTCTACCAGCATATACAGCTTACAGGTAATAACACTGCAATTCCGGAACAGGTTGATTTTTTAATAAGTTATATGTGTAGAAAAGCAAAAATCCAAAAGGATGAGATAGATGCTCTGGGAATTGGTAGTTGCGGTCCTTATAATAAAGACCAGGGTCATCTGGTGGTCGTGGCACCTAATCTGTGTGGTGGGCTGGTAGAGCGAAGAGAAATTATTCCGAATGATTGGACAGGGATACCTCTTGAGCAGGTATTATCTCAAATCTATAACAATTTGAAGATCGATAATGATGCTATTACCGGTGTTATGGCTGAGCGGCTATTTGGAGCAGGCAGAGGTGAGGATAATCTGGTATATGTTACATGGAGTACCGGAATAGGCAGCGGTGCTTTTGTTGATGGAAGATTAATAAAGGGTAAAAATGGAAATGCTCCACATGTTGGCCATATTTATTTGGTGGAAGACGGGCCTCAATGTGGATGCGGTAATTTCGGTGATATGGAATCGTTGTGTTCCGGTGGGGCTATTGCAAGAGATTATGGAAACGGAGCAACTACCGTGATGGTCTTTTTGGCTTTTAATAATGATGATCCGAAGGCAAAGATAGTAATAGCAAAGGCTGCAAAGAATTTTGCAAGAGGACTTGTTTCTATTAATGCTGTTCTGGATACAAAGGTCTTCATTATCGGTGGGAGTGTGTTCATGAATAATATTGATATCCTATTGCCTATGATAAAGGATGAATTTTACCGCTCATTTCCGGCTTTATCAAAGAATGTGGAGTTCAGACCGTCTGCCCTTGATAAGTATCTGGTTGACCTGGGAGCGTTAAGTCTGGTAATGCCAGAGGAGTGGATTGTAGACTGGCAAAAGAAAAGGCCATGGGAATATGCTCCGGAGGCGATTGTGTTAGAGTGATACATGGTTCACCTATCCGCAAAGCAGCCGAGATTTCCATGATTGCAAGACCCAAATTCTTACCAATGGATATTATTGTACGTACACCTTTTGAAATTGAAGAGGTTGTCCAACAATCACCGCCAGTAAGAAATCTCTTCCTTCCTAAAAATGGATTCACATCACGATTTATAGAGATGATGGATACTAAGGTGGTAATTGGATGGAGTTTGCAGGATATTTTGATAATAAAATAAACTGTGTGTCATATATGGAAACCTTTTTTATCCATCCGGTTATCTAAGGTGCAAGACGTGAACATAATGACGATAAAAGAAGGAGATTTTATTAAATTATCATATACTGGTAAATTGGATGATGGTAGTATTTTTGATACTACTGATGAGGAATTGGCTAAGGCTAATGACATATTTAATGAAAATGCCATATATGGTGGTGATATAATCATAATTGGCGCTAAACAGACGATCGAAGGTCTTGAGGAAGATATCAAGAAGCATGATATCGGTTATGAAGGTACGATCGAGATCCCGCCTGAAAAGGGTTTTGGAGAAAAAAACCCATTACTGATAAAAAGTATCCCGGTTAAGCGATTCGAGCAAAAACCACATGAAGGTATGCAGGTACAGATAGATGGACGTGTCGGCCTTGTGATGAGAGTGATGGGGCGTCATGCAAGAGTAGATTTCAATGCTCCTATGGCCAGTAAAACCATATATTATGATTATAAGATCAATGATGTACTTGAAAATATAAAAGACAAAGCCGTAGGTCTAAGTACACTGTATACGGGAAAAGAGATGGATATTGAGATAGACGGTACTATAGCAAAAGTCCAAGTACCATTAGAGTATAGTTATAATCAGCGATGGCTGTATTCAAAAGGTCAAATGTCAAAGGATCTGTTAAAAAATACTGAACTAACTGAAGTTCAATTGATCGAGACATACACAATGGATTTTTTAAAGGATACACCTGAAAAAGAATAAACCAATTATAAATCCTTAATATGCTGAGGTAGCCAAGCGGACCACGGCGCCGGTCTTGAAAACCGGTGGCGCACAGCGCCTCGGGAGTTCGAATCTCTCCCTCAGCGTATTTTTTTTAATCCATGTAAAAATATTCTTTACTCACAGGGTCAATAGCTATTTTTTTTCCTTCGGGATTACCATTAAATCCCGGATAACCATATTTACCGGCTGTCGGGTCAAGTACAATACAGTCCTGATCATTTGCTTTATAATATACTATTTCCTGATCATCAAAGAGGTTATCAGGTGAATAACAGAAATAGAATTTAATATTTACATCAACAATGGCATCCATATTTGGATCCATATACTTATTATCATTCTCCAGTATCAAACCTCCGTGATTCTGCAGATTATTACAAGAATCGGATATTTCCAAACTTTTTTTTTGATTACATGATGGGTAGGTAGCAAATTCACGTCCCAAAGTCATTAATTCATAATCTTTTCCGGAAGGAACTACATAGAGTGACAGCGGGACAGATGAAGTTATATTATACTGTACGTTCATATATTTGATACTAGAATTAAATTTTGTACCATCACCACCATAATAAAATATCTCTCCGGGCTGTAATACAAATGTCTGCTGTTTTTCCTGTACAATGAAAATGTTACCTTTATCCATTATCACATTCAGGCTTTCATTTTGACCAAGGTCTTTTGAAGCCTGGATCAATATTGATTCTTGAATATACTGCCACAGATTTTCTGTGTCTATATCACATGCCAGACAATATGCATGGTCTGGTGTCAGGACAAAATATGTTTTTATACCAAGGTTTTCTAACAGAGAGACAAGAACAATTGTAAGGTCTTCACAATCACCTCCTCGTATTTGCATTGTTTCTGCAGGAGATTGTATGAATTCCCCGGTTCTCGGGTCACTATAATAATCATAATTTTCGACTACGTAGCGATATATCTTATTTACCTGGCATTCCTTATCTCCCGTAGGGCATTCACTAACTATAGAAACAGCCTGTGCCCTAAGTTCAACATCATTTAAATTAATTTCATTTAGATACGGTTGGGCCCTGGTAACTACAGGGTCATCATTGTGAAGACAACCACTTAAAAAAACGATATTTAATATGATCATTATAATTAAACCGGTGGTTTGATAGTGTTTTTTTTTCATATAGGAAAGTTTATGCTTTCCTATATACCTGAAAAATGTGAATAAACTAAACATTTTTTTTTAATGATCCACTCCATACAGCCGACAATATCTCTTCTTTAGCTAGAACAAAATCCTCCCTTCGGTCGGATTTTCGATTCAAGTTATACTTGATATATTATAAAAACGACGAGAGGGGGATTCGAACCCCCGAGGTCAAAACAACCACAGGATTAGCAATCCTGCGCCATACCAGGCTTGGCTATCTCGTCACTTATTGAGCTTTATGTATATTATATCCTATATAATGCTTTTCAATGCTCGGGATTGTTAGGGAGGATTTAGTTCTTTAGTGGCAGACACACCTCTGGTTGTTGTATCTCATACCACTCAATGATCTGCAGTTTATCCTCCATCCCGCTTCCCCATGAGCGATAATTGCTCAAGGTAAGTCTGCTCCCTTCCGGGCCTGGACCGATTCTCTTAATTAAATTATAGTGACATTCCATCAGGAAAGCCACTATAATAACGTCATCCCCATGGGACGGAATTTCTCAGTCAAATCCGCAGGTTGAAGAGGTAATTGATAACATCTTCCATTGGCTTCGCCCCCCGCATATCGGCGGTTTCGGGTTACAGGTAACGCCTAACTACCCGGGCTAGTCTGCCAGCCTTCATTATATCACCAGGATACAATAAACTTATCCATATGGTAGACTATTATTATAAGTGAATTATACGTAAATTACAGGTGATATTATGGATAACATGATCGGATTTGTATCAGGTAATGATAAACGTGAGAGGTTACTTGGATTACTTGGGTCCCAGGGCGAAATGGATAAGAAATCCATATCAAAACGAACCCATATGATTCCGCAAACGGCTGCCAAGATACTTGAGGAACTTATTGATAAAGGATTGGTTGAGGAAAATAATGATCTGTTCTCACTGACAGAGATAGGCGCTGAAGTGGAAAAAAAAATGAAAGGGTTAGTATAGAAACCGAATGGGGCCGCGGAGATTTGAACTCCGGTCACAAGACCCCCAGCCTTGCAGGATGGTCCAGGCTACCCTACGGCCCCTCGAAAGGTATAGGGTGGTCTTAGTATTATCTTTGAGTACTTTACTTTTTCTAATAAACACGCTTTAAGTACTATTATTATCTTTTATATATCATGTCCTCATTAATTGATCAAATTATGATATTGCAATTGACAACGGTTGTTTATTATTTAATGATGCTATTATTTCTTGTTCTGGTGTTAATGATCGCAATTTCGTTCTACCAGAATAGAAAGGCACAAAAAAAATTATCACTGCTTAAACCTATTTTCATTAAGTTCCTGCAGGATAATACGGGTGAGTTAGCAACTACTATACAAGTATCCAATCCTGTGGGCGACCTTATGGATATGGATGTCCCAATGTATATGATAGAGAAAATACGTCGTGAGACTCTAAATAGTACTGATCGTAAATACCAGTTGTGGATGTCCATACTGGTATGTTGCGCATATGAGGAAGATAAGGGTATTAAAGATGAGATGGTGCAATTAATAAAAAAAGACATGGAATCAGCAGGATCACATGAAGATGCAGAATTGCTTGCACCATTATGTAAATATATTATTTCACCTTTTAATCTTTTTAAGATTATTATATGTTTAGTAAATGAAAAAATGCAGGATTCGGTCCTTAATTCATCATTTAAAGAGATTAATAATTATGTTGACACTTATAAAATATCAAGTGATATAAAAGTTGTTAACAGATTTAAGCTGGTAATTAAATCCATACCATATATTGCTGTAGCAGTGGTTGGTTTTATTATCTCATGGTTGATGTATTGTTATAATGACATGTTACCTGGTTTTCTATATTGGATAATGCTATTGATAATGGTTATTGTTGTTGCTGTTATATCAGTAGTATTATGGTGGATTATCGGACAACCGGCAAAACATCCTTCTTGTGAAGAAATTGAAGAAGGTATCCTGGCAGACATTCCTGCTTTATTCTAACCTTCATATCTTGTTTTACCCATAAACCTGTCCAGTGTCCCGGCATCCCCGAACACATCCTCTCTTGGCCCCTTTTTATTAATAAACATGCCAATAAACACCAGTAACAATCCCAGTTCAGCATTGGATTGTACTATGACTGCCCCTAATAGTACCACTATCATAGCAACCATACCTTTCAGTGCCCCACGCCTGTATGAATTCAGTTTGGTACGCCTGAAAATGCGAATATCCCGGATAGTAAGAAATATCACCACTAGATAAGCTGCTGCTGAAATTACGAAATATAAATACATTGATCTCTTCTATAATTGAGAGATACAAAAGCCTTGCTATATATATACCTATAATAATCCATAATTAAAAATAAAAACAGGAAAAAAGTCCGATGTATTTAAAAGAGTATAAGATCACCCATATCAATACAGTTAAATCTTATAGGTCCACGTTCAATGTAGCTGTGGAAGAGACAATTTTACTTTATGCAAACAATAAACAAATAGCTACTTTGACGTCGACTCCCGAGCAGTTAGAGCAACTGGCAGTAGGACATCTTATATGCGGGGGATCGGTAAACTCTATCCATGACATCAAGGATATCATGATCGACAACAGCAACCGGATTTATTCCAGGATCACTCCTGCGGATCAGCATAATGATATAAAGGTCAGATCAGATACTCATTTTAATTATGAAATTATCATGGGTTCACTGCACCATCTTGAATCAAAAGTGTATCATCAAACAAGGGGCACACATGCTGCCTGTGTTATTAGCAGTAGTGGCAGATGCATAGCCAATGCAGTGGATATAGGACGTCATAATGCTGTGGATAAAGTCATCGGTCAGGCTCTAATGGATGGATTCGACCCAGATGAGCATTTCCTACTTTCCTCTGGGCGTCAACCTGCTGATATGGTATTAAAGGCAGCACGGGTTGGGATCCCT
This sequence comes from Methanosarcinales archaeon, assembly GCA_021108405.1. Taxonomy (GTDB): domain Archaea; phylum Halobacteriota; class Methanosarcinia; order Methanosarcinales; family Methanocomedenaceae; genus Methanomarinus. Next base: position 18,299 of record JAIOQW010000028.1, read on the forward strand.
GTGATAGTCACCAAGGCCGCACCATTAAGCAGCGGCATTGTAAGTGCTTGTGATACAGGGATATGCTTAATAGGATTTGCCCAAAAAAACTCTATAAGCGTCTTTTCTCATGAGTGGCGGTTGGATGGATCATTCCAGGTTTGAACAGTCAATTCATAACGATTTTTCGTGTGTAATACAGCCCAATTTTGAAAATTTTTTACACAGATGCCATAATATTATATGTAATGAAGTATAAATATATTATTAGCGATAGATAAATATGTGTCGCTGTATAGGTCGAATAGTAAGTCAGCCGGTATCCGTAAATTCTTGCGGATACCGACAATAGAATATTTCTAATATATCAAGTAGGCACAGTTCCATTTTCCAGTTAATTTTTAGCGCATAAACCCGGTGATGATAGCGAAAGCACCATTGTAAGTAGTAGTAGTAGAAGAAGCAGCAACGGGCCTTATATAACCTCTATGCCAACGGTACTGGCAACGGAAGTGCAAACGGTTGTACCTGTGAGTGGAGATGATTATACATCTGCGTCGACCAGGATAGAGACTGAAGATGATGAGGTGTTCGGACATGGAGTGGATACTGGTACAGATGAGATTCCACCTGCGCAGACCGGGAATAAAGGGCTGCTGTTATTTGGTTTGGTGGGTGTGATTGTCGGTATTATAATTATAGTATTGGTGATACGGCGTAAGAATGAATGAAATATTCGCTGCTGTCCATCCTTATTTGACGGTAATGGCAGGACAACCAGGCGGCTGGTTAAACGGCTTCCAATCTGATAGAAGGGGGAATAAAGAGAAAATGATATTTATTTATAAATCCCTTCCTTTCGTCCAATCCTCAAAACCCTGATTTAATTTTCATAGAAACTTATATTATATCCTACGAAAATCATACGTATGATATGAATGCTAATACAGAGAATACTTATGGCACCAGAAGTTGCAACGAAAATTAAATATAAACATGGTCTTGACCCAATTGTTGCAAAAAACGTTTTGGAAGAGTATAACACTCATTACATAGAAAAAGTAGGTGGTGGTCACTATATGGTTATCGGATCGTCTCATGCAGGATGTGTAACTGCATTTTTTGAATATGAAGAAGGGACTGCTGAGATAAAAACCGCATACTCATCGTCTAATTGGCAGATTGATCTTTACAAGAGAAAAAGAGGATAATTATGAAGACGAAAACAAAGGAAATGGATTATGAAAATATCGGAACAGATGAATTAACAGGAGAAGAGGTGACATTTGAAGTTCAATTAGATTCGAAAACTCCTGCATATTGCATAGACTGCCACATCAAAATGGAACCCATAGAAATCGATGTCAAAAGAGGCAATCTGATGATTCTGAATGTGAATGCCTATAAATGCCCAACGTGTGGAAAAGAGCTATTAGACGTTGAAACTGCATCACAAGTAGAGCGAGAGTTCGCATTAAGGCATGCAGAAGGAATAAAAGGTTACGAAGTAAAAATATCATCAGATGGAAGAAATTACCTCATACGGTTCCCGAAAGAACTTTCGGATACCCTATCAAGCAAAAAAACCGCAAAAATACTGCCTATAGATGTTGATGAGTTTATGATCAAGGTCGCATGACCAAACACTTCAGCCATGGCGCACATTATAGTGCGGTGCAAGATGGAAGGGATATGTATATCCGCCTCGCCAGAAGCCGTACATCATTGCAACACAGAACTATGTTCTCTTTTTAGATCATCTATAGGTATATAATTCGGGCGTAAGTATAGCTCGGAATTAGTGTAACTGAAACTTCCCTATTGCCTCCTTGTCCCTTTCATTCCGTAGATAATTTTATAAGCATAGTACCCTTATATAGTAGAATATGGACAAAAATATCTATCTGAGCAAACGAGAACAGATGATATTCAACATAACATCCTCTATTGACATAGCTTATACCGACGAAATAAGAGATCTCTTTTTTAATCTAAAGCCCTATCAAATAAATAAAATCTGTCACAGCCTCTCTTCAAAAGGATATCTCCACAGGCTGAAAAAGGGAGTCTACCTGATTCAAAAAAAGCCATCCGATAAGCCTTTGATAAATAATCCATATAAAATTGCTTTGGCATTATTTAAAGGCTATATCGGCTTTTCCTCTGCACTCAGGATTTATGATCTGTTGGATTACGAGCCCTTCACCATATTCGTTGTGACAAAGAACAGGTCAATGGAAAAGAGGATGGGAGAATACACATTCAAATCTGTGGCAATGGGTAAGAGAGCTACAGGAATAACACATTATAAAGATATTTACATATCCACTATAGCGAAGACATTCTTCGATTGCTTTTATAAACCGCAGTACGGAGGGGGTTATTCAACGATAACGGAAGCATTGTATGATGCGGATATGGATTGGAACGAATTTACAGGATATTTTGAACTCGCATCAAGTTCCCTTTGCCAGAGAACCGGATATGTTCTGGAGTTGTTTGGGGATAAGACAGATAAAATTCCGGAGGAGGTTTTGCAATACTTCAAAAAGAGGATTAAGAACAACACGAAATTACTACCCTCCGGAAGGCGTACTGGAAAATACAACAAACCATGGATGTTACTTGATAATCTCGGAAAAGAAAATATACTGTCGTGGTGGTACCATGGTTGATCAGGAGATCTTAAGGCACATATCTGTAAAGACCGGTCTCGGTCTGAAGTATCTGTCAAAGGACGAAAAAGTCTCAATCGTTCTGGAACAGCTCAGGGGGTTGTTTCCGGAAGTCATTTTGAAAGGAGGAACTGCTTTAAACAGGGCGTACCTGGCGAGATTGGGGGTTAGCAGATTCTCTGAGGATATTGATCTGGATTTTGTTTCGGATCATAGTCTTGATGAAAAGATCTCTGCGATCAGGGAAAGAGTTGCGGAAATAACGGATTTTGATGTACAGGGTCCGAGGATTCTTCATAGAACCTTGAGGTTCGATTGTTACTACATGAATGAGTTTGGTGATATGGACCGGGTCCGAATAGAATTCTATCTCACCAGGACCGAATCCCTGAAGGTGGAGGATGCACTGGTAAAATCTCCTTTCATAGAGACGCATCCGACCATCTTCAGGGTTTATTCACTGGAAGACCTGATGGCAAGGAAGTTCATCGCTCTGTACAATAGGATGGAAGGAAAAGACATCTATGATATATTCTACTGCCTGGATCTGGATTTTAATGGGGGGGATCTGTTTAAGGCATTGGACATCATGCTCGACTTTTACAGGATAAACCAACAGGGGTTTTCGGATGATCTTCTGTTGAGACTGAAGGCCGCAAAAGAAAATAGTTATTATATAGGAAACGCAGCCAATCACTTCATACCAAGAAACCTGCGACCAGACTGGAATATATTTATTGATACATTGATCTTGAAAGTCGGGAGGATATTTTAGGTCTCGTGCGACATAATAATCGTATCCCTTTCAAAAAGTAGGCCAATAAAAGTTATATGGATCATTGTTTATATTATCTACCACAGAGAGCACTTAAGGACACAGAGAAGAAAAACTCTGTGCCCGTTTGTGAAGAATCTTCCAAGACTCCGGAAAGAATACCATGAAATAAAAAGGATACTGGTTTATTGCTTTAAGGGACAACTATATTAACGAGTAGTTAATGATAAATTAATAAAAGAATCGAGGCGATAATAGTGAGTACGCTTATATTGAAGATACCTGATGATATTGTAGATGCGATCCGTTTACCTCCAGCAGAAGTGGATCGGGAACTGCATAAGGAACTAGGATTAGCATTATATCAGCGAGGAGTGCTTTCATCTGGGAAAGCATGTGCTCTTGCCGGAATAACTCGATGGGAGTTTGAGGAACTTATGAGACTGTATAAGATCCGTCGCCATTATACAGTAAATAATTTAGAAGAAGATATTGATTATGCCCGAAGCAATCAGTGATTCTTCAACTTTGATCCATACTGCAGGAATTGGACGTATGGATGTTTTAAAAGGGTTTTATGAGAAAATTCTTATTACGCCTGGTGTGTAGAAGGAAGTAGTTGAGGAAGGACATGGCAGGCCTGGTGCTCTTGAGGTAAATAAAGCCTACAGTACAGGTTGGATTGAGGTAATGGCACCTGCTAATGAATCTGTAGTTAAATTGCTTAAACGGGACCTACATAAGGGAGAAGCTGAAACTATCGCACTGGCTGTTGAGCAGCATCTCGATGTGGTTCTTCTGGATGAGTCTGAAGCAAGAAAAGTAGCAAAACTGTATGGATTACCTATGACCGGAATTATTGGGATTTTAATCCGTGCAAAGTTTGAAGGTAAAATAAGTTCTCTCCGGAAGGAATTAGATAAACTTCGTAACGAGACCGGATTCTGGATAGATGATGAATTATACCACAAGGCCTTGCATGTAGTAGCAGAGGAATGACACAGCAACATGGTGTGCAGGGTCTGCTATACGGATGAATCGCAAAAATTATATTTTTACAGGCATACCCTACTTTTTGAAATGGATACAAATCCTCGCTATATACCTGATATACTATCAAAATAAGAGATTAATAAGGAATAATATCATGAATAAACCATATTTATTATCCACCACAGCCATAATAAAACCCGGATCATATACTTTTCTAATTCTTCTAATAATACTGACAATCCTATCAGCATCACATCCGGCATCTGCCCAACCCCGGGTTGAAATAATATCCCTTTTTTCCGATGAGAATAGTATGGATATAACACTACAATCCCAAAGCCCCATAGAAAACGGACACATCGAATTAACCCTATCACAACAGGACGATATTATCCGGACCCGGACAATAGACCTGGATATGCCCGAAGATAGTCAGCTCACTAAAGTAATTATATGGGACACTAAGCTCCACTCAAATGCTAAAAGCTATACTGCCTCGGCCAGTATTTATAGTAATGATGAACTAATTAATGAATCCTCATATAAATTCTCATATGGGTTCGTAACACTCCCCAGATTTAAAGTAATTGATCTAAGTGCCACAAGCAGTGGTGCCAGTGTGCTATTAAGTCCAAGAAAATTATCAGATCCGACTGTTGCTGATATTACCTTCGAATTGATCCACAGAAATGAGATCATTTATTCAAAAACAAAAGAAGACATCTCTATTATCCAGTCCACTCCACTTTCAATTAACTGGCCTATACTGCTAAAAGACAATACAGATTATATTGTACGTGTCAAGGCCTACTCTCATACACCGCAGATCACATCATCTTATATAACTGAGTTCACATCATGCCAGGATATCGAAATCGATGACAATGATGTGGATGTTGATGACTTTGGTGCCAGTGTGACCTTATTCGGCCGCTCACAGGTACCTTTTGACGGCAAAGTGGAAATTGAACTTAGACAGGAAGGTGCAGAGCCGCTTATTTATTCAGACCGATCAGAAATACTTACACTGAACAGGGATGATACAGTAGGAATTATCTGGAACGATCTTGATCCGGGGGTATATAAAGTGTTCATACTGGTAAAAACCCTTAAAGGAGATATACTGGATAGGTATGAGACCGTATTGCTCATACCAGAACCTATAAATCCAATAAGTAATCCTACTGAGCAAACTACACCCGGATTTAACATTATCCTGAGTCTGGCTATGATCGTTGTCAGTTTCACACTTGTTAGAAAAAGTTAGGTGGTGCAACTATTGTTTGATATAATCCTGCGAAACCTAACTCAGCGAAAGATAAGAACAGGACTGACTATATCTGGCATAGGTCTTGGGATTTTCGCAGTGATCGTGATGGGAGGTATGTCAGAGAACTTTAACCAGACATTCGAGAAATCATTTTCACTAACAGCCGAAAAGATACGGGTTTTTAGTTCAGTAGGAGTATTCGGAGGTGGGGTGACAAATAGCAAAGTTGCAGAAGTACGAAAAGTACCTGGTGTAGAGGATGCATACGGAATGCTAATGGCACCATTAGAAGAAGGCGGAGGAATGAGTTTTGGTGGAAACCAGGTTACAGGTATCCGTCCCGAGAAATCCCAGGTTGCTTTGACACCAATCAAGGTTAAAGATGGCAGGTTCTTGATGAGAGGAGATAGGTACGTAACTGTCATAGGCAGCAGCATAGCCACACAATATAATATAGGGGTGGGAGACAAACTTGAAATAGAGGATAAGAATTTCACAGTAGTAGGAGTCCTGGAATATACCGGTAGTTTCTTTGATGCTAATGCAGCCATTCCTCTTGATATAGCCCAGGATATCTATGACATGGGCGATACGGTCTCTTTGATCTTTGCTCTTCCACAGGAAGGTGTGGACGGTGAGCTGCTTGCCAAAAGGATCAAACTCAGTGTGGACGGAGTAGATACACTCTCACCAGGCGAGTTGAAGAAGGAGGCAGAGCAGAATTTGAGGATATTCTCTGTCATCACTGTCAGTGCTGCCGTTCTGGCTGCTCTTATAGGGGGACTGAGTGTTATGAATACAATGCTCATGTCAGTAATGGAACGAACAAAGGAATTCGGGATATTAAAAGCCTTAGGGGCGCAGCAGCGCGATATTCTATTAATGACTGTAGGCGAAGCCTCTATAATGGGACTGATAGGTGGTTTATTGGGATTGGCCAGCGGTTGGGCGGTTATTTACGGAATGAACCTGTGGCTGGCCGACCAGGGCATCGTACTGTTCCTTATCACTCCACGTCTTGTTGCTGTCGCCATGCTGTTCGCCATTTTGCTGGGTACAGCCTCTGGCATCTATCCGGCGATAAGAGCTACCAGGATGAGCCCTATGGAGGCCCTGCGCTATGAATGATATGAGGAATAACAATGATGTGGGTGATATAAGTGATATAGATGATATGAGTGGAGATATTATATTAAAGACCAGGGACTTAAAAAAGACATTTATGCAGGGAAAGATACCTGTTCATGCACTGCGTGGAGTGGATATTGATATCAAGCGCAGTGAACTGGTAAGTATTGTCGGGCCTTCCGGTTCTGGAAAATCCACTATGCTCTCTATTATCGGTATGTTAGAAAAACCTACACAAGGAAAAGTATTCATTGACAACATCGAAGTAACAAAGGCTAAAAATAAGGATATTCCAAAGTTGCGTCGTGAGAAGATCGGTTTCGTATTCCAGCACTTCAATCTGCTAAGTGTCCTGAGCGCTCTTGGTAATGTAGAGATCGCCATGAGGTTTGCCAGAGTACCCAAGAAAAAACGCATGACCAGAGCTAAGGAAGTCCTTACTGAGATGGGGCTTGGCGACCGGCTGAAGCATAAACCTTCAGAACTTAGCGGCGGAGAACAGCAAAGAGTAAGTATTGCAAGAGCACTGGCAAACAGACCTGCCATCATACTGGCAGATGAACCAACCGGTGAAGTGGATACCAAAACCCGCGAGCTGATCATTAATATCCTGCGAAGACTATCTGATCATGGTCAAACCGTGATTATAGTAACACACGACCCCTGGGTAGCAGAAAGAACGGACCGGACCATCAAACTGGTGGATGGAAAAATAGAAGATCTATTAAAGTGACACGATGGTTTGCCTGATCCTCCCCACAAAGAATGAAGAAGCCTGTATAGGCGCTACAATAGAGCGGATCAGGGAGATATGCAGCCATTTGCGTATAGTAGTTGTAGACGGAAATTCTACAGATAGGACTGTTGAGATTGCCAGTCAGCTAGACGTTGAGGTTATCTTTGATAGCGGCCTGGGAAAAGGCGAAGCCTTACGAAGTGCTTTTAATTATGTTGAGGATGATGTGGTATTCTTGGATGTGGATGGTACATATCCAATTGAACTAATTCCTGAATTTATCAAAGCTCTTGATAAATATGATCTGGTTGTAGGTGAAAGAGTAGAATTCACAGGAGATTCCCTGCCAAAAATTTTTCTTATTGGAGATGCTCTATCCAGAGGATTATTCCATTTGCTTTATTCCAAAAAAGTGGATAACCTATCAGGAATGCGGGCAATAGGAAAACAAGCCATACACAATATGTCCCTGGAATCGGATGGTTTCGGAATAGAGACCGAGATCACTGCAAAGGCTGTGCGGATGGGACTTGGAATAACAAAAATACCTATAATTTACAGGGCACGTACTGGTGGTTCCAAGTTCAGGCCGATACACGATGGTATGGTTGTCCTGGGAGCATTGATCAGGTATAGGTTGTAATTTACTCAAATAATCTATCAACCAGCCATTCAGGGTCAAATTTGATAATATCATCATATTCCTGGCCCACGCCCAGGAACAGTATAGGTTTGCCGGTAGTGTGTGCAATGGAAATAGCTGCACCCCCTTTGGAATCGGCATCAGCTTTTGTCAGTATAGTGCCGTTTATAGGTACTGTTTGGTTGAAAATATTTGCTCTCTCTACCGCATCATTACCGGCAATAGCCTCATCTACAAATATTACAAGATCGGGTGGAGCCACTCTACATATCTTCTTCATCTGGTCCATCAGGTTGATATTCGTATGCATCCTGCCTGCTGTATCTGCCAGTACAACATCTTTATGTCTGGCTTTAGCATATTCTACAGCATCAAACACTACTGCAGCAGGGTCTCCGCTTTCCTTATGTTTTATTATCTTCGTACCAAGATTGTCTGCATGACGCTCTAATTGGTCAATAGCACCTGCCCGGAAGGTATCGGCAGCAGCCATTACTACTGAGTATCCACTATTTTGAAGATAATTTGTTATTTTGGATATAGTCGTTGTCTTTCCAGTACCATTGACACCTACAAATGCTATGGTGACAGGCTTATTAGCATTTTCGATGAATTCATCAAAATCAAGTTTTTCCACACTCAATACATTGATCAAGGCCTCTCTTAAGGTTTGCTCAACAAGGTCTGTCTTATTCTGTCTGATCTTTAGTCTGTTTCCCTTAAGTTGCGTTTTTACATATTCTACGATCTCTTCTGCTACCTGGAGGGCTACATCACTTTCAAGCAATGCCATTTCCAGATCCCATAAGGGTCCTTCCAGTTTCTTATCATCAATAATGAACTCTCGATCGATTAATAGAGCCTTTGCCTTCTTTCCAATCCCTACAGACTCTGGTTTTGTTTTTTTGTTTTTTTGTTTTTTTGATTCCTTCTTTAGTTCATCCTTTGTCTTATCATTAACAGGCTCTATTTGTTCTGCGTTGTCAGGATTATGTTTAACCTGTCGGTCGAGTACATTTCCTAAAGAAGATTTAATATTCCCAAGTTTGTCTTTTAAATTATTAAACATCTATGTGCCCTACATAGGAATCTGTTGTTGTTGTTGCTGCTGCATTTGTATTTGCTGTTTTTGTTTATCTGCAACTGAAGATACTATAGCTTCGATCTCTTTCATTTTAGCTACCAGTTCATTCAGGTCAGTTTGTAATTTTTCGTGAAATTTAGTAAGCTCTTCTTTTCGAGCTATTAAATTCTCCCTTGCCTCATCTAAATTTTTTTCAACATTGACACCCGCACCTATTTCGATGATCACTTTATCAGCTTTGATGATCTTTGCCATAATATTGGCACCTGACCCTATTGGGATTAACATCTCATGTTCTTCTTCAATACCTTCTAATTCAGTGATAGTATAGATGGCTTTATTACAATCATCTATGGATGCTTTGACCAGATTTATCTGCTGGGCTATGGCCTGGGCCTGATATTCCATTTGTTGATGCGAAACAGCCATTTTCTGGATATCTTCTTCTGATAGATTTTGATCAGATGTCAAAAAACTTCACTCCTTAATAATGGACTCAAGTTTGATCAAATTACGTTTTAGACCGTGTTCACTCCCAATAAGAGAATACACTTTTTCCCTGGCATTAGATTCATTCTGACTGGTTATTGTTTTGGTGAAGTGTTCCCATGAATGTCCTGCTTTAAAAGTACCTGATATAATAAATTGCTGCATATATTTAATCTCCTTAGTAAATCTGATAATAATATTAATAATAATATTAATAATGTTTCTTTGTAAGAATGTATCTTAAATCTCTTTTGCTGGTTAAATAGTTTATTCAACCTATTACATATTCAGTTCTTCTTTAAGTTCCCCAAGAGTGGCTATGCGTTCGGCAAAGGCATTATGGGTATGGATACTTTCTTCATTTATCTGTTTGATGGTTATAATAGAGTCGTCCGGTAGGTATGAAAATTCCATTACTATCTTCTTTGCCATTGTTCGTACACAATCCTCTACGAACTTGGGGTTCTTGTGGGCAGTTTCTACCAGTTGAGCTTCATCATTGCGTTTAAGTAATTCATAAATACTGGAACTCATGGATTCTTCAATTATCTTAATGATCTTATCAATTGAGACTTTATTGACAGTAGAAACCTCTATAGTTATAATCCCTCTCCCTCGCTGGTTATGTGTAACAGTAGGGACAACTTTTAAAAATTTATAAATTGTCTCGATATCTACATTCAATTTCTTCAATTCTGCAATAGCCTTATCCCTCGATATCTCCTGTGCACATGGACAGGCTGTTATACCTATTACCTCTGCACCAACCATTTTCTTAACTAGTATATTTCCATTGTTCTTCCGCTGTGCTGTGGCTTCTGCGAAGATATCTACAACCTGCTGGCATTTCACTTTATTTACAGGAGTAATACGTCTAACAATATATTCGCTGTTCATTATGACCTCTGCCCTTGTGGCATATTCATGCCTTTTCAGTAGTCTTCGCGCAACTTCACTACATAGCTCTTCTATTTCCCATACAGGTGAAGTAATGGATTCATCAATGACTTCATCAATAGCTTCAAAATTACGGGACAAATTTGCACCTTTGCGATCTGAAGGAAGATCAACAAATATGTCAAAATTTGATATTAAAATTATGGGTCGTTTCTCTGCCCGGGACACTTCAACAAGTTTCTTCACACCAGTTACACCAACTCTCGTAAGTGTAATAGATATATCAGGTCTATTAGCCTGCACATCAGGTAAATGTATTAAGGGTATATCCATCTGACCATCTCAATGGCATCATTATATTTCTTAAAGATAATGTTTACGATTCTTTTTCGAACTTTATCTCATCGTTTTCCATCAACAATCTTAGATCTTCTAAACTCATCCGACCTGACTTGTTAAACTTTTCCTTTGCTTCTATTCGTTTTTTATCTTCTTTTGTCTTATCTTTAACAAGCTGGATCTCTGACAGACGATCAAGATAAATAGTAAGTTCCTCTCGAATACCAGAGAGACTTTTCTTTAATACATCAATTTTATCTTTAATAGGGCGTGTAATCTTATAGGTCTCTACAAGACGTCGATGGTATTCATCGGATTGTTTTTTAAACTCATCTACTTCATTAAAAAACTCTAACATTTTCACATGATTTTCTTGTGATTCACTGGCCAGGTCGCGGATCAAAGCACTAATGGTATCAAGGTCGCCTTTGAATTCATTTACTTTTCCGTATACATCACCCATTTCATTATGTATAATATTGGCTTTGTATATAGCCTTAAGTCGATCACCTAATTCGTGTAAACTTTCAAATAGTGATTGCTCATACTCAAGAGGAATGTCAATAGTAGAAAACTTATCCAGTTGATCCTTATATGCCTTATTAAGAAATTCAATACGTCCTCTGGCTATCTTATTCAGGTCATCACGTTTTTTTTTCAATTCACTTATTTTATCTGTATAGGTATTCTGATGACTTAACATCTCATTTCTTTGCTGTTTCAATTCAGCGATCTTCTTATTAACCTCATCTCGTTTATTCCGATACTCCATTGCAGTCACGCGCAGGTCTTTTACACGCTTGTTGAGTTCATCACGTTTGTCCCTGAGTTCATTTGTACCTTTATTATGAAGATTCATCTCTTTGAACAGACCCTTGATCTCCCGGTCTTTGGAATCGATTTGCTGTCTTAAAAAATTTATCTTGTGTTTTAATTCACTTTCAGAGAGATTTGATATATCATTCATGTTTTATACCCCCTGATCTCATTTTTCCCCAGTAATCCAAAGCATCCGTATGAAGCTTTATTCTGCGATTTAACCAGTCACGACGAGGTTCAAGCTCTTCATATTCCTGTTTAAGTGAATCGGATTCATTTTTCTGGCCTTTGGGGGCAGACTCTATTTCTTCAAGTTCTTGTTGGGCCATCCTGGCAGTTTCCAGCAGGTCAATGACCGAAGATCCAATCAACTTTCCTTCAGTATTGGTATCCGGAATTATTTCCTCTATTTCCTTTATCAATGTCACAATCCTATCAATATGACTATATTCGTCATTAGAAGAAATATTGGTATTTTGCAGTTTATTTAAAATATTATTAATTTCATCCGTTGTAGGCTTGATTTGGTTGCTGTCTTTGATTATAATAATCAGTTTTTCATATAGTTTCTTAACTTGATGATAAAGTTGGTGACGTTTTTCCCTGAGTACAATAATTCGTGATTCCAGTGCTTCCAGTTCTTTTACAATACGCTGATGACTGGAACGACCGGTGTCGATCTTTTCATCCAATACATGAAGCTCATCGCTATAGTCTTTAATAAACTTTTCGTGTTTTATATTAACGAGTTCTAATAGTTGCTCATCATTTAGTATTGTAACTGGAGTGGTATTTATATCGTTTTCGATATTTTGCAATGTAGAATATTCCTCCAATGTATAAGTTAATAAGAATTCAGATATATAGTTTTTTCCAATTATTGATATTATCAAAAGATTTAATTCGATTTGTTCAAATATCGTATGCTTATAAGAATGAATAAAAACCATACTATCCCGGAACTGCTGGTCCCTGCTGGCAGTATTGACGCCCTAAAAGCAGCAGTTGAAAATGGTGCGGATGCTGTTTATTTGGGTGCAAGTGAGTTTAATGCCCGTATAAATGCTGAAAATTTTACCATTAAAACACTAATGGATGCCATTGATTTTGCTCATTCAAGAGATGTATCAGCCTATATTACGGTTAACACTCTGTTTAAAGATCATGAACTGGATAGAGTATTAAAATATCTGGAATTGCTATGTGATCATGGTGCGGATGCTGTGATAATCCAGGACATAGGATTGCTTGGAATAATAAAAAAGCATTTACCTGAATTGCCTATCCATGCAAGTACCCAGATGTCAATTCATAACAGTACAGGCATAGAACTGCTGGAATCAAATGGTATTAAACGGGTAGTACTGGCCAGGGAATTAACCCTAAATGAAATAAATGCCATTCGCTCCGGAACTGATATCCAGCTTGAGGTATTCATCCACGGTGCCTTATGTATCTCATACTCAGGCAGATGCCTGATGAGCAGCTTTATTGGCGGACGTAGTGGAAATAGGGGTCGTTGTGCCCAGCCCTGTAGAAAGAGATATCAGTTGTTTACATCTAAAGCAATGAAGGATGAAGGATACTTATTAAGTCCCATGGACCTGAATCTATCATCACGTTTAAGTGATCTTATTGCAGCAGGTGTGAACTCCTTTAAGATAGAAGGACGCATGAAAAAACCTGAATATGTAGCTGTAGTCACAAAGACGTACAGAGATCTCCTGGATCGTTTGCGTGATGATCCTGATGCGAAAATCACTCACGAGGAACAGCAGCGTCTGGAGATTATTTTTAATAGGGGTTTCACTGAAGGATTTTTGGATGGGGATCCTGGTAAATCACTTATAAGTATAGGAATGCCCGGCAACCATGGTACCTTCCTGGGTATTGTAAAGAGATATGATCCTGGCCTTCGCAGGGTTTTTGTAAAACTTAGTGTTCCTGTTCATCAGGGCGATGGTATAGCAATTGATAATACCGGTACATTGATCAACTCATTGTGTGTCGGTGGGCAGTATGTAAAAAAAGCACCTGGAAAATCTCAAATAAGTTTTCCCTTTAAAAATCCTGTTGCTGCTGGCATACCGGTTTATAAAACATTTGATTCCGGACTGATCGAATCTTCGAGAAAATCATATCGATCAGTAACACGGAAGATTTCTGTTTCTATAATGGTCCGGGCAATAAAACATCATCCTCTGTTGATATGTATGAGTGACTCTATTGGAAATACTGTAGAGGTCTTATCAGAGACCGGGATCTCTGCTGCAATACAACAACCTATGGATAAACATTCATTAAAAAGACAGGTATGCAAATTAGGTGATACGGTTTTCAGGGCGGATTGCGTAGATATCAGGATGGATGATGATATTTTCATTCCTTTAGGAATTATTAACTCTTTGCGGCGCAGGGCAGTTGAAAAACTTACACAGTTGAGGATCAATAAATATTATAGAAAATGTGAAAGTTCCAGATTAGACAAAATTCCTGATATGAAGAATGTTAGGGAACAAAAACCAATATTATCTATCCGTGTAGCAGGTGTAGATTCTATTCTTGCTGCAGTTCTGGGTGGAGCTGATCGGATATATGTTACTCTGGAGAGTGTTATTGAGAATATATTCATAATAAATACTGTCATATCAAAAGCTCATAAAGCAGGTACGGAAATTTTCATAAGCTTACCTGATATCATAAAAGACCATGAAAAGAAGGTAATTCTTAATGCACTTGAAAATATTGGCCGCATTGATGGTATTTTAGCATCAAGTACGGATCAAGTATACTTGCTAAAGAAAAAGCAGGATATTTCTTTGGTAGTAGATTACCCGGCAAATGCTTATAACCGTGAGGCGTTAGAGTTACTAAAACATTTGGGGGTTGACTGCATCACTATATCTCCTGAACTTGCTCTTTTTGAGATTGCGGATATTTCTGCCTTCTATAGGGTAGAATGCCTTATCCAGGGATCAATACAATTAATGGTTTCTGATCACTGCTTGTATAAGGGCATCAATGAATTCGATATCACGGATGAGAAAGGATTTGAATTTCCAGTACGAATTGATGATGCATGCAGAACACATATCTTTAATTCACGTGAACTATGCATGATCGATCATATCCCTGATCTTTTTAAAATAGGGATATTTTCTATGAGAATAGAAGGAATGCTTTATAGTACTGAACAAATCAAAAAGATCACTACTCTATATAGAAAAGCTATAGACAGTTATCAGGATAGGCAGGATAAGTTCAATGGAAAAGGGTTTTTATCTGCAATAAAAAAGGCAAGTTCCCGGGGTCTGACTACAGGACACTATTTCAGGTCTATAGAATAATTATTAATGCTTATGCCGTTAGTTCCGAAAACGTGATGGTGCGACAATTAAGGCAAGCAGATAATAGCC
>JAIOQW010000058.1 GCA_021108405.1 Methanosarcinales archaeon
CTGAAAGGATGTTTCGTTCAGCAATGGGTAAATTATTATTTGTGAGTTGCCTAAAAGCATCGATACGTTATTCATCTCCACCACACAAACCCAAGCAAATCCCCACTTTTAGATTAAAATAATCTCTAGTCTTCGGCTGAATGAACACATGCTACAATGAATGAAAAGTCACAAAATGTTTTATTTTTAAGTATCCCGTGAAATCCTTATAATGAAATCAATTAAATGCTCAAATCTAATGAGTAGTGCTTTCATCTGTCTTTTATCGTATGGTTTTTCAATTGCATGGGTACCTTTTTGTAATAAATCAAGAAAACTAAGAGCTACTGAGACATCCCGATCAACAAACGTAGTAAATGAATCATAATTTATGTTTCTGCAAATATAAAGTAGTCGTCCCTTGCGTGTAGGACGACCGTTGTTTCGATACGATTTGTATTTATCCCACTCAAAGAAAGCTTTATCAGGTGCAAGTTCGAGGAGTATTTGTGTGAATAACTCTCGCAACGAAATAGTAGCATGACGAACATGATCAACATTGTCAGATGCAATGGCGTTGATTGCTCCTTCATATAATGGAATTAGTCTCACGTCAATAGATGCAATAATTTTATGCATGTGCTGTTTGTTCGGTTTAATTTGAGCAAGAAATTTTTCCTCATCTGGCATAATTTCGGCTTCTATCGTTGATACCTCTACTTGGTGAGTTGCGAGATACATTTCAATACTTGGAATTGTAATTACCATTGATGGAACCGAGAAAATCATTTGCGAATCGATACGAAATGCACTCCATAGAGAATGATATGAATCTGCCATTTCTCTGAGTGGTTGGTAAAGGGCTTCCCTCGCATGATCTCCGATTTTGGCTGCCTCATCAATCGCCTGAAAATTGATACGTGCAACTGACTGTTGAGCAAAAAGAGCAGAATTTGCTATTACATGACTATCGGCTATTCCAAAATATGACCAAAATAAACTTCATCAATTATATGCCTTTATGTCTATATTTTAAATATATGCATAAACAATGTTGGTAAGAGAGAACAGCAGATACTTGATAGAATAAATGATGTAAAGGAATCTAATCAATCGACAAGATCTGAAAGCATATGCAGAGAATGGAATAAGCGGTTTAGCTAATTACAGAAAAGATGGTAATACAAAGAAGACCACATCTGATATTGAACATACCAAAAATATTCGTTATTTTGTGTGATGAAGTTTAATTTGGTCAATTATTCAATTCAGCCGATAGTCATGTATTAGGGAAAAGTCTCGTCCAATTATAGTTGCAATCCCTGTCACTTGAGATAGTGCTCCAATAGAAGCCTTAAGCGATTCAGCCCATCTTCGCTGGTCTTCTTGGAGTCGTATAGTAAAATCTTGATAGGGCCTAAGTGACATGAGTACATCGCTCATTTGGAGGTTGGCTTCACGAATAGTCTGTCCTAGTATCGGCTCGATACGAGGAATTGAAGCACTAAGAGCACGGATCTGCTTTTGCATGATCTTAAAATCTACCATGCTCATTTCCAGATTTCTCAGCATGCTGATGTGAGCGGGCTGTACCGTATTGGCCATACGGTCTATCTCTTGTAAGGCAAAGAGATTCTGTCTACGCCAATTCTCTGCGAATTTCGCTATTGTCTTGTAATATTCATCATCTTTCATCTTGAAACAACATTATAATAACTGGATTTTCGCATAACAATACATATACGAACTCACTTCGCATATTCTTCCCTCATATCGAACGCTTCAATCATTATCCTCACCTTTTCTCATACCTTCCCAACCAACCTCTCAAACTTCGCATAATCCACCACAACCCCATCATCCAGATCAATCTCAATAAAACCCAGCGCCTTATTATTCAGCACCTCATCATACTCTGCAAGCTCCTCTATCAATTTTGAAAGCCTGCTCATCTCCCGAACATCCTTATTTGACTCAGACGAAAGCATCCCAATCCTGGCATCAAGCTTATCCTCAAGCTTAAGCAGATAATCAGTCCTCACCTTAGCCAGCGATTCCTTATCATACTTGTGCATATACATCAGCACATTGAACCCCCTGCCCTTCCCTGATGTGAACTGCCAGTAAATGGGTCTTTTCTGGTAAGTCCTGGCAAGGTCTTTGAAGATCGAATTCACGAAGTAGTCCCTTGTCACAGTCTCATTTTTCATGTTTTGAACCCTCTTCGATCAGTTGACGCTGGTGTTGGATCTCGCGTTTGAGTTCCTCTTCTGTTGGCAGATAGAGCATGTATTTTGAGGCGAATAGCTGCTTGCTGTTATTGAGCACCGAATACTTTGCGATGGTCTCATTCTTCTTTGAACAAAGGATCAATCCGATAGTCGGATTATCGCCGGACGTGATGTATCTGTCGTCAAATATCCTGACATAGCTATCCATCTGACCAACATCCTGATGCGTCAGTTCACCAATTTTCAGATCTATCAGCAGGTAGCATTTCAAAATGCAGTTGTAGAAAACAAGATCAATATAAAAGAAATCATCATCGAACTGTAGTCGTTTTTGTCGTCCAACAAAGGCAAAGCCCTTGCCAAGTTCAAGAAGAAATGACTGGAGGTTGCTGATAATGGCTTTTTCGAGCTTTGATTCGTGCAGAACATCTGAATCTGGTAAACCGAGGAAGTCAAGAATGTATGGTTCTTTTATTGTGTCTATCGGGTTTTTCGGATTGTGTCCTTCCCGCGTCAGCTTCATCAGCCCAACTTTATCCCTACTTTTAAGCAATCTCGCAAAGAGAAATGTGTTGATCTGTCGCTCCAGGTGTTCAACAGTCCAGCCCTCTTTCTCGGTCTCGATTTCATAAAATAAGCGTTCGTTCCTGTTTTCCACTTTGGTCAGTGTTCGGTAATGTGACCAGCTAAGTACAGGGGAAAAACCTTCCATGCATTCGCTTTGTTGAACTGCAAGGCTCATGTCTTCCAAAACATCACAAGCCATGTGATGATTTTGCGATATCCCATCCAACCGGCCAGATTCATCACAAGTCATGTGACGAATCTCAGGTAAGCGCTCAGAATATATCTGATAGAACAACCTGAAATAACGCAGGTTTGTCACGGAAAAGCCCCTGCCATACCTATGTGAAAGCCTGGCAGATAGCTCCTCCAGCACTTTTTTCCCATACTCTGCACATTCATCACCACCCTGAGCCGCCTGCACTATCTCGCGCCCGATTAGCCAGTAGGCAATCACTATCTGGTTATTGACTGATCTGACAACATTCGCCCGCGCCTGATCAAGAATGAAAGCAACCCTGTCAAACAGATCGCCGTTTTGAGGATGGTTACCGATCAGCGGACCTTGCCCACTGTTATTGGTGTTTGTATTCATTCCACGGCTTCTGGCTGTTTTCTTGTCCATACTTACTGCATCCTGATATTAACGTCATTATTTTCGCTCATATCTTCTCCACCAATCTCCCAAACTTCGCATAATTCACCGCTACTCCATTGATCTTGATATTTTCCGGTTCCGGGATTATGTGGGGGTCTGTGCTTTGAGAAAATTGTTTTGTCCACTGGTTGAGTGTTTCTTTTCCGACTTTTATGCCTTTGATATTGTTTTTATCAGATACGCCTATGAAGATTATGCCACCCTTTGTGTTAGCGAAAGCTACTGCTGATTCAATGGTTTGCTCATCGAATTTTTCTTTGAATTCGACTGTTTCGGATTCTCCGGTTTTGATTTGGTCTGGTAGGTTCATATTTTTGATTTAAGTATGGCTATTATCAATTCTTCGTAGTACATAGGACGCAAGTGTGAAAAGGTCTAAAGCATCTTGTTCATCAAGATTCCATTCAATTTTTGGAGCATGAGCAGTGGGATTTCGAAATGTTCCAAACAACCCCTTCGCTAAGTTTGTAAATCCTCTCTGTTCACTTTTTTCGGTATCTGTTTTAAAAGCATTTATCTTAAGAATCGGATTTGTTCCTCCAAATGCATCATCTATGAGTTGTGCACCATCAGTATTAAGTCCGGTCATTAAACGAACCTTTGATGCTACACTTTTTGTAGCTTCAAGTACGGCATGAAAATAATTGTCTTGAAGCAATTCAGCCCTACAAAAGCGTAATAAATCCTTATGCAGGTTACGATCAAAAACAGAGGTTTTAAGGTTTTGAACTCGTTTTTCTGCTTCTGCTAATGTAGAAACTCGCTTGATTGTATGAAACTTACCATCATCTCTAAATTCTAATCCATGAAAGGCTAAAACAATATTTACACCCCTTAACATTGAATCATATTGATTCCTGTTATTGATAAATCTCGTAGGTTGCAGTGCTTTAGCGATAAATGAAAGAACCCTATTTCCATCTTGGCGTTTATTTTGATTTTCAGCAAGCGCATCGTATAAGCGTCTCCATTTCGTTATCGTTGGGTCTGTATCGATAACACCAATTTGTGCTAATATGTGGCCGATCTCGCTACCAGTCAATCCTGTATCAGTATCAGCTAGAACTTTACATAATGCCTCAAGATCTCCTGATGAAAATGGTTTACGCTTTTTTTTGTCATTTCCCATACTAAAACCTCATTTTTGCTTATTTGCGTTTAACGATTGTATATAATGTTTCCAGTATACACAACATTGCAACAGAATGGACTAATTTCCCAAAGTGCAAAGTGAAAGCCCGTAGTGTATAGGCTGTATTATATGTTGTTGCTTTGCTTCTCTTTTAATGAATTTTGCTTTCTTCAACTTCAATTCTTTTCCAATCATCGTCGAATCTTTTTATTATATCTTGCATTAACCAATCTCTTTTTCGCATAGGCCATATTTCTAACCCTTTTTTAGAATAGTAAAGGAACATATCGTTGATAGTAGCAAAAATATTACGACATGCTTGATCATAGTCTTTGCAGTCTTCTGGGGACATAGAGATATTTCCCGATTGAAGGTAAAGTTCTGTAACTCTTGGTTCTATTTTCTGCATTTTTAGGATAAATTTATCTTCGGAAGTGTTTCCACACTTGTATTCTCCAAAGGAATTAATCCCTTGTTTGCCAAGTTCTACCATTCCATTTAAAATGGGGCGAATGGCATCTAATACCTCCTCCTTCGTACCAAAACTGTTTTCGAAGACGTTTTTTTGTGATTTGTAGTCCTCATTCCAAAAGACTTCTATATCTCCAAGTATTTCATTGCTCTTGAAGCCAAGATGGGGCATATTTTCTGGTAAAAATGGATCTATCCAACCTGTGCGACAAATCCAATTTACATTCCGAACGTCTTCCAAATCGTGAGCTATAAACAGCCACACTACATGGGCCGGAATTTCATGCCATCGTGCTTTAACTCGCTCATTACGATAATAGTTATCATATTTTAATTTCTCTGTTGCTTTTTGAATAATTGTTCTAATTACATCCTTCGAATAATGTTTGTCTAAAATAATAGTAGCAGAATAACGTTTGGCTCCAGCATGGCTTACATCTCTTTGACTTACGATTGTATATGATAGTTTATCTCTAACTTTCATTTCTAAAGCCAAACCTTCATCTCGCACATGTCTATTTGTACAGGTACCGGTATCATCATAAGGTGTTCCATCTTTTGGACAGATTTTTTCATAAGCAATAAACAGGCGTGCCCAGTCTTGAGCATCAATGATGAGATAGTCACATCCAGTATCAATAGCCGTTTGCACAAAATCTCTTTGTGCATCGTCTTGAATATTTCCAACTGCTCCAAAAACTATTAGCCCAAGTTCTGGAATTTGTCGCAGTTTAGCGAATTGATGAGTCACCTTTTTGCTTGAAACCCTTGTGAAGCTCTTTCCTTTCAGGACGAAAGCGGTTAACCTCTTATTCCCCCTAACATGTACATGACTTGTCAGTATATCTGCTATTTCTGTAGGACCATGAGGAGTTTCGTTTGGATCATATAAAATCTCTCGAATAAATCGTTCCATTTTGCTTTTCTCATCCAAATTCCTAGTTTCATTAAGTATCGCCTCGTTGATAGTGGCATCATGAATAGCTTTAATTTCCGAAAACTCATCTACGTCATGTATTTTAACAAGTCGTCCCATTTAGAATACCTCATGATATGGTAGCCAAACAATTGTAGATAACGTTATACATACGAATTTACTTCCGCATATACATCCCTCTGATCGAAAGTCTCCAGCTTCAATCCCATCAATTCTTTCACTTATACCTTCACAACCAACCATTCAAATCTCGTATAATTCACCACAACCATATTATCAAGGTTGGCCCATTTGGCGTCTTTATGGCGCCTTTGTGGCGTCTTTGGCGTCTTTACAATAACTTATAATGTATACAGTTCCTTTTCCAGTAATTCCGACCTGATCAAAAAGTCCAGATGAAACCAGATCCGCCAGATCTCTTGATGCTGTTCTGTTAGATGTGGCGCAAACTTCCTGGTACTCTTTGTTTGTGATCTGTTCTTTTTCTTTGACATACATCACAGCTTTGATCTGCCTTTCATTTAGGTTCAGGCTGCGGAGATATTCTTCATCATAGACATCTTTTCTAAACACAACCTGGAACCCCTGATATTCCTCAAATATTGGTTCTGGAAGTCCGGCATCGAGACAGTGTTGTTGTATTTTTTCTATGCCGCTGCCCCATCTTTCGATCAGTTCAGTATCATACAGTACTTCTGCCAGTCCTTTGTTTCGCAGGGTTGATGAATGTGGTTTGTATAGTTCTTCCAGTGTGATCCCATAAGGTAAAAACCCGGGACTCCTGATTATGAGTTTGTCATCATATATTCGTACTTCTATGTTTGAGAAGATTGTATAGTCCCGATGGCAAATGGCATTGATGAGGGCTTCTCGCAGGGCTTCTAATGGGTAATCCCATATTTGATCCCTTTGTGGTCTGCCTGTCATCACAAATTCGACATTGATGTTTTTGCGTATGAAGTCCATGGCTTCGTCTATCTGCTCAAAAACGGTGCCAACGATCATCCTGTCATCGATGACAATATTTTTTTCTTTGAACCTTCCGCAGTGTATTGCAGCCTGGGAAATGAATTTATTTGTCTGTTGGGAAAATAGAAGAATTGCTGCCCAGGTGGTTTGTCCTTCAGTTATGAGGTTCATTTTCTCAAGAACCTGCATTGGTTCTTCATCGTCCCCTATCTTTTTCCTGCCTGTTTCCCTGGCTTTCCTGATGTATCTATTTACGTTGTCGATATCAATATCTTCAAGGCTGGCATCTTTTGCAGGATATTTGTCCCAGCTCATTCCTGTTGAGTGCAGGTGCATTTGTGCCACTTCCTGCGCACTCATGGCACGATTGCTGCTGTCTACTCTTTTGAGGCATCTGCCTTTTTTTGATATGGGTTTGATTGGATTTTCTTTTATTTTTACCGCAATGACAGTTTTTCCATCGACTTTGATCTGTTCCAGTTCAGGGATTATGCGGGGGTCTGTGCTTTGAGAAATTTGATTTGTCCACTGGTTGAGTGTTTCTTTTCCGACTTTTATGCCTTTGATATTGTTTTTATCAGATACGCCTATGAAGATTATGCCGCCCTTTGTGTTAGCGAAAGCTACTGCTGATTCAATGATTTGCTCATCGAATTTTTCTTTGAATTCGACTGTGTTGGATTCTCCGGTTTTAATGAGGTCTGGTAGGTTCATTTTAGTGATTTTCTTAGCTCACAACTTCTTTAAGCATTTCAATTTCGAAAACGGATAAATTAATTCGTTCCAAAGGTAACAATTTCAATTGTTCTAATACAACATCTAAGCCTTCGTCCAAGGAAAGTCTATTGGCAATTTTTAATGATGCAGTGCAATGAAATGGATTTCTTGTCATTTTTGTCATTTTTGTCATCTTTGTCATTTTTGTCATCTTTGTCATTTTATATCTTTTACTTTCAATTTCATAATCTATACCATATTATTTTTGCAATTGAAAGGCATTTCTTGTGAATCAACCTATGTTTATAAAATGTTCCTTCACCCTTCTTCACTGCTTTTTCACAAACAGCACTGTGTTTTTCTTGAGCCAATTATTTATCCTCCTCCACAACCCCGTCAATCAGTTTCTCAATGAGGTCATAGTTTTCAGATATCCCGGCTACTTTATTGTAGTCTATTCTGCATTGTGAGCTTTTGAAGTAACTGCTATGCGAATATGTTTTCTTATTTTGTTCTCTGCGATCCTTTTCATCATTAACATTTTCCTTAACTATCCCAACAGCATACTCATAGCCATTTTCTATATTTTTTTGTGTGAATTCTAACTGGTTTTTCGTCAAATATTTATAGATACCATAACTTAGAAGCTCATCACTATGCTCTAGAAAATCATTTGTATCCAATCGATTCTTTTTCTTTTCTACAACCAGTTTTATAATCTGGTAACTGTTGTATATCTGCAGGTAAATAGATGAAATTTTATCACCATCAAAGAGTTGTGCCAGCGGGTTTTCCTGATTAGTCGCATCAAATACTTCTTCCAGTACTATGGATATTGAATTTTTGGCAATTTCAGGTTTTTCATAATATGTAGCATACCAAAATTTAATGGCTTTTTCACTGGTTATTGATTCATGCATTTCCTTGCTTAATTTATTGGTAAATATCTCTCCTCTTTTTGATATGTATGCAACACCTTTATTTTCAAAGAGCAGCTTCACGTATTTTTGGAAATCTTTATTACTTATCTTGTCCCTGAAATTGATAGAAGTCTGGGTGTTTGTAGCTTCAGTGATCTTATCAATGAGGTTCTGGTTTTTTGTTTCATAGAGGCGAACGGTAATATCAACACCATCTAATTTTGTTATATCCATCTTATAGATATCATATATTACTTTAGTTGTCTGGAGACCATTTACAATGACCGGATTTACCACTGGTATGATATATTGACCTGCCTGTGGATTTGATGGTATTTGCATTTCATCGCACAGGATTGTTATACCATTATTTAAAAATGGGAAATAGATTGATTCGGAAGTATCATTCAAAGTATCTTTTATCTTGCGATTTGTTTTATTATACCCTAAAAACCCTCTAATGTTTTCTGAAAACAATTTTTCTTCAGCACCATTTGTCTCTATTTCCAGATCAACCAGATCACATAATTCCAGTGCTTTCATTCTAAAGTTGATTGCTTTTACATTTAGTATGGAAAATGAAATGATTGCCTGCGGTTCTTTTGGTGATATATTTGATTTTTGTGCGTTAAATGTGAATTTGATTTCTTTTCTTCTTTTTTCACTTTTAATCAAATTTTCAATTCTTTTATCTAATTCATTTGAATCAAATATTAGAAAATTATTAACAGGATCATTATATGATGCGAATAGGTCTTTATTAGCTGCATAATTGGTATCATGTATATTCCCATTGAAAATAAAGTTCAAATGATGCTCTATATGATATCCTTTTTTTGTAATTGAGATGTATTCATCCAATTTTGGCATTAAGCCTTCTGTATTGGGTTTGTCTCTTCTTCCTTTTTCAAAAACTTCTGCAAAATCGATTTTCATTTTTTCTAATTGGTTCTGTGCAAGTTTTTTTGAGTTCTTGCACTGGAATACTTCCATTATATAGAATCCATCCTGTTCATCGAAATAGATTCCATCAATTCCTCCATCTGCTGGTCCTGGAATTATGACATCAGCGTAAATTTCATCAAATGTTTTGTCGAGGATAGTTGCTATGGAGAATATTTCAAATGCCTTGTCTTTGTTGATACTGAACTTTTCAGCTATTTTTTCAAGGTAAGTGGTGATGAATAATTCTTTATTGCTCATTTGGATTTCCTCTGTGGTTGTTCTGATAGCACTATAATATAATTTCTTAAATTCATTCAATATAAATCTTTGAATTCTTTTTTGGCATAATTATCAGTCATTCCTGCAATATAATCGCAGATCGTTGAAAGAAAAGCATAGTTGTTTTCCAATAAACATTTTAAAAATTTTTCTTGCTCGGATGTTAGTTTTTCTGAATCATTATTATTAATTTTTTCAAATTCACTTAAATGACTTAGGAAACTTTCTTGATCAACCATATTTTCATTTAATTTTTCAAGTTTTAAAATGGATATAAAAGAATCAATTTCAGTTCGATCCCCATCTTTGAACTTGATATCTTCCAACCTCCTCTCAGAAGAAACATTACTCTTTATTTTAATTGAAAAAAATTCAGAGTTATGTTTAATTTTTTTCTCCAACAGCTCCATAGTATAATGTGGCATCTGTAAAGGATTTTTATAATATGCTTTAAACAACTGTCTTATTAGGTATTTTGATTTTCCATTAGACTTATTTATTTCATATGAGTTAATAATTTGTTTTTTTATGTAACTTTCAATAAAATCATCTAGCTTTTCTGCAACATCGGAAAAACAAACAATTTCTACATTCAATATTTTTTTGTTATCTTGCAACATATATAGCATATTTTTATTGTAGTTGTATTTTGTTGTTGCAAAAACATCAAGTATGAAAAATTCAATGATATTCCTGATCAAAGATACCTTTTTGAATGTTCTATTTTTAGATTTTTTATTTTGTTCTAATGTACTTACAAGCTCATTTAATAATTCAATACAATCATGTAAATGTTCTTTTTCAAACCCGATTTTTTCATTCAATGAAAGTTTTGTTTCTTCAATTATTTTTTGAGACTTCCCTATTATTTCTTCGTATAATTTGCTGATTCTTATACTTGAAGGTAGACCTCGTAAACCATCATCAATATCATGTTGCCTCTGTGCAATTTCATCAGCAATAGCAACAATTTGTCCTTCAAGAGTAACTGAAAAATCGTGATTTAAATACAACCGTTCAATCAGTTCCTTGTTATTTACAAATCTTTCTATATCCCAGCATTTTCCACATTCTTCACATTCATCTTTTGGATGTCTATTTATTGTTGTGTGTTTTAGTATACCTTCTAAAACCTGCCAGCTCAGATTTAAACCACTTATGTCTTCATATTTTAATTGTGTGACATCTAAAATCTTAATACTATTGTAATTATGTTTAAAACCGCCATGGTTCAGTTGAATTTCTATATCTTTTCCCAAATTATCTTCTCCAGACATTATACCATCTAATACTTCTTCCCCTTGATGCCCAAAAGGTGTATGTCCTATATCGTGGCCTAAAGCTATAGCTTCTGCTAAATCTTCATCAACAGAAAGATATCTTGCTAAACTTCTTGATATTTGAGACACTTCCATTGTATGGGTTAATCTTGTTCTAAAATGATCTCCTTTTTCATATGGAAACATCTGTGTTTTGTGCTGGAGTCTTCTGAAAGCTCTTGTAAAGAGTATCCTATCTTTATCCCTTGCAAACCCATTTCTATCCATACCCTCTTGAAACTTATGCCTAATAGATACGGATTTTTCTACATCTTGCTCCAATCTATCTGCTTTATCGAACTTCTGTTTTAATTTGCTACATGGATTCATACTTTCCACACCAACCCCATAGACTTCATATAATTCACCTTCACTCCATCATCCCAATCCTTACATCAATCCCTCGTCCACTGTGCCTGGAATTATTACGTTGGCATAGATCTCATCAAATGTTTTGTCGAGGATAGTTGCTATGGAGAATATTTCAAATGCCTAGTTTTTGTTGAACTACAAGACTCATGTCTTCCAAAACATCACAAGCCATGTGATGATTTTGCGATATCCCATCCAACCGGCCAGATTCATCACAAGTCATGTGACGAATCTCAGGTAAGCGCTCAGAATATATCTGATAGAACAACCTGAAATAACGCAGGTTTGTCACGGAAAAGCCCCTGCCATACCTATGTGAAAGCCTGGCAGATAGCTCCTCCAGCACTTTTTTCCCATACTCTGCACATTCATCACCACCCTGAGCCGCCTGCACTATCTCGCGCCCGATTAGCCAGTAGGCAATCACTATCTGGTTATTGACTGATCTGACAACATTCGCCCGCGCCTGATCAAGAATGAAAGCAACCCTGTCAAACAGATCGCCGTTTTGAGGATGGTTACCGATCAGCGGACCTTGCCCACTGTTATTGGTGTTTGTATTCATTCCACGGCTTCTGGCTGTTTTCTTGTCCATACTTACTGCATCCTGATATTAACGTCATTATTTTCGCTCATATCTTCTCCACCAATCTCCCAAACTTCGCATAATTCACCGCTACTCCATTGATCTTGATATTTTCCGGTTCCGGGATTATGTGGGGGTCTGTGCTTTGAGAAAATTGTTTTGTCCACTGGTTGAGTGTTTCTTTTCCGACTTTTATGCCTTTGATATTGTTTTTATCAGATACGCCTATGAAGATTATGCCGCCCTTTGTGTTAGCGAAAGCTACTGCTGATTCAATGGTTTGCTCATCGAATTTTTCTTTGAATTCGACTGTTTCTGATTCTCCGGTTTTGATGAGGTCTGATAGGGTCATTTTTAGATTATTTAGAACATGTATTTTTCTTGGGTTTCGAATAAATATTAAATTAATCTGTTTGCATCAACATCATAACCACACGATTGTAACTCTTTAACCATCTCTAATTCCCAACCTTTGTTAAAAGGTGTGTACAATGCCCCCACAAAATCGGAAGGATGCTCAAAATCGATTTCATCTTTAAAAAGAACAAGTACCTTAGTTCGTCCAAGCTTTCCAATAAAATAACCCAATTCCAATATTACATTTTGACGTGCTCTCAATTTTACGGAGTCGGGGAAGTTATTTGCTTTACACCCCTTATCATCAGGTGAAAGAAGAACAATTGCAAATGAAATTTTTTCAGATGATGCTTCAAATTTTTCTATAATTGTTCTTCCTCTATTTGGCTGTTCATGTAAAATTATAGGTTCCAAATCTAATTTTTCAAGGGTTCGAGCAACGGTTTGCTTCATTTCTTCATCATGACCGTGAACTATAAAAATTTTGTCGTTTTCGGGTATCATTCCAACTACCTCCATTCCATTATTGCCGCTTGCATGCTCTGATTTTTTATATCCAGATGGACCTAAAATTAGTTCATCAGTTATATCCACACCTTTATCTGTAACATACCATTCATTAGAAATAGGAAGTATGACTCTACTTGACCTTATTTCAGCTCTAATTTGTGGTAATAATCTTGAAGAATCAACATCAGTTCTATTAATCTTAATTCTCTCTATGTCATCAGGTTCAATTGATTTTCCATTGACTATAATATTAGTTCCATACTCATAGGGATTTAAAAATTTTTCAGTAAGTTGTTCTTTTGATAAATCCAACTTTATTTCATTGTGCCGACGGTCGGATTTTGTTGTAATCCTCACATGATAATATTCAGCTTCGCTCATACCTTCCCCACCAACCCCTCAAACTTCGCATAATTCACCACAACCCCGTCATCCAGATCAATATCAATATACTCCAGCGCCTTATTATTCAGCACCTCATCATACTCCGCAAGCTCCTCTATCAATTTTGAAAGCCTGCTTATCTCCCGAACATCCTTATTTGACTCAGGCGAAAGCATCCCAATCCTGGCATCGAGCTTATCCTCAAGCTTAAGCAGGTAATCAGTCCTCATCTTAGCCAGCGTTTCCTTATCATACCTGTGCATATACACCAGCGCATTGAACCCCCTGCCCTTGCCCGATGTAAAGAGCCAGTAGATGGGTCTTTTCTTGTACATTTTGACATGGTCTTTGAAGAACGACTTCAGGAAATAGTCCCGTATCACTTTCTCAGACGATTCACTACCCTTCTTTGACTTCGACAGCGTCCCGGCAATAAATTCAAGGTTCTCGGCAAGGCTCTCTGCCCCGAATGTGACTTTCAGGAATTCCCTGAACCTGGACACGATGTCGTCTTTGAAGTATTCATCCTCAAGTATGGGGATGATGTTATCTTCATCAGGCATGAAACTCGGCTCAGGAACCTGCTGCAAGTAGTCATTAATGGTCTCACCCTGGTTAGCCAGAATCAGACCCGGCTTGTCCAATGAGTAGCGGCCGAACATGCAGCCTACTGAATATGAGATGAACTCCTTGATGGTATCAGTCAGCAGCAGCGCTTCCAGTTCTTCCTTGCTCTTATTTCCCTTGTAGCGATAATGTGGATTGCATGTCAGCGTGATCTCGGAAAGTGGTACCTCTGGCGTTAGCTCATCCTGCAGGCCGTATGCGTCGATAAAGATGCGGTTGTTTTCTTCTTCCAGCTGCTGCATCTTTAAAGTCATTTCTCGCCAGTGAACGCGGAGTTTGGTGTAGGTTTCACGTATAGTTGGTTGGTGGTATTCAGATTGCAGGAGCGGGAGAGTAGTGAAATTCCAAGAGGTTTCGTAGGAGTCCCAGTCGGTTTTGGACATTAAAATATTTGTCAGAGTATTACTATTAATAAGTTTGGGCAAATCCGATTTGAATGGAAGATTAAGCACATGACCTAATTTAAAATCCAAAGTTGGGGCGAGCATCTTGATAAGATGATTGGTGATTTTACTATTCAAAAACGCTTCACAGTTATGTATTTCAGACATATTTTTTGGAAAACCCATCGGCCCTTTTGCATCAAACATGAATCCTACAGGGACATGCCGTACAGCAAAAATTCCGCTTGATATTCCTGACCAAGTAAAACCTGTTTTGAACGCATAATCCCCATTGTAGTTATGAGAACGTATTCTACCTGTTTTTTGATCCGAGAATTGTTTCATTGATTTTCCATCATTTTCCCAATTAACAACAAACTCGTAGTTACCAGACCATTTACGGAAATCTCCACCCTTTATATAACTGAACCAACAACGACCACTTTCTATAGCTTCTGAATTTGATTTCATTTTGAAAGCTATATTCTTTAACGTTACTTCATACCACAGCCTCAGAAACAAGTCATTGGAACCTGTTGTTAATCCCTCGCGTGTTTCAGCCACATTCGAGAATTTGTGTACTTCTGAAAATATGTTTAATATCTGATTCGATGCCCAATAAGCAATCGGACTCCCCGGAATCTTCTTAAAATCCGCTGTAGAGGCACGATAGAAATTGGGAACCGGGTTATTTGCTGAATCATCGTTGGTCATGGGTTGATCCCTCTTCGAGAAGTTGGCGCTGGTTTATTGAGTTTTCAAAAACATCACATGGCCTGTGATGAATTTGCAGGCATTCATCGGTCACACGAGCACGAACATTAGTATATGCGCTCATCCCACATCCTCCTGCCCCTCTATAGCCAAGAAATCCTTACCTTTAGCCGTCAGGCGGTATTTCCGGGTATAACTGCTTGATGAATTTGATAGAGTTATTTCGATTAGAAGGCTATGAATATACATTTGAAACGCCATCAGTATTCACCATATTTCCTTTTCACTTTACGATTAGCGGAATTTACTTTACGATTACTTTACGATTAGACCGGCCCTTTAAGACGGTATCGTGTAGAACGGCCAGCTCCCAATTTATCTGCCAATCCCATTTCGACCAATTTTCTAAAGTCGCCTGATATAACAGGACGGGTGACATCAAATTCCACTTCACATTGCCGGCTGGTAAGTTCTTTACCTTCGACGAGCCATTGCATCATCTTGCGTTGCCTTTCGTTCAATTTGGCTTCCACTGCCGGAGTTACCTGCATCAACTGCTCAGGCACACGAAGGCGCTCGATGTTATCACCTGGTCCAGGGAAAGTTACCTGGAAATACCCTGTATCAGTACCGATAAGAGGCTTGTCCAGTCCATGGTTGAGCATCTGCTCGCGCATACGCCGAAAGCCGCTGCCACGCTCCTCTATGCGGTGGAAATAAGAGAGACACTGGGCCAGAACAGGATTACGTGAACATGGCCTGTACGTTCCCTTGCGCAGGTTGGCAAGTGTGATAGGTGAAGGTGGAAGGCCAGGGCTGGAGACAATCACCTTATCAGAGAAGACCTCAAGCATGATCTTGCGCCCGGCGTCTTCGTATTGCCGGTGGGCCACAGCATTGACAAGTGCCTCCCTCATAGCCTCAACAGGATATTCATCAAGTCGCACACGGTTAAGTCCCACAACTTTCATGGGATGCCTGGTATTCCTATCTATAAAAGCAATGGCACGCTCAATAACCACCGGCATAGGTCCCCGAATATCCTCATGATCCCGTGGTTCCCCGTCAGGCTCAGAACTGCGGTAAGCATCCGCAAGCACACGACACTGAGGGAACACTGCAGACGGGTCTTTAGCCAGCAACACCACACCAGCCGCTGTTGCGTAGTATTCCCTCGATTCCGATTCACGCCAAACAAGGCCACGCAACATCACGCCAGCCAATACATCTTCAGAAGACAACTCATCGATATTCCTGCCTTCGGCTACACCCACAAGCCTGCGAGCCATGTCATGGTTAAGATCCTTCCAGCGGATTCGCATCAAAGGTTGAGATTCGAACTTAGAAGTAGCCTTTATGGTCTGGTCTGCTATTAGGTTCTCATCACTTGTAGGAACAATGCCGAA
The DNA here is from genome assembly GCA_021108405.1 of Methanosarcinales archaeon. GTDB lineage: Archaea > Halobacteriota > Methanosarcinia > Methanosarcinales > Methanocomedenaceae > Methanomarinus. The sequence goes on from JAIOQW010000058.1 coordinate 16,461, forward strand.
CCGATCCTGAAGTAGCCTTACTAATGCGGTTCTTACTTCCTTCTGAAGTTCTATGACATTGCCAAAACGTTTATACTTAAAACCGTCAGCTTCCAGTTCCTTGAGTAAAACATCTGTACAACTCTCTCTTTTTACAGTACGTTCGCCCTTTATAAAAGCCAGAATAGGCAATTCCCTTTGCTTTGCATGTCTGTATTCAGTGTGAGTTATAGATAGTTCACCCGCCGGAGTCCCATACTGCACGCCCACGATCAGCAAATACATCTGGCAATTGTCAAGTGACCTCAGGCAGCCTTCGAAAACCTTATCAGCAGATGCTGGTTCATATTCATAAAGTACGGGCGTGCAATGTGCCGATAGGAACGGATCGGTGTTCACAAGATTCTGGATGATGAGCCGCTCATCTTCAAGTTCTTTCTGCACGGAACTGACAAATACTTTGAACAATGAGGTCATCGTGGCACCTCCATTTGATTTGTTTCAATATTTCTGGCCTGCATCACTGCCTCACGCAGCCATGCATCCTTTTCCGCTTCAGAACTACCATCCACAATACGGATATAAGCCCCTTTATACTCAGGATACTGTACATCCTCAATAACAAAAGCTGTGGTTGAAACGACCTCGCCGCCAATGCTGTCAAATGCTCGTGGTCCAAGATGGGCCATGGACAGTATGGTATGGTTGTCCAGAATGCTCTCACGGAGTTTTTCAAAAGATGAAAGGAACATCCAGCTTTGCATGGTTATCATTGTAACCATGCCTTTTTGAATCGTCATGTCGAGATTACGCTCTATAAACATGGCAAAGAAATCAGACTTGCTGTTAGGGTAATTGTCCAGTGCGAATGTCTTCAACCCTGCATTCATACCCTTGCCACCCATGTACGGCGGGTTGGCAATGACCACATGGTATTTTGGACTGAGATAATCTGCCTGCTCCAGGACCTTGAGCACTTTTTGGTGGGTGGTGAAGAGTGTCAGGTTGCTGGATAAGTTCTTCTCGTTCAGCATGTGCCGGATGTCTGATACATTCGTGGTGGCTGGGCGGATGAGGGAGCCGAAGTTGTCGGCCTCCCCGAACTGGAGTAAGGTGCGTTGTAAGTCGGTGGTGAACAGGTGGCTATCGATGGCTGCCATATACGACCGCAGTTCATCGTCTTCAAAAGAGATGCTTTGCAACGCGCAGATGTTGGGATGGACCGGGTTGCGGAAGAAATTGTGCTGTTTTTTTCTGGCTTTCATGGTCAAAGCAAAAGCTGCCAGTTCACCGGCACGCTTGTCAATCTCAATACCGAAGAGGTTGTGGCTTAAGATCTTTTCAGGAATCTCGGAGAGAGCATAGCCTTCCTCTTCGTAGATGGAATGGAGCAGGTCAAACGCATAGACCAGCATGTGTCCGGAGCCGCAGGCAGGATCGCAAATCCTGATTTCTTCCGGGGAGTTAATTCTCAGAAAATCTGTTTCACTTTGCTCAGGTTTAATGTAATATTCCATCTGCTCGAATAAGCGGGAATGATGGCGATTAAGCATCCACAAACGCCCCAGGGAGTTTTCAACAAGATAGCGGACGATCCAGTAAGGCGTGAATAACTGTGTAGCTGCCGGAATATTCTCCTTACTGATCTTGATGTTCTTTTTCATATCCTTGAACACCTTCTCCTTCCTGGGAGCAATGTAATCCTGGTATATCCACCCAATCACCTCAACTTTCTTCCAGTCATCTTCTTTGATAATCTCATTTAAGTCCACCAGGATTGAATCAGTATGCAACAGCTTACCAGGGAACAGCAGTTCAGTATAATCCTCAATCGGTTCGAACAAAAACGGCATAATATCATTCAAATAATTACACAGGCTCAGCGTAAGGTACTTATACAGCTCCTCATCCTTACTCCCCGACTTCAAATCGATAACAGTATCCCGGTCTATGTTTAAAAAATCAAGTTCCGGGGACTTTGTAAGGATATCTGGTTCCTGCTTATTCGGCTCATCAGAAGAAAACACCTTAACAGGAAGGTACCCGTTGACCTCCATGAACTTTAACGCAACAAAACGGTTGAACCATGTATAGGTGATCTCATCTATGACTTGGTCATAGCTTTTCTCCTTGACCTCCCTCACAAGCTGCTCTCTCTGCTGCTTGATTCTTTTATTAAAGACCCTACCACCAATGACAATAGAATCCTCGAACTCTTCATCCACATCCTGTATAGTATCAGGAAAGATGCCATAATAAGCAGCCTTTCTTTGTGTCTCCTGGAAAAGCTTATCCCTGACAGTATCTGAGAACCGGATGATACTGGCTTTATCCATGTTTAAAGCACCCGTATTTTCTTATCTTCTTTCAATATTGCCTTCATAGCCGCTCTCAATTTCTCAACATACTCATCAACATCGTCTTCAGTTTCGAGATTCTTCTGTGTTTTGAACACTGAAGACCCCCTCAGGATTTCCACAGGAACAGCTTTAATTTCACTCTCGCCATCTCCTGTCTCCCTGATCTTTTGTTTATCCTGCTCAATGCTTTCATATGCACGGCCATTTAATTCATCGATCCTTGTAATCTGGAATTTCACAAAAGCACAATCATCTGCTACAGCAGTATTTTTCTCAACATCAATGAAACTGTCCATAACTGACTGTTTGAATTCATCTGTGACCCCTTCATGATTTGCAAGTTCCCTTTCAAGATCCCCTTTCACAGACTCCAGTTTTGACTGAACCTCCTGTTTTAAACCAGACAATGCACTTTGAAGAGACACTTCAATTTCACTTTCCAGTTGTGGCAACTCTTTGATCCTTGAATACGGTTCATCGTGAGCAAGTATGACTTCAATCTCACCCACATCTGATTGTGCCTCACTACTTAAAAACTGGGCATTTCTTCTGAATGTATCAACCTTCTTTGAAAGACGCCTGAATATCCCAACCTGGGCGCTATCGAAAAAAGCCATCACAGGTTCTACCTTCCGGCGCACCCTCTCCAGTTCATCCCTCTCCTGCGCAACAGTTTTCAGGAACATAGACGGGTCTGTAACACCCTGGCCTCTCTTCAAAAATGTTGCATAATTATTGATATCCTCCTCACCCGGATACCTCTTCTCCTCAGCATATTTACCAGCAATATTCTGCACTTCCAGCAACTCATCAGTGAGGATACCATATGAAAAATTATAAAGGTCATTCTCCTTATCAGGAATATCAGTCTTATCGAACACATCCCTCAAAACAGACTTAACAGCACTGATAATCTCAGCTTCCGTCTTTTTCCTAATCTCAATAATAATCTTATCAGCATCCTCCCTTCTGGTAAGATAACTGGCGATCTCCTCTGCGTTTAAGCCAAGATAAGTCCTCTGGTACCGCAGTTTCACCTCTTCTGCAGCAAACAGGGTGGCGATAATACCAGCAATGGTCATATCCTTCCATCCATAGGGCTTTCTCATGAAATGCTCCTTAAGGTCCTTCAACACCACAGTAGTATTTCTCTCATCACGAATTGTGACATAATTAAACACTTCCTCCAGTGCCAGTTTATTCGTTTCGGATCCACCAATGCCAAACTTTTCAAGGTCATCAGACCTCAGTATCCGGAGGATATCAGTATCAGATTCATAAGGATAAGTGACATACGATGATTTGCTATAGACATTTTTCACAAGTATCTCGAATCCATCCTTAACCCTCTCCTTCGGATTCTTTTTCTCGATACCAGTCACTTCTTTCCCATCAATGAAGACCCTTGCATCCCGCACCCCTTCATGTATAGCCAGAATCCACGAATCTTTTAATTTTTCTGCTTCCTGCCTCTTATCCCCCAATATTCTTTGTATCTCGTCAATATTCCTGTTAGAACTATTCTGCAAAAGATACTTGTTTATCTGAAGATTACGCCTGATCAGGTCCACAAACTTGCTCTGCTCAGGGAAAATAAAAAGCAGCGTATCAGTAGAATCTATATTACTAAGATTCTCTCCATGCAAAGACTGCTGACCGCTTCCCCGCAACATCTCATCTGAGAACGGAGTTAAGAATTTGATGGTAAGGTCCGCATTTGCAAGACTCTTGACCTTATCATCCACACATCGATTGAATTTTAGATCCCCTACCTTGACCGGACAGACATCATTGGAATTATAGATCACATTATATATCTCATCAAGGATCAAGTGGTTCTCAATATCTAAGTTCTTTATCTCCCTGTTGATCTCTTGCTCCTCATTTGTCAGGAAATGGAACGTTTCACCGGATTTGTTGATCAGCGTCTGTTCTTCCAGTCTCCTGAGCGACTCAACGATCTTCTCTCTTAATTTCAGTTTATCCTCATCAACATTTGAAATAGACAGCACAACAAGATTATCAAGAGTAGGTTGGATCTCTTTGACATGCTTTATCATGAAAAGGATCTTCAAAATATCACTATCATGCTCCTCAAGCAGGTCATTTTGTTTAGCATGGTCTATTGTCCTCTTAATTATCGGGTCCAGAAAACTCTCCACAGTATTATAGAACGAATGGAATGGAATGAGCACGCCCACGCTGCTATCACCATATTCCATAGCTGATTCCTTAAAAGCATTCAGCATCGAGCGCTCACCCCTGGCCAGGTGCTTCCCGGTAAACCCGGTTTGCCTGATCTTATCAAATACCTTCTGCAGGAGATTGATCTGATAAGGTACAAAAGGATAAACGCTTGCAAAACCTTCCTCATCCTTAAAATTCTTCATCTCCGCACTGCCCCTGGAGAATGATATCAGGTTTTTCAGGATGGTCTTCTTATCAGTATAGAATGAAGCAAGCATCTCACTGTGCTCTTCTTTCTTAAGCAGTATCCTCTTCTTGATCACTTCATCCACATTTGCACTTGATAAACTCAGCCTTGTATCAAAACGCGCCTGTATCTTTGAGAAATCATTACCTTTGACCTTATCCTTTGTAACAGTATCAATATCAGCCTGGGATGTCACAATCACCCATGCTTTTCCCATCAGCTTTGTGCCAAGCTCTTCCACAACTGTCTGGAGGTTGAGCATTAATTCACTATCTTCACCTATGTACTGTCCGATTTCATCTATAAGGAAAATTACCTGATGGTCTTTACCCTTTGACCTGCAATATTTACCAACCTTCTTTGCGAACTTCTCAACATCAAGATGGTAATTTCTGCCGTCACTCTCAAATAACCGCACAGATTCGTCTCTGCTTTGAAATCCGCAATTAGTAAGAGCCTCTATAATATCATCATTTATAAAAGCATATGATTCTCTTTTTTCCTCCCAGGTATTACCGCTTAATTTTAATACCTCTTCTTTGAAAGCATTATATAATCCCTTATCCTGTAAATGTTCTTCAAGTTCTGCGATCCAGAAGACATCTCCAAAGAAGCCCATGTTTTCATTGAACGCCCGCATTAAAATATTGACGATTCGCTCTTTACTATCACCTGCTTTGGAATCTATATTGAAAAGTATGACATCCTTTGTACCATAATTCACTGATTTTTCGATAGTATTGAACATTTCAGGGTCATGGATCTTACTTTTGAAAAAGTCAAGAGCGGTTTTATCATAGACTGTTGTGTTTTCAAGTAAATATGATAAAATCTTAATAAAATGGGATTTACCAGAACCAAAAAAACCAGATACCCAGACCCCGATCTTATCTGTTGGTGTATGAGTGGCATGGTAATATCTGTCAAAGAACCTATCAAAATGCTTTAGCGACTCTTTTGTAACCACATATTCCTCAAGTTCGGTATAGACGCTATCATCATCGTTTTTATCTACCTTGATAACCCCATCGATCTGTCTTTTAATATCTTTCTTAAATAGGTCCTCTATCTTAACATTTATAGATATTTATATCACTCCCGGATCCCAGATATTTAATCATTGATAAGCGGAAATGCACGGTAATAATTTCCGTCTTTAAATTTTCCAAATAGGCTCAGTTCATAATTGTCATATTTTCCCGGGTAAAACGTTACCAACGGGACATTGCCCAATACTGGTTGTAAATTGTTGAGAATTGAATGAGACCGTACAAGGGACCACGCTTTTCCCACACCAGTTAAAAACATTAATTGAACATCTCCACTTAATTCCATCTTTACTTGTATAGCTTTCTTGATGATTTCGGGTTTGAGCATAATTTTCAGCTTTTTAAGCAATTCATCTGAACCCTTCTTATTCTCAAATTCGAATATTGTATCATTACCAAGTTTATTATTCAATAATTCCAGACACATTTCAAATAAATCAATGACAAGGACATTCACAGACATTTTTCCCAAATTAAGTGTTATTTTATCGATTGTTTCACGGACAAGCAACTCTTTTTCAGGAGGATAGTCAAATATCCAGAATGGAATTTCATTACCAAGTCCTCTTGCGCAAAGAAAATCATCATTTTGAACTTTTTGTTTTAACAAATCCAAGCGCTCTTCAAGTTTCATCGCAATTAAATTAATGAAGATATTATTTAAGGCTGTGGTTTAGAGACTTTTTAATATATTCCGGAGATGCCATACTTGCTTAATAGTTTGTGAAATACTGAGACCGTTACATTACATGTTGGTACTATTAAAATAACCGCAGATGAACACAGATAAACACGGATACGCTGCCTGAAAATCTGTGTTCATCTGTGTTTATCTGTGGTTTCATAAGATTCACCAACACGAATTGTAACGGTCTCGAAATACTTAAGTAGTGATCAGGAAATAATCAAACGTTGTCTGAATCATCTTGCTTTTATTCAGGTTAGAAAGCCTGATACCAAGTAGCCGTATCTTTCTTCCATAAAAGAATTCACTTGATAGTTCCTTTGATACACGTTTAATAATATCCCGGTCCTGCGAACTAAAACCCAGGGTCTTTGCCCTTGTAAAAGTAGTAAAATCCTCAAGCCTTACTTTTACTGATACGGTCCCGAAGGAATAACCTTTATGCACTAATGATCTACACACCTTTTCTGCGATCATATCCAGAGTTTTGATCAATATTACCGGATCATCTGTATCTTCCTCAAATGTATGCTCCCTGCTGATGGATCTTATCTTAGAACTTTCTTCTACTTCACTTTCATCCTGACCCAGAGACAAACTGTGCATTTCAGAACCCCATTTACCAAATATTTCAATGAGCTTATTTTCATCAAAACAGGCCAGTTGACCTAAAGTGTTAATTCCCATCCCTGTCAATATCTTCTCGTTCTTCCTTCCAATACCAGATAGTTTACGCACCTTTAGGGGTTCTAAGAATCCCACAACCTTATCAGGCTCTACCACTGTCAGGCCGTCAGGTTTGTTAAAGTCAGAGGCTATCTTGGCCACCGACTTGACAGGAGCAATGCCAATAGAACAGGTAAGTTTTTCTTTGTACATGATCATGGATTTGATCTGTTCGGCAAGCTGAACAGCCTCTTTATAATCCTGTACCCTGTCGCTGATATCCAGAAATGCCTCATCTACACTTACCTGTTGGAACTTATCAGCATAGGATCTAAGGATTTCCATGATCCTGCAGGAGACCTCCTGATAAAGGGACATGTTCACAGGCAAAAAAACAGCATCCTGACATAACCTGTATGCTCGGGATATTGGCATCCCTGAATGTATCCCGAAGTTGCGGGCTTCATATGAACAGGTACTGACTACACCTCTGCCCTTACCTTTTTTTGGGTCAGACCCTACAACTACAGCAAGTCCTGTGAGTCCTGGATTCTCACGCTGTTCCACTGAAGCATAGAAACTATCCATATCCACATGAAGGATGATCCGGTCCATACTACTGCTCCTCTATTGTTCAATATTGGGTATTAGAGATACTGCCGTTTTCTGCTGATCAATACCATCAGAGGTAATTGACACAACTAACAGACACATATACAAGATAATTCTTATATTGATATTTTTGTTTTGTGCTATTTACACTATTTACACTATTTGCAGTTTTATCTATCCAAAAGATAAGGCAAAAGCTGTGGGCGATATGGCCATGTTAGCCGAAGCAATTATCAGGAAGACGTGTATGGAGCTTGATATTGAGGTTATTGACATGAAACATGAAAGCTCTTATTTTTCAGAAACATGAACCCACGCTCAACATTACCCTGACTTTTATAATACGATAGTATTTCATCAACTGTAAGAGAATGACTCACCGCCGGACAGAGTCTTGATAAGGCGTTTCTCACCTGTATTCCACTATTAATCTGTGAAATCAGTGTAATCTGTGTCTTAAAAATTCCGAGCATTATGATCAATTAGCATTTAATTTGAAAGGGAAATATCAATTTCTGGCTCAATTGAACGATGATGGATGTGAGGTGGGAAGACCCTATTCTCACATGTTTTTATTTTGTGTCTCATTTTTCATAAATTATAATACACAAACTTTTTTATGTATCATAGAATTGTCACAAAATCATGTTGCATCTTGTTGTATATTCTAATTTTCATCTACAAAGACATCACAATTTTTTTAAAAAGTTGTTATACTCATATACACTGAGTTCTATCTCTCTTAGAATCTCTTTTATTAGAGGACGTGCTAAATCTCTATTGGAATGGTGAGGGACAGTCGTAGTTCTCCCATCAGGGTGTCTATAAAACACATGACTCCCTTTTTGACGTACTTTCCTAAAACCTAATTTAAACAGCAATTTATCCATTTTTTTGGCATCAATTATTTGAAGCCTACTCAAATACTCACCTCAACTTGCTGGATTCCAACAAATTGAGGTAAATGTTGTATGGTTTCAGGCCCCATTTCTTCTAAAACTAATTCAAGTACTTCTTTAAGGTTTTCCTGAAGTTCATCAAGGGTTGCAGCCTGAGTATGAGCTCCTGGAATTCCTGGGACAATTGCCACATACAAACTGGTCTCCGGATCCTTTTCGATATATGCAGTTAATCTGAACATTTAAAACCTCAGTAATTTTTTTTTTTAATTTCCTTATATTACTAATTTGCCTTATATCTATTTGTATTCGGATGTGAATCAGCATTATAGTTCTTAACTAGCATTGATAGAGGGGTTTCCCACATATTGCCCATACTCAACCCCTGACAGAGGTGGACGTTACCATATGGATCGAGATGAACTCTCTCTGGTTCTTTTAAATCTTCATACGGACATTCTGTGAATTCTTCCCACCTTCTTTGCGGAAGCCCTTCTACCAACTTTTCAACTGCCCTCCCTCTAAACATAGTGCCACCACCAATAACTGGCGCTCCTTTATTTTGCTCCTTATCTATATCTGCTTCAACCGTAGGTTTCTCAATGCAAATCGAATCGACAGGCATGCTTAATCTTTTTGCCGCAGCTAAAGCTCGTTTAGCAAGGTTATCTTTTTCCTCTTCATAGTGGAATGAATCGTCACTTATACTAAGATCAGATATTCCTAATTTACAAAGAGGGGTGAGCCAAAGCTCTGCGTCTTCCTCAGATGTTGCGTAATACGCATTAGTTACTACACCTACTTTGAACCCCATACTACGGGCAATTTTGATTCCCTCAAGCATTAGAGGGTAGAATAAAAACTGTCCTATCAAATTTTAGGACTCCGGATTTATTGAATATAACGTTCTGCGAGTACCCGAAGTTGGCGATCAACGGGAGAGCCAGTTTGGGCGAAGCGTAGCTGAGCCGGGTACTCGCTGTTAGGCGAATGTTGCCCTGTTTTTATATTTTGATAAAACTATACGTTTTACTCCCTTTTGAGAAATATTTAAATGAATTTTTATTTGTTACCTTCGTAATAATATTTTTTTCTTTCATTAAAGGATCGTATAAAGATAAAATTCCATTTTCCTTTAATACACGATTTATTTCATATAGAATTGGATCGGGTTTTTCTAATTCATGAAAAAAATCAAATAAATAAACAACATCTATACTTTTGAGACTTTTTAATATATTCTGGAAATACCATACTTGCTTAATAGTTTGTGAAATACTTAAGTGGTGATCAAAAAATAATCAAACGTCGTCTGAATCATCTTGCTTTTATTCAGATTAGAAAGCCTGATACCAAGTAGCCGTATCTTTCTTCCATAAAAGAATTCACTTGATAGTTCCTTTGATACACGTTTAATAATATCCCGGTCCTGCGAACTAAAACCCAGGGTCTTTGCCCTTGTAAAAGTAGTAAAATCCTCAAGCCTTACTTTTACTGATACGGTCCCGAAGGAATAACCTTTATGCACTAATGATCTACACACCTTTTCTGCGATCATATCCAGAGTTTTGATCAATATTACCGGATCATCTGTATCTTCCTCAAATGTATGCTCCCTGCTGATGGATCTTATCTTAGAACTTTCTTCTACTTCACTTTCATCCTGACCCAGAGACAAACTGTGCATTTCAGAACCCCATTTACCAAATATTTCAATGAGCTTATTTTCATCAAAACAGGCCAGTTGACCTAAAGTGTTAATTCCCATCCCTGTCAATATCTTCTCGTTCTTCCTTCCAATACCAGATAGTTTACGCACCTTTAGGGGTTCTAAGAATCCCACAACCTTATCAGGCTCTACCACTGTCAGGCCGTCAGGTTTGTTAAAGTCAGAGGCTATCTTGGCCACCGACTTGACAGGAGCAATGCCAATAGAACAGGTAAGTTTTTCTTTGTACATGATCATGGATTTGATCTGTTCGGCAAGCTGAACAGCCTCTTTATAATCCTGTACCCTGTCGCTGATATCCAGAAATGCCTCATCTACACTTACCTGTTGGAACTTATCAGCATAGGATCTAAGGATTTCCATGATCCTGCAGGAGACCTCCTGATAAAGGGACATGTTCACAGGCAAAAAAACAGCATCCTGACATAACCTGTATGCTCGGGATATTGGCATCCCTGAATGTATCCCGAAGTTGCGGGCTTCATATGAACAGGTACTGACTACACCTCTGCCCTTACCTTTTTTTGGGTCAGACCCTACAACTACAGCAAGTCCTGTGAGTCCTGGATTCTCACGCTGTTCCACTGAAGCATAAAAACTATCCATATCCATATGAAGGATGATACGGTCCATACTACTGCTCCTCTATTACCTAATACTGGATATTAGATTATACTGCCGTTTTCTGCTGATCAATACCACCAGAGGTAATTGACACAGCAAACAGACACATACTTGAGATAATCCTTCTATTGATATTTTTGTTTTGTGCTATTTACACTATTTGCAGTTTTATCTATCTAAAAGATAAAGGTATCCACTACAAATATAGGGGTAATTAGCACGTCTTTAAAATTAAATCTGTGTAAATTACATATTAAATAGATCTGTATAAATCATTGGTATCCACTTCAAATTTAAGGGTAATATAAAAAATATTAGACAGGATTGATAGAGTCAGAATGTATTTTTTTTCAGACACGGATTAACACTGATTTACACAGATTATTGAAAAAAGGGATATAATATTTTACGACAGAGTCAAAATAGCATCATATGGCCTAATAGATAATTACATAACACAGATTAACACTGTCTACCACGGCAACCTTAAATCCGTGTAAATCTGTGTTACCTGCACGCCCTTTAGGCGTAGCAGGCACTCAACTCCGTAGGAGTTGGGTGTATCCGTGTCTGAAAAAATGCTTTTGAACTGTATAAAGAGGTGCTAATTACCCTTAAATTTGAAGTGGATACAGATAAAGCAAAAGCTGTGAGCGAATAATACATAGCACATGATACCCCCACACAGGGAAATTTTTATCACATTACAATGAAATCTATCTCCCACTATGACCAGTGTAATGGAAATATATCAACTCCTCCCAAAAACAAACTGTAAAGAATGCAATGAATCCACTTGCATGGCATTTGCAGTAGCATTATTATCAGGCAGCAGACAATATACCGAATGCCCGCCGCTCATTAAAGATGATAAATACCATAATTCCAGGATAAAACTGGAAGAGATATTAAAACCCATCCAGGGAGCCGAAGAGACAGGCCTCATAGTACATGAAGAACTATGCTCAGGATGCGGCAATTGTGTTGTAGCATGCCCTGTTAATGTAGCCAATGATCCTCACGGCTCAGGTAGAGGTTTCGGACCCACCAATGAAAAGGTCATATTCAGGGTAATTGATGGTAAAGTAAAAGCAGCCAATATAGAGGAATGCAGACGATTCGGTAAAAACAGGATCATGTGCAATGCATGTATCGACCCCTGCCCTACAGAAGCTATAGAATTCGTTTGAGGAGGAGGAGTAATATGAGTGATATCACTACATGGATATGCACCGGATGCGCTCTTCTTTGTGAGGATATCCAGGTATATACCACAAATGGCCAGATAGAAAAAGTAGAGCATGCATGTATAATGGGTAAATCCAGGCTTACCGGATGTAAACACACTGCAAAACCAATGATAGACCACAATGATGTAACTGTTGATAAAGCCATATCCCAAGCAGCCAATATCTTAAAAAATGCACATAATCCTGTGCTTTACGGCTGGGGTAATTCCACATCACAGGCCCAAATAGCAGGAATAGAATTAGCCAGGGTCCTTAATGCAGTTATTGATTCAACCTCTTCATTCTGTCAGGGTATCACTATCAATGAAATATTACAGGGACAAATACCTTCATGTACACTGGAAGAAGTAAGAGAAAAAGCTGATGTAATTCTCTACTGGGGTGCAGACCCGATGAGCTCACATCCACGTCATCTTTCCAGGTACTCATATTTCCCAAGAGGAGATATGCGCCAGCACGGATATGAAGAAGACAGAAAAGCTATTGCCATAGATGTCCGGCAGTCCCGGACAGCCAAGATATGTAAAGACATGTTCTATCGTATACCACCCGGTAGTGATCTTGAGTTCATGAAAGCTCTTTCGGATGCACTGGATGGTAAAGTACCGAAGTTATCCTTTGATATGGATATAAAAAGACTCCTGGAATTAGCTACTCTATTAAAAAAGTGCGAGTTTGGTGTAATATTTGCCGGACTGGGGCTGGTCTATTCCATCAAAGAAGATATACATATACTATCCGGACTGATAAGTAAGTTGAATGAACTATCTGATTTTTCACTCATACCAATGGTAGGTCATTTTAATATGCGCGGGTTCAATCATAATCTTTTTAATGAGACCGGATACATCCACAAGGTTAAATTCACAGATAAAGGCCCGGTATCAGGAGTTGAATATTCTATAATAGAACAACTAAAAGGCAATGCTGATGCCATATTAGTCATAGGTTCCGACCCGCTGGCAAGTCTTCCGGGTGCCCTATCAAAACGAATGGAAGATATACCACTCATACTAATAGACCCATGTGAGAACCTGACTACCAGAGCAGCAGATGTGACAATTCCATGTATTGCATCAGGTATTGAAGAAGGCGGAACAGCTTATCGGATGGATGGAGAAATAATAGAACTATCGCCTTTTATACAAAGTAAGGGCATGTCTGATGAGATGATAATACAGCGAATTATAAAGGAGATCAACTGATGGCAGTGGATATAGGCAGGTTCATCAAAGCCCCTGAATATAATATAACAATAATTACATACAGGGATGTTTTCCAGGCTGCCGTTTGTGAAGAGGATCGGTTCGGCAGTGAATATCAAGATCTGTCAGCCGTAATAATACTGGACGCTGCGCAGATGAAACATATGGGGATTACCGAGGGTTCAAATGTCAGACTTACCTCAAAGCACGGAAGTGTAGTGGTAAAAACCAGGGCATCACCGCAACAGGAACAAAAAAATATAGGATTCATGGTCAATAGTCCCTGGTCAAATGCACTAGTATCAGTTGATATATCTGATGGTTTTCCTGGTTATAAGCATATTGAAGTTACGATCGCAGTATCAAAGGAGGAAATAACCAGTCAAAGATGAGACTCAATTCGATCCAATTCCTCACAAATACATCCATGATGATGTCCTTAATGTTCATCCCTACCCTGGCTGTTGATATGGGAGCCGACTATACCCTGGTGGGCATCATAATGTGCATAAACGGCTTGTGTTTGTTTATCTCAACCTTTTTCTTTAGTAAAATGGCTGATACCAGGGATATTAAGAAACTGCTGGTTATTGGTCTTTTACTTACTGCACTTGCATATTTTCTCCAGATATTTGCTTATGATCCTGTGAGTCTTGCTTTGATACGGGGAGCTGTAAGTATCTGCATAGGTATTTATCCGGCTGCCTTGATCATGCATATATACGGACATAAGCGCAGTATAGGCAAATTCAGTTCATTCGGTGCTCTGGGCTGGGCTGCCGGTTTTTTAGGTGCAGGTATAATCGGGGATTATAACAGGATATTCATTGCCAGTGCATTATTAACATTATTTTCTTTTTTTATTGCTTTAACACTACCTAGAGTAGAAGTGGAAAGGATCAAGATAGATTATTTCTCTTTCTCAACAATTAACAAGAATCTTACGATCTATCTATCGTTCTTTTTACGGCATTGCGGTGCAGTAGGCTGCTGGACGATCTTCCCGATATTTATGAAAAGTGTCGGTGCTGACATGTTCTGGACCGGAGTGTTGTATTGTATCAATCCTATTGTCCAGTTCATCATAATGCGCCGGCTGGACAACAGGAATATGGAAATGATTGTAATAGTAGGCTATATACTATCTATGGTTGCATTTATTAGCTTGATCCCGGTTAAGATATATTATCACATCATACCATGTATGATACTAATTGGACTGTCATGGTCGTTCCTGTTTGTAGGTTCCACTGAATTGCTCCTGGCACGCAACCGCGATAAAGCAACAGCTGCTGGTTATCTTAATTCTGCTATAGGTCTATCTATGATATTCGGCGCACTGTTAGGCGGTATAGTCTCTGATATGTGGGGATTTAATACCATGTTCATGATAGCTGCGGTCTTAAGTTTGGTCAGTATGTTAATAACTGTCAGGAGTTCTATTGCCAGATCATAGTAGAACAAAATCCTCCCTTCGGTCGGATTTTCTTAAGTATATTATCCTACTGATTATATACTATTAAAAGCAACAGTCTCTCAAAATTTGAGAAACAAATTCAAAACACATAAACTCCAGCATACTGCAAAAAAAACTAACAAATTCCATTGAAATCATCCAAATCAAAAACTATACAACCGTTTCTTTTGAGTTTTTCTTTCCCTTCAATTTTCTTAGCAATAAGACCAAAATATTCATTACGTTTGTTTTTGCTCCAGGATACAGAATTGGATTTCTTTTTAAGCTCATACAAGACCTTTTGTGCTTTATTGAATTCTAAATCCTGCCATTTACATTCGATAAATAAAACTTTATTATGTTTCTTATTTAAGCCGATAAGATCTATCTCTTCAATTCTTTTGTTGTATGCATCTGTAGAAGTACCCCACCAGTTCCCGATTGTATCAAATTTGAATGGGAGATCACCGGCAGTGTTCTTCTTAATAAGGAATTCTCTTGATATTTCTTCAAAAGCCTTTCCAATGAAGATATTATAATTATTAAGAAAAAAATTCCATAATTCCTCTATTCTGCGTTGTTCATAATAGGATTCATACCGTTTCACAAAAGCAAACCAGAATTTCAAAAAATTATCATCTATTTGGTAAATTCCTGCTCTTGACTTTTTAGGATCATCTGTGATAGGGGTTTGCCTTCGAATTATCTCATATTCATTTCGAAGTAAGCTTAAGTATCGTGATGCTGTTGTACTTTTACCACCAAAAACATTGGCAATTTGACTAAGTCTGTTCTTCCCTGAAGCAATAGTTTCAAGTATTGAAAAATAGGTTTTATATTCTCCTCCGAACTCACTGATTAAAATTGTTTTTCCCTCTTCTTTCAATAGAGGTATTCGTATATCAAAGAAAAACATTTTAATTGCACTCTCAAAATCAGAAAATTCCATTCTATTAATGAGTTCGTAATATTTCGGGACGCCTCCGAATACAGAATAAAATTTAATCCTTTCAGAGATATCTTCTATACCTGCATCAAAAAGCATCTGCATTACTATGTCAATATCAAGTGGCAAAAGTCTCATTACAATATCAGCACGGCCATATAGCGGGTGAGAATGTTCACCAAGGATTTTTTTCATAAGAGAAAAACTTGATCCACTTACCAATAGTGAGATATTTTTCTGTTTATATTTATATTCATCAATAAGTTTTTGGAAATCAGAATATACACTTTTATCCAGATAATAAAAATTCTGAAATTCATCAAAGAAAATAAATTCATTTGTTTCAAGTAGATATTTTAAAAGGTCAGAAATGCTGGTAAATCTGGGTATATTCTCGCTGTTAGAAAGCTCATACAGAAATAAATCTACAGTTTTATCTTTTGGTACAAAAACATAGGTATGTTCTTTATTTCTAAGGAACTCCTGGACAAGTCTTGTTTTTCCGATTCTTCGACGTCCATAGATGACTATGAATTTAAAACCCCTGGATGATGAGAGTTTATTTAGAAGAGCGAGTTCTTCTTTGCGATCATAGAATTTATAGTTAACATGCATGGGATGTAATATGTATACCATGTATATTAAATAATTGCCTGATATATGTTATATTTTAGATTTTTACTGTATATGGGACTGTCGGAAAAGTGATAAAATAATAGTATTTTGCAGGACTATGATATATCTCTCCAAATCTGATTAATCTGATTTATCATATTAAAAATGAATCCCAATTAAATAAATTATTAAAATTAGCAATTAAAAGCAACAGTCTCTCAGAATTTGAGAAACAAATTCAAAACACATAAACTCCAGCATACTGCAAAAAAACGTATCCACTTCAAAAAGTATGGTATTTTGACATTTGTGATCGGTTAAGGAATTTTAATCCGTGTTAATCTGTGT
>JAIOQW010000084.1 GCA_021108405.1 Methanosarcinales archaeon
AGAAAGAGCGAGTAATCGCTCTTTCTTATTCGGCAAATAATAAAAATTGACATAGTGAGACATGCTCTTTACCAAGATAGTTTTCAAGGGAGTCGGTAAATGGGACTCCTTTGTAAACTTTTGAAATTTCTGTCATCAGAGGGGGACTTGGTAAAGTATTTAAAGCTGTCGATTTGATGAGATCATTTTCAATTCGTGCTGGTGAAATATAAGAAACCGCAGATGAACGCAGATGAACGCAGATATTCAGGTAGCGTATCCGCGTTTATCTGCGTTCATCCGCGGTTAATTTATAAATAAATAATGTTACGGTTACGATTTGATCAAATTCGCTTTGACATCTATTGTTGTAACTTTCTATTGTGTAGGCAGAAATCACTTCATCAATCATTGTAAAAATTTAGTGAAACCCGTGTGTTTCTAATGAGTTATCGTTTGACTTATGTACACAATTTATAGGATATTGATGTTGCCTCGTATCCTGTCAATCATGTCTGATATTTTCATATGTATAATCGCATATCAACTAGCTCTTGACTTTTTGACAGGATGTTGAAGTTGATATAAATTTAGGCTATCTGAAAAAAACAGATAATTTCTTAAGCCAAAATGCTAATTTGATGTTTTCAGCGAAGATTAGAAGAATTGGATACGAGGAAATAGCGTCGAGCTTCACTTGGCAGTTAAACTCGTCAAGATTCACAAACGAGGTGCCGTCGAAAGGACCACCAGGTGACTTCAGCTAACACAGCATAAAAAACCCGTGCCTAACGGCACTCACCCAAATTTTTGCATCGTAAAAATTTCTTTTATGCTGGAAACGTCATATGAAATAGCATAAAATCCGAAAAGGAATAAGATCAAAAACATAAAAAATTTAGAAGGAGGAACTAATGAAAACTTTTGAATTTGATGGTGAAAAATATAGAAAAGCGTCAGCTCTTCAAAAAGAATGGGGAATAAAAATAATTTCTGAATTGAACTTGACAGGAAGTGAAACGATTCTTGATCTCGGTTGTGGAGATGGAATTTTGACTGAAAAATTAGCTCAACTTGTTCCAAAAGGCAAGGTTATTGGTATTGATGCATCTCATGGGATGATCAAAATTACAAAAGAGCTGAAAAGAAATAATTTGATTTTTAAAGTGATGAACATCAACAAAATTAATTTCAAGAATGAGTTTGATTTAATATTCTCAAATTCAACTTTACATTGGATAAAAGATCACGAAAAGCTTATAATCAATTGTTTTGAAGCTTTGAAGCTAAATGGAATAATACGATTCAATTTTGCAGGAAAAGGAAATAGTTCACATTTTACTAAAGTTATAAGAGAGGTGATGGGCTATTTAAAATACCAAAAGTACTTTATCAACTATGAATGGCCATGGTACATACCAAATATAAATGAATACAAAAACCTCATTTACAGATTCAATTTTAGAGAAGTAAAAGTTTGGGAAGAAAATGCAGATAGATATTACGCTGACTTTGATGAAATAATAAAATGGGTTGATCAACCTGTTATCGTCCCATTTTTAATGTGTGTTGATGAAAAAGATAAGAAAGAATTTCGGGATACTGTTATGAAAAAAATGAACGAAGAGACTATCCAAAAAGATGGGACCTATTTTGAGACTTTTAGGCGCATTCATGTCTTCGCAAGAAAATAAAGGCAACTTCGCATAGCTGCAATACGTTATATATCATTGCTCTGTGATGATGGTGTAACGGATGGAAGAAACAATATGATCATAAAAAGAAATACTGCGATAGCTCTGATATACTGGCTAGTGTTATTCATAATCCTGTTGGCTGCTGGAAGGGCTCGCGAGACGGCTCAGCCAATCTTTATAGTTTTAGGACTAACCTATGTAATATCATCCTGGAGTTCCCTTTTGATCGTCAAGTTTATTGAACACCGTCCAATTGCGTCGCTCGGCTTCCGTTTGAACTCTCCACTGCGAATCGTACTTTGGGGTGCGGGTGCTTTCATCCTAGTATCTGCGTTCCTCACTCTCGAGATCTGGTATAGGGTATTTTTTTGTGGGGAACCACTTGGATCGACTGCACCGTCAATTTCCAATTGGGTGCTGGAACTCTTATCACAACTGCTGTTCATTGGACTGCCCGAGGAGATCGTAAGCCGCGGCTACTTGCTCACCCGACTAAGAGAGAGTTGGGGTACTTGGCCTGCTCTATTGATTTCGTCACTTCTTTTTGGGGTAGATCATCTAGCGTTGGGTGACTTGCCACAAGCAATTCAAGCGGGACTGAGTGGACTGGTGTATGGGTTGGCTTTTCTTGCAACCGAGAGTGTTTATGCTCCGGCGCTCGCACATAGCTTGAAAAATTTGTTTGGTAGGACGGTTGCCTGGTTTGTTCTCTCGCGTTGAGGTAATAGATCGACTGATCGAGCAACTGCGCTTAATGCAAACTTTTCATAGAGGTTAGAAATATGATCTTACAAGGAGATAAAATTGTTTTGCGACCAATGACTGTTGAAGAAATTCCCATTTTTTATAAATGGGCTACACAATCAGATTCAACACCTTTTTGGTATAGTGAAGTTTATGGTGGCAATACTACACCTAACCCAGTATAAAAGGCTCGTGCCTTATTGTACTCACCCAAATTATTGCTTCGCAAAAACTTCTTTTATGCTGGGAACGTTATACACAATTTAGGCTATGCTTAATAGAGGGGAAGAATTATGAATACCATTGAAATTTTTGAAAGGTATGCTCAAAAATATGATGAGTGGTTTGATGCAAATAGATTTGCCTATGAGTCCGAAGTTCAGGCTTTAAAGAAGTTCATTTCAAAAAATAGTAAGGGTTTAGAGGTTGGAGTGGGTACAGGAAGATTTGCAGTTCCTCTTGGTATCAGGATTGGAGTGGAGCCAGCAAAAGCAATGGCAGATATTGCACAAAAACGTGGGATAGAGGTTTATGAAGCAAAAGCGGAAAAACTTCCTTTTGATGATTCTTCTTTTGACTTTGTATTGATAGTTGTAACAATATGTTTTGTGCAAAACCCTATACAAGCACTCAGGGAAGCAAAAAGAGTTCTTAAGCCGGGAGGATACATCATTATAGGTATGATTGACAAGGAGAGTTTTCTTGGCAAACTGTATGAATCAAAGAAGAAAGAGAGTAAATTCTACAGGCATGCCAACTTTTATTCTACCAGACAAGTTTTGGATTGGCTTAAAAAATTGGAGTCTGAACATATCAAAACCTGTCAGACAATCTTCAAAAACCCCAAAAAAATAACTGCTGTTGAACCTGTTAAAGAAGGTCACGGAGAAGGAGGCTTTGTTGTAATCACGGCACAGAAAAAGGAGGTAGAAACATGAAAATGGGAATCATGGTCTATTCAAACGACTCGGAAACAGTATGGAACGCATTTCGGTTTGCAAATTTTGCATTGAAAGAGGGCGACGAAATTGTCGGTTGCTTAGCCTTCAGTCTTCAGGCCAGCGGCGGTTCGATGCCATCCCCACCCATCGCACTAACCACCAGGCTACCATGCGTGCCCCATCCCACCCGAAGAACTTCAGCGATTGCATGATTGCTGCGTGGAAGAGAGGGGGATTGGGGATTTTTGGTAAGAAGGTCCGCCAGTGGGATTTAGTCGGTTGTGAAGGAGCTGTAGCAGATGATGAAGCCGGGGTGCTCTTTATTGCTCAGGAAGCAAAAGGAATTTGGAAAGTAGGCGCTGAACCCTCTGACCCGACGCCTGGTGAACTCATTATCAGAATCCCTCTAATTAGAATCCATCCGAATAATCTTGTACCCGATGTTGAAGGATTGACAATTTACAAACTTTCCCAAAAGGAAGGCTATCTGATTGCTTCCAATCAAGAAAGGAACAACTTTCGAATTTATGAGCGTGGTAAAAGTCATAATTACATTGGTACTTTTACTGTCAATCAAGCTCTTCACACAGACGGAATTGATATAGTAAATGTGGATTTAGGACCACTATTTCCAAAGGGCTTGTTTGCCTGTCATACAGATCAAAAAGATAGCGATTTATGTCCAGTATTAGTAACCCCATGGGATTCCATCGCAACAGCAATGAATCTTAAAACAAATACAACTTGGAATCCAAGAAATACTATATGAAATTCCGAACCCTGCTTTCTAAATCAAGTAAAGTATTTTAAAGACATTTTATGTTTAAATAAAATAGAGAAGGAAGCGAGAAGATGAAACTCAAGAGTAAATTAATTGAATTCATGGTGGTGCATGATTTTATTCCTGCACGAGTAAGATGGAGAAAAAGTGCAAGTGGGGTCGGTAGAATGTTTAATGATGTTTTTCACATGCTTGATAAAAATGAACGGGTCAAATTGACGAAAATGATGTATTCATGGGGTCTTGCAGATTCTGACGAAATCGTTAAAACATTGGGAATTGAAAGAAACCTGCACGGATGTGCGATCGCTTTAATGGGAATGCACCGCCTCTTTGGAATAAAGAGCCATATTGCAGATGAAAATGCTAACGAAATAAAAATTCATGCAACTGAATGTATGTGGAAGAACAAAAGGAGCTGGACTTCTGAAGTATGTGTATCAATCGACCATTATGAAAGGGGAATAGTTGATGGTATAAACAAGAACTTAAAGCACTATTACACCACGAGAAGAAGTAAAGGTGATAAATTTTGTGAGCTGATATTAAAGAAATCATGACTGGTGACCACTTCGGCAGACTCTCGTTCCACTTCGTTCCGCTCGGTACTATCACACTCCGATAACAGCGAATATGCGGTTTGTCCTATTGTCGCTCACCAAAATTGCTCACTTTGTTTGCAACTTCTCATATCCGCAAATGTTATACGCAATCTGCTTAATCAAAAGAGATGAAGATGATGAAAAAAGAAAATCTTAAAAAAATTCAGAGAAAACTTGAATGGTTGACTGGAAGGTGGTGGTTTATTCTCGTTTTTGTTTTGCTTGGATTTATACTACCACCATATGCTTCAAAAGGTTATGAGTATTCAGAAACAGGGAAGGTTATTCAATATATACTTGGAAATTCTTTGCTTCATGATGTATCTTCACTATACCCTATCTTCAAAATACTCCCTGTTCTTCTGATTATTTCTATATTCTTTTTTAGGAATCGGGTAACACGGCTTTTCAGTATTTATGCAGGGATTACCTATATTCTTTTTGCATTTCTTCAAGGTATTGGCATAACTGAAGAGTATGGTTTAGGAATTATTACAGGGGATATTATTATGTTGCTTATTGTTGCTGCTTTTTGGTTCTGGGAAGCAAAGATGGGGAAGAATGACTTTACACCAAAGAAGTTTTCAATCTGGAATTACTGGCCTTTACCTTTCGCATTTTTAGCCTTTTGGTTTCCACTCAACCTTGAAACTATCAAACCTGATTTCAATCCTATTTATCTATTCACAAACCTGGCTGGTTTAACCTTTTGTATGATGACACCTGTGTATCTGGCAATACTTATCCTCTATTACCCAAAAGTAAATATCCCGACGCTACGAATTACAGCTCTTTCAGGAATATCTATCGGTTTCTGGAATATGGTAGTGAATTTTTTGATTAAACCCGATATTTTGTGGTGGAATGGAGTTTTACATCTTCCCTTAGTATTTATATCCATTTATGCTTTCATCCTTTCTTTTAGAAAGCCACAATTGGTAGATGCCAAATATCTAATCTAAAATGAGGGAAAAATATGAAACAACTTCCAAATGAATTAGCTCCTTGTGGGGTTTTTTGTGGAGCATGTCCTTCCTTTAATAAGACTTGTCTTGGATGTGCCTCAGAAAGTAAAGAACAAAAAAGAACAAGTAAATGGGGCTGTAAAATAAGAGATTGTTGCTATAATAGAGAAGAGAAAGACTACTGCATCGATTGCATCCAATTCCCATGTAAGAAACACAGGAAGAAACTTCTTAATACTCATACAGGAGATCCGAAGTTTAGATACAGACATGAAATACCGGGTATTTTTGAAAAGATGAAAGAAATGGGGATAGAGGACTATCTCGAATATCAGGAGCGAAGATGGTCATGCCCTTCATGTGGAGGAATCGTCAATTTTTATCATTACAAATGTAGTAAATATGGAAAAGAAGTAAGTGTATAATATTTTTGGCACGTCGCCTAACAGCGGATTTAAGCTTCGCTCCTTCGTCGCTCACCCAAATTGCCCTGCAACTTCTTAAACCCACGAAACGTTATCGGAAATTACTGGGCTTCCACAAAACCTTATTAACTTTAATACAATTAAATTATGGCTATGGAAAAGAAAATTGAAATTAGTTTAATTGCTTTATTCATTGGAATTATTGTAATTGGTGGATATTTTATCCTAAGCAATCAGCCAAAAATTTTAAAAGAAGAATTTGGAATTTATCTCTTGGAAAATGATGAAATAATTTCTGGTGTTAACAATGAATCTCAAAATATTCGATGATGCAAAAACCTTCTACGATAGAATTAAACAAAATTTTTCAGATAAACAAATGGAAAATGATTTGATGTTGGGTTTAGCCTATCTTCTAATTGATGACCCGAATCATTACGGCTCACAACCATTTTTAGCATCGATAGAAGAAGATGGAAAAATATTTCTCTGTGCATTTATGACACCACCCTGGAATATTCTAATACATGGAATAGAGGAGTGTCCCGATCTCTCTTATAAAATCCTGATCGATTATTTATTAGAAGAAAGAATACCTATCCCAGGAGTAAATGGTCGGGCTGATATTTCGAAAAGATTTATGGATATTTGGTGCAACAGGACTCAAGACAAGTCAGAATTGCATATGGAAAGCCGTTTGTTTATCCTAACAGACGTAAATAAGATAACTAATTCTTCAGGACATTTAGTGAGAGCAGATATGAGCTATTTTAAACTTTTAAATGAATGGGCGAAACAATTTCATGTTGAAGTAAGATTGGATGTAGAAGATGATTACATTCGAAAGCATGTAAAATATATAATTCAATCAGGAAATGCATTTTTCTGGATTGATAAAGAACCAGTTTGTATGACTTTTCGTGAACGTCCTCATGAAAATGGAATCTCAATTGGCTACGTATTTACCCCACTGAAATTTCGCAATAAGGGTTATGCTTTGAGTTGTACTGCAACTGTAAGTCAGAGAATCCTTAGCAGTGGTTTTGCTTATTGTTCACTGTTTACTGACCTTACCAATCCCACGTCAAATAGTATCTATCAAAAAATCGGTTATCGATCAGCTTGCGATTATATTTATTATGACTTTAAGTAGTAGCTAAATATTATTAACTGGGAGTGTTTTGTCATACTTTTTTTAGAGGTAAGGCTATAAAGAAATAATCATTAGTATGAAAGTATTATGGAAGCAACTAAAACGCTATATGTAACACATTGGAAAGAATGGCGTGAGTGGTTAGAAAAAAATTATGCCACTAAGCAAGAAGCTTGGTTGATTTATTATAAAAAACATACTGGAAAGCCTATAATTCCTTATGACGATGCAGTTGAAGAGGCAATATGTTTTGGTTGGATAGATAGTATTATAAAAAGAATTGATGATGAAAAGTATGCTCGAAAATTCACTCCTCGTACAGAGGATAGTAGATGGTCTGAACTAAACAAAAAAAGAGCTAAAAAAATGATAGCCACCGGTAAAATGACCGAAGCAGGACTACAAAAAATAGGAGAAGCAAAAAGAAACGGTATTTGGTCTCAGACTTCAACACAGAGAAAACAATTTGTACTTTCGCCAGAATTCGAAAAAATTCCAAAGTCCAATAAAAAAGCGTGGCATAATTTTAACAATCTTTCACCGTCATATAAGAAGAACTACATAGGTTGGGTTATGAGTGCTAGAAGAGAAGAAACTAGAAAACATAGATTCAACGAGGTCTTAAGATGTTTAGAGCAAAATAAAAAACTAGGTCTGAAATAAAATATGAAAATAACTGTATCCACTTCATAAAGTATGGTATTTTGACATTTGTGATCGATTAAGGAATTTTAATCCGTGTAAATCTGTGTTACCTGCACGCCCTTTAGGCGTAGCAGGCACTCAACTCCGTAGGAGTTGGGTGTATCCGTGTCTGAAAAAATATTTTCTGACTCTATCAAGATTACTTCCTATTCTATATAATATATAACCCTGGACAATAATCATAAGCAATGTACACTCCCTTGTTAGAATGAATTTTTTTTGGACACGGATTTACACAGATTTCTCAAGAGGAAATAATAAAAAGTCTTTAACATCATACGCAAATTCTCTTTAAGGATTTAGTTTTAACTTCACCCCATCACCTAAATCCCCTCATCCCCAGTTCCCTTGCCACTCTATCCAGTTCATCCACATCTGAAATAAATATTCCCTTCTCCCTGGCAAAATCGACTGCATTAAGCTTGAACCCTTCCTTTGAGATCGCCCATAGTTGATTTATGGAAATCTTCTCGTTCTCTTCAATCTCCCGTTTCTTATCCAGCATTTTTTGAAGATCTTTTACTGTCATCTGCCGCCCTCGGTATTTACACTCCACTATCCAGTTGGCAGAGCCCCTGACAAGCGCATCCACCTCAATTTCACCTAAAATCCAGCTTTGTACCGAAACCACAAAGGGGAGTTCAATCTCTCTATTTGAGATTATGACTTCCTGACCGTTAAACAATCTTAGAAGTTCACGGACTCTTGCCTCAAATCCAAGTCCCCCCTCAGATGCTGCTTTTTCAAATTTTTCCCGGTACTGCTCTATAAGTTCTTCCAGTATCTTATGGCCTGGATAGTCATCAAGCACTATGCCTTCAAATGTATAGAGCATCCAGCATCGTAGGACAGAGTCTTTAAAGAAATATTCACTTCCTTCTTTATAAACAAGATCAGTATGGAGTAGTCGGTTAAAATACACGCCCACAATGGCAGTATCCAGATATGTTTCCCTGGCGATCTGTGTCACACTTCCATGTCCTACTTTTGCCAGACATTTGAGAATAGTCCTGTAAATGGATTCTTTGCGGATATCACGAAACGACTCCTTGAATATGTATGCACAGATATTATAGATCTTACCGTCCGGATTGAGGGTTTCTGTGAAAAACGCCTTGTCAACCAGTTTAGTGGTTAATGAAAGGTTATCTATCTTACAGAATCGTTTTAATTTTTCAGCAATTACATAAATATAAAACGGATGCCCGAATGACAACTGGAATATCCGGCTGGAAATAGTATCAGGGGTCTTGCCAAACACTTTTTTCACAAGACTACGTGTATCATCCCTGGTAAACGGCTTGATAGGAATAATTGAAAAATGCAAGAACAATGGGGACTCTGGTTCTTTGAATATTTTCTCAAGTATGTGGACAGCCGAACCTGCTGCAAGATAATGCGTTCTACTCTGTGTCTGTAGAACACTTCTAAATAATGGAATGATATCTCTTGAAACCTCTGTAATTTGCTGGAACTCATCAACCAGTATGATTATGTTTGTGCCAGTCCTATTTGCAAGTAACTCAGGAAAGTCCAATGCTGCATGAATTATCTTTTCATCATCAAGATAATTCATTTCATTGACATGATCTATCAGTTCATGATCCCCTATTTTTGCCAATTCCGAATATATTTGCTTGTGTTCACCTATCCCCACCGGCATGATAGTACCATGAGTATTGAACCAGTGCACAACATATCCAATATAGGTAAATGAAAAGTTCCTGGGTTCAAGGCTCAGCCCTTCCAAATCCAGATAAACAGGTACACAGTCCTTTTTAAATCTAATAAGCTGTTGCATGAATTCTTTAAGGATCAGTGTCTTGCCAATCTTACGAAGACCGATCAATACAATATTTTCACCGGTTTCCCTGCTTTGGATCTGTTCTATATTATAGTTCAACTGTTTGAGAATTGCTTTTCTGTTTGTGAACAATTTTTTTTTACTGGCAGGGTAAAGCCATTTGAGTGTGCTGTTAGTCATAATATAACACGTACGTTATAAACACTTGTGTTATAAACACATATGTTATATAAAATTAGCGGTTGTTGCTTGACGTATAGGAAAGTATAAAGGTATTTATTTATCTTGATGCTGAAATTAGGTACATGATGAAGGATGTTAGCGTTCATTCACTGAGGCACAGCTTTGCTACACATTTACTGGAGAAGATAAACTATACAAAGTCTCAAATTTAGATATATTACTCGGATATATTTAAGTACAATAACAATATTGAATTTATTCGATAAACATCTATCAAACCAAAAGAACAAAATCCTCGCTATATACTTGATATATTATAAATAAAAGATTAATAAGGAATAATATCATGAATAAAGCATATTTTTTTTTATCCACCACACCCATAATAAAACCCGGATCATATACTTTTCTAATTCTTCTAATAATACTGACGTTGAACTGCGGCTTCCATGTGATAAGGCGTTTAATCTCTGCATTGAATCCATTAGTTCAATAAAGAAATGTAAGATTCAGACAGAAGATTGTTCTCATGGCAAAATTGTCGCTAAAGCAGGTAGTACTTGGAAGACTTGGGGAGATGTAATTTCATTTGAGGCACACAAGATAGACAATGGTAGAACACAAGTCGTAGTATCAAGCAGACCTGCTATGCGAACAACATTAGTTGATTATGGCAAAAACTTAGAGAATGTGGAAAGAATCAGTTCCTTTTTGAATGAGCAAAGCGAGACAGCGTATAACAGCCGATAAAAGAGAAATCAAAGATTTCCCCAAATTGCCTTCAGCTCGGACTTTATATACCCACCAACCGTTAGGCGACATAGGGTGATAAACAAATGAAATTCGACTACTACTGACCAATGTTATACAGATAAGTTTATAAGAGACGAAGGTACAAATTGGATGAATTACACTATTTGTTGGTAAACTCAAATCAACCGCGGATACACTCACCTCCTACGGAGTTGAGTGTATTTGCGTTTATCTGCGGTTTTCCATTATTCACCAACACGAAGACATCAATAATAAAATGGTCGAATATTATATTAAACAATCTTTTAAATTATAAGGAAATAAAATTTATGGAAATAAATTATAAAGACATTGTGCCGTGGGGTAGGTCTTTTGACGAATATATCAAAATGTTCTCTCTGATGCCTGATGACCTAAATCTGAAGATATTAGATTGTGGCGGGGGACCTTCCGGTTTCAATGCCGAAATGACCAGGCAAGGGAAGAAGGTGATATCAATTGACCCAATCTATAATTTATCCTCTGATGATATTGAAATAGGAATAAATGAAACATATGATGATGTGATAAATCAGACAAGACTGAATGCAGATAAATTCATCTGGCAAAATATCTCATCGGTCGAAGAGTTAGGCCGTATCCGTATGGCTGCGATGAAACAGTTTTTAGATGACTTTGAACAAGGTAAAATTGAGGGACGTTATATTTATACTGAGTTGCCGTCGCTACCTTTTACTGATAAAGAATTTGACATTGCTTTAAGTTCACATTTTTTGTTTTTATACAGTTCAAATCTTTCTTTGGATTTTCACCGAAAAGCGATAAATGAGATGGTTCGTGTCGCAAGGGAGATCCGTATATTCCCGTTGGTTAATGTTAATACTATTCCATCTCCATATGTTGAGCATATTAAGAACGAACTGGTGAAAAAGGGTTATAAAGTAACAATAGAAAAAGTTGATTATGAATTTCAAAAAGGCGGGAACGAGATATTAAGAATTATCAGCAAATAATTTACTTTTGAGGATATCTGCATGAATAACATTGACATATACACATATCGCATAATGAAAACCGAAGAAGCGAATTATTTATATGATATTATATTACAGGTATTTCATAAACATGTTGCACCAGCCTATTCAGAAGAAGGGATTAAGACTTTTCTCAGGATGCTTTCTCCTGAATTTTTAAAAATTGTGACTCCAGAACAATTCACAATTGTTGCTGAACAAAACGATCAAATTTACGGTACATTGTCTATAATCAACAAAAACCATATTGCCCTACTCTTTGTGAAGTCTGAAATGCAGGGGGAAGGAATAGGTAAAAGCCTTATTCAATTTGCTACTCATAAATGTTTAGAAAATAATCCAGATGTAAAATCAATTACAGTAAGTTCATCTCCTAATTCTTTAACCTTTTACCAAAATTTTGGGTTTATAATTCCCGAAGAAGAAAAGAACGAAAAAGGTATGCGAATTATACCAATGGAAAAAAAGATTTTTAAATATAGTTAAATAAAAATAAGTTAGAAAATGGAAATAAAAATTAAATAATTAGAATTGGTAGGGCAACTTCATATAGCTGCAATACGTTAGGCGAAATTTGCGGGATAATTAGTTGAAAAGGAAGATAACAATATGAACAATTATATTCATGGATACTCCGGGAAAGAATTAAAGAGACTACAAGATCAAGCAAACACACTTGATGAATTATTACATTATGACTCCATTTTTCCCGAGAATTCAAAAATATTAGAAGCTGGTTGCGGTGTTGGTTCTCAGATAAAAATAATTGCTCCAAAAAATACTTCATGCCATTTTACTTCAATTGATATTTCCAAAACATCACTTGAAAAAGCAAGAACAATGATTCAAGCATTGAACATTAAAAATGTAATGTTGCAAATTGGTGATATTTTTAATTTACCTTTTGAAGCTGAATCATTTGACCATATATTTGTATGTTTTGTTTTAGAACATTTATCAAATCCCGTACAAGCATTACTAAATTTGAAAAAAGTATTACGAAAAGGTGGCACAATAACAGTGATTGAAGGGGATCATGGTTCAGCGTATTTTTATCCACGTAGTGATGCTGCGCAAAAAGCTATTAATTGCCAGGTGCAATTACAAGCATTGCATGGCGGAAATGCCCTTATTGGTAGAGAAATTTATCCTTTATTATATAAAGCTGGTTTTTCAGATTGTTTAGTATCTCCTCGAATGGTTTATGTTGATTCAAGTAAACCATTTTTAGTTGAAGGTTTTATAAAAAATACGTTTACTGCAATGATCGAGGGTGTTGAAAAGGATGAATTAAATAACTCATTAATAGATAAATACGAATGGGACCAAGGAATAAAAGACCTCTATCGGACAGCAGAAAAAGATGGTGTGTTTTGTTATACATTTTTTAAAGGTAAGGCTATAAAGAAATAATCATTAGTATGATAATTTTAATCCCTGACCACACAAAGTTTTAAAAACAATTGCAATATTATGAATACCATGAATTTTAAAAATAAAATTGTTTTAATCACAGGTGCAAGTAGAGGTATCGGTGCAGAAACTGCAAAGTTATTTTCAAAAGAAGGCGCAACAGTAATTATTAACTATCTCTCAGATGAAGTGTCTGCAAAATCTGTATTAAATAAAATAAACAATAACGGCATGCTCATTAAAGCAGACATTAGCAAACAAGACGAAATTAACAGCATGTTTGAGCAGGTATCTGAAAAATACGAAAAACTGGATGTTTTAGTAAATAACGCAGGTATAGTTTCCGTAAAACCTTTTTCAGAACTTACTCTAGAAGAGTGGAATAAAACTTATGCCGTCAATATCACTGGAATGTTTTTATGTTCTCAAAAAGCTATCAAATTAATGAAAGATGGCGGTTCAATTGTTAATATTTCCTCAATAAGGGGATTATTCGATCAAGGGAGAGCGTCAATTACAGATTATTCGACTTCTAAAGCAGCCGTTATCAGTTTTACTAAAACATTAGCAAAAGAAGTTGCGCCTAAAATTCGTGTAAATACTGTTGCGCCTGGAATGACAAATACTGATAATGCAAAATCAATACCAAAGATATCAATAGAAAAATTTAAAGAAGATAGTTATTTAAAAAGACTTATTGAACCAAAGGAGGTAGCACACACTATTTTATTTTTAAGCTCTGATGAAGCAAGCGCTATTACAGGAGCATTATTGATAGTGGATGGAGGACAAAGCCTGAGATAACGGGTCAAGGATTAAACTCAAGGGGGTGCTGCGCTTTCGCTCCCGCTGATCGCTTCACTCAAATTGCCTTGGGCAACTTCGCATAGCTGCAGAACGTTATACGCAATCGACTTCGGGACGCAAAACAATTAAAAAGAAGAAGTAATAAAATTTAGAAGGAGGTAGAATTATGATAAAAATGGAAGAACCAGTAAAATTAGCAATAGTCACAGCCGTTCTTATGATGGCGGTGACAATATTTTTTAAGAATATAGTGCACGAATCACAAGATGTGGTATCTTTGTCTTCAATTCCATTGTATCTTTATGTCGGATATCTAATGGGAAAGTTTGGTGATGCTAAAGTTTGGATGGGTACGATGCTGTTTATCACTCTTGCAATGGCCGTATTTTACGCTTTCTTTTAGAGTTCTTCTTTGGCGTCCATTCGCCGAATGTCACATATGCTCGGAACATTATATGACAATGAACGTAAATATCAATACAGAGGATAATCAGATATGGAAACTAAATATCAATTTGATGGGAAGAGATATGAAAAATCATCTGAGCACCAAAGAGAATGGGGTAGTAAGTTGATCGAAGAATTAAATTTAAAAGGAGATGAGACTATTCTTGATCTCGGGTGTGGAAACGGGCTTACAACAAAAGAACTCGCCAGAAAAGTTCCTAATGGAAAAGTTGTTGGAATTGACAATTCCATTTCGATGATTGAAACAGCAAAATCTCATAAAACAGAAAATATGGAACTGATGCTTCTTAACATAGATGAAATGAATTTTGATAATGAGTTTGATGTCGTATTCTCAAATGCTACTCTTCATTGGGTATTAGACCATAAAAAACTTCAAAAGAATATTTACAGTGCCTTGAAACCAAACGGGTTTATGCGAATACAGTTAGCAGGTGATGGCAATTGCTCTAACTTTTTTGAGGTCGTCAGAGAGTGTATAAGTCTTCCGGAATTCAGAACTTATTTTGAAAACTTCACGTGGCCATGGTACATGCCAGATATTGAGGAATATGAAAAACTACTTTCATATGCAAAATTTGAGAATTACAAGATTTGGGGAGAGAATGCAGATCGCTATTTTCCAGACGAAAAATCTATGATTGGATGGATCGAACAGCCAAGCATTGTTCCGTTTCTTGTGGTATTTCGAGAAAATATGAAAAAATTGTTTACAGATTCAGTAATTGAGAGAATGATTAAGAAAACAAAACAACCAAATGGAACTTGTTTTGAAACTTTCAGAAGGATAAATGTATATGCCAGAAAGTAGGGTTCAACATTACATCCGGGCTAAACGGTTTCGTTCGGTTTCACCTTACTCCATCCAAATCCTTCCGTTTCTCTACAGGACTTCGTTTAGCCCTATATGTTATATGACATTCCGAATCCCACCTTAAAAAAAGAAAGTTATTTATACATATTCAAGTGTAATAAATTATGGAGAAAAAAAAAGAGAACATGGTTTTAAGAAGGTGATTGAAAAAATGAACAAACAAATATTTCTAAAATGGTTTAAAATCAACAGTTTATGTTTTATAGGTACCTTTATTATAATATTTCTTCTAGTCCAATTATTTCCCAATATTATGCTCGGATTTTGGGCGGGATGGGCTTCTTTAATAGAGCAGACAGGAACCAGGGGAGCAGCAGAATTTTCTCCTGATTTCAATACATTCATCAGTATACTCTGTAGAAACAGCATCTCAGTCTCTATTGTTTTTGTCGTCGGACTATTCTTACAGGCACCAATTTTGATGATAGTGTATGGTTCATTATATTCTCTTGTAGTTTCTCTTGCCCCGCTAACGATTGGGAAAACCTTCACCTTTTTCGACTGGATTCTAATTACAACCGAATCACTTTTCTTGATAGTAAGCGCAACTTTCGCATCAACTCTTGCAGCGGAAATATTTGGAATAAAACCAGAGATAAAACAGTTGTTAGAGTATTGGAAAAAGCAGTTGACGGATTGGAAGAACCCCTGGTCATTTCCTGAGCAAAAAAGAAACTGGCGAATTGTGTTTAAAGAAAATAAAAAAGAATTTGTTTTATTTATCATAATAATCTTAGCATTGCTATTATTTGGAGCGTGGTTTGAAGTTTGGGGTTATTGAAATGGAAATCAAAGTAGCTTTTTTTTTCATAAAAATAGAAGGAGCAAGCTTGAAGAAAATATTAAAAAGATAAAATTATGAATTTCAGAAAAATCGAAAAATTGATGAAAGGTGGCTTTCTCTACTACATAGCGGGAGTCTTGCTGGTCCTGGCCTATCTGTTACTCTGGTTTTTAGATAAACCTGCTGGTATCGATGAGCTATGGTATGCCGGATGGATGATCTTTGCGGTCGGACTTGTCCTAATTTTTCTGCCTATGTTTGTTTTTCGCAATAAGGGCAAGGTGAAAAAGGAAAAGGATTGGACCAAGACCTCAGTCCTTGTTGATACAGGAATATATTCCATTGTTCGACATCCGCTCTATCTGGGTTGGTTACTCATGTACCTTGCAATTATTTTCTGGAGTCAGCATTGTTTGACAACAATTATTGGGATTATAGGCATGGCATGTGTCTACTCAATTTCAAAACAAGAAGACCAGCAACTCGTTGAGAAGTTTGGCGATGCCTATAAACGCTATATGAAATCTGTGCCGAGGATAAATATTTTAGTTGGGCTTATCCGATTGCTACGACGTAGAAATAAAGATTGAAAATGGTAACTAACTCCACGCGAATACCTGGCTACGCATCGCTCCGCCAAAAGTGGCTTCCGTTGGTCGCCAACTTCAAGTATTCGCGGGACGTTATGTGTAATTGAAAAAGTGCCAAGAATTTGAAAAGATTAATAAACATCATTTTTACTTTGTAAGGAATGAGTAATATGAAAATTATCAGTATTGATAAAAACAATATCGACCAAGAACATATTTGTTGTGCTATTGGAAATGACAAAAAGAACAAAAGCAGAGCTCAATCAAAAAAAGATTGGATGAAGAAAAGATTTAATGATGGATTAACATTCAAAAGATTTGATGAAAGGGGCAAGATTTTTATAGAGTATATGCCTATTGAAAACGTTTGGAAACCAATAATTGGGACAAATTTTATGGTCATTAATTGTTTGTGGGTTTCTGGAAAATTCAAGGGGAAAGGATTATCAACACAATTACTAGATGAGTGCATAAAAGATGCAAAAACACAAAAAATGGATGGAATTGCTGTCGTTAGCAGCACGAAAGTAAAACCTTTTTTGACTGATAAAAAATTCTATTTGAAACATGGTTTTGAAGTTGTTGATTCAACTCCACCATATTTTGAATTACTTGTGTTGAAATTCAATGAAAAAGCAAAGAACCCATCATTCACAGACAATGTAAAAAATGGCACATGTTCAAATAAAAAAGGATTTACTTTCATTTATTCAAATCAATGTCCTTTCATGGAAGAATATGTTGAACTATTGTCTGAAATTTCCAAAACTAAGAAAATACCTTTTAAGGTTATAAAGTTACAGATTTATAAAGAAGTACAACAAATAGGAAGTCCTTTTGGAACACTTGGAATTTATTACAATGGTGAATTTAAAACTCATGAACTGATGTCAGAAAAAAAGTTTGAGAAGTTCATTGACGAAGTAAAAAAATGATAAGAGACACTTTTTCAAAAGCACATAACAGCGGCTATAAAGTTTCGCTTTGCAGTTCGCTTCGCTCACCCAAATTCCGCCTTCGGCGGAACTTCGCATACACTAAAAACGTTAGGCGATATTGCTAAGAGCGAATTAGTATAAAATTTATACTTACAGGAGAAGTATAGATTATGCAGTTTCCAGATCCAAATATTGGCTATGTATTCGGATATAAAAGCATAATAGTGGATGATGAAATTCGACTACTACTGACCAATCTTATACGGATAAGCTCATAAGAGACGAAGGTACAATAAACATTAGGGAATAAAAATGGAAGAAGTAGAGACTATATATGAAATCCTGTCCCCACCTAAAAAGTGACAGTTATGAGGATATTAAGAATGAACTGGTGAAAAAGGATTATAAAGTAGCAATAGAAAAAGTTGATTATGAATTTCAAAAAGGCGGGAACGAGATAATTAGCAGAAAAGTATGGTGCATCTCCTGAATTAATTGAGAAAATATATAAAATGATGATTGATTTTTTTATAGTATATAATCTGTAAGATAATATACTCAAGAAAATCCGACCGAAGGGAGGATTTTGTTCTAAATGAAGAAATAAAAGAATGTAAATCAAAATAAATTCGGAGTCCTAAGATTTGGTAAATAAATCCTTATTGTTCCATAATATAACACAAAAATAAATTATCAAAATTGCCTGGATCCAGGGAAAAATAGGATACCACCAAATTCCATTTTGATCTGGTATGGCCCTTATAATGTGTATGTATATTGGCTGAAAGATCATCCATATTCCACAGATAATACCTAACACTAGCCCTGCCTTGTTTCTGAATACGGTCAGAACAATCCCTGCAAAAAGGAGTATTGAAAACACAATGGTTATAATCCACCCAGGACCTTCCAACTTTAAAGATCCCGGTATTTCTCTAACAATCTTATGAACTAGCTGTATAAGCAACATTGCAATAACTGCCTGTAGTTCAATGGGCAATTTTAGTTTATATTCCATTTTCACGTTCCTCTATGGCCTTCACATTTACCACAATTTTCACATTTGGTAAATGCCATCTTGAATAATAAATCCATGTTTTCTTTATATTCCTTTAAGACATCCACATTGACATCATAGTAAGTATAATAGCCGTCTCTGCTTGATTCAAGTATCCCAACATTTTTTAAAACCTTGATGTGTTGGGATGCTGCTGGCTGAGTAATCCCAAGTTTATTAGCCATATCACCAACACTAAGGCCAGTCTCCATTTTCGACACTAACATTCTTATTATTCTAAGTCGTGTAGGATCTCCCAAAGCTTTGAAAACTTCAGACATTTCCATTACAATATTTTCTTTTGGTTTCATATAAGTATATACGCATAAACTTATATAAATAGTTTTCTTTTTTAATAGTACATCAAATAGAACTTGAATCGAAAATACTTTGTATTTTCTAATCTTCAGCTTCTTCGAAGCTTCAGTCAAGAAAATACGAGCGTTAGCGAGTATTTTGTTCTGGATACACTACAACCACAAATTTTCCTTATTTCTCCAAATCAAATATCAAACCAGCATTTTTATTATCAATCCGATTAGCTATAATAATATCATCCTTTATTTTATATTTTTTTCCACTATACCATTTTCCGGTAATTTGAAGCGTATCATTCTTTGAAACAAGGCAAATCCCCGGATATATTACAACAACTGCTCGACCTTCATATTCAATGGAAAAAATACTTTCATATTTTCCCCACACCCAGCCAAATACAATAATAAAAGGTATGCCCAAAAAAGATGTCATTCTTTCATAAATTCTCGAATCTACCAAAACTTCAGATTCAATTTTTATTATTTCAGGATCATTGGTCTCCATATTATCACTCCTGATTATTCAAAACATTTGTCAAAAAAATTCCAGTATAAGACCCACTTTCATCAGCCACTTCTTCCGGGGTTCCTTTTGCAACAATCATACCACCCCGGTCACCACCTTCGGGCCCGAGATCAATGATATAATCAGCCGTCTTGATGACATCCAGATTATGCTCTATAACAATCACTGTATTACCTGCATCAGTCAGCCTGTTAAGTACACTCAGCAGTTTTTTCACATCATCAAAATGAAGCCCTGTAGTGGGTTCATCCAGTATATACACAGTCTTCCCCGTACTTTTGCGGCTCAGCTCAGTAGACAATTTAATACGCTGTGCTTCACCACCACTTAACGTAGTAGCAGGCTGTCCCAGTTTAATATACCCAAGACCCACATCATAGATCGTTTGGAGCTTATTATGTATCTTTGGAATATGCTTGAAAAATTCAAGTGCCTCCTCTACAGTCATATTAAGCACATCTGCAATATTCTTTCCTTTATAAGTGATCTCCAGTGTCTCGTTGTTATAGCGGCTGCCGTGACACACCTCACACTGGATATATACATCAGGCAGAAAATGCATTTCAATGGTAATGATACCGTCACCGTGACAGGACTCACACCGCCCCCCACGTACATTGAAACTGAACCTGCCTGGCTTATATCCTCTTATCTTGGACTCAGGGGTCATAGCAAATAGTTCCCTGATCGGAGTAAAAACATTAGTATAGGTAGCAGGATTGGACCTGGGTGTTCTGCCAATAGGACTCTGGTCAATAGTGATCACCTTATCAATCTGCCTGATACCTTCAATACTGCTGTGTTTACCTGGTCTGGAGCGTGCACGGTGGAGCTTGTTCGCCAGGGCCTTATTTAATATCTCATTGACAAGGGTACTCTTCCCGGAACCTGAAACTCCGGTGACGCATGTCATCACGCGCAGCGGAAAATTCACATCAATGTGTTTTAGATTATGTTCTTGCGCTCCTTTGAGAGTTAACCACCCGTTTGGAGTCCTGCGATTAGAAGGCACATCGATCTGTTTCTTACCTGCAAGATACTGGCCTGTTAGTGAACTGTTATTATTGATGATCTCTTTCGGAGTACCTGCTGCCACAATTTCTCCTCCATGGACACCTGCACCGGGTCCCATATCTATAATGTAGTCGGCAGAGAGCATAGTATCCATGTCATGTTCTACCACAATGATGGTATTGCCCAGATCACGCAAGCGCTTTAACATCCCTATAAGCCTATCATTATCCCTGTGGTGCAGCCCGATACTGGGCTCATCCAGAATATATAATACTCCTACCAGGCTGGACCCTATCTGGGTCGCCAGCCTTATTCGCTGAGCTTCACCTCCGCTTAATGATCCGGCTGATCTGCTCAGGTTGAGATAATCAAGTCCCACATCCATTAGAAAACCCAGTCTGGCATTGATCTCCTTCAATATACGTCTGGCTATATGCATATCACGCTCGGATAATGTAAGGTCATTAAAGAAATCCTTGGCATCTTTCACAGACATTTCTGATATCACATCAATAGTGGTTTCGTTAAGAGTCACTGCAAGACTGTAAGGTTTCAACCTGCGCCCTTTACACTGCGGGCAGTGGCTGGAGCTCATATACTGCTGGATCTTTTCCCGCATATCTTCACTGGAAGATTCCCTGTACCGTCTCTTAAGGTTGGGGATAATGCCTTCATATTTGCTATAATGCTCCCATACCCCGGGTTTATCTCGGGGTGTATACCTGAGGTTGATCCGTTCATCAGACCCGTATAATATGATATCCTTATGCTTCTTACTTAATTTTTCAAATGGAGTATTGACAGAGAAACTATATCTTTTTGCAACAGACTTCAAGGTCTGCATATAATATCCGTCAGGCGAATTACCCCAGGGATCTATTGCACCTTCCAGTATAGACAAAGAAGGATCAGCAACGACCAGGCCAGGATCAAAATCCAGGGTATTACCCAGGCCCTGACAGCGAGGACACGCTCCCCTCGGGTTATTAAAAGAGAACATGGCAGGTTCTAATGCATCAAAACTTAGTTGGCAGTGGGCACATGAAAGATGTTCGGAAAACAGCAGTTCACGTTCATCATCCACGACCTGCACCATTACCACACCGCCACCTACATGTAGTGCAGTCTCTACCGAATCGGCCAAACGCTCTTTTATGCCATCCTTTATTATTAGTCGATCGATCACTACATCTATGTTATGCTTCTGGTACCTGCCCAGTTCAATATCATCGTCCATTGCATATACCTGACCGTCAACACGCACACGGCTGTATCCTTCTTGTTTCAGGTCTTCTAACAACTGGCGGTATTCGCCTTTACGGTCCTTCACTACCGGTGCCAGTACATGGACCTTCGTACCTTCCGGTAGTTCTAATACGCGGTCCATGATCTGGTCAAGTGTCTGTGGGGCTATCTCTC
The DNA here is from genome assembly GCA_021108405.1 of Methanosarcinales archaeon. GTDB lineage: Archaea > Halobacteriota > Methanosarcinia > Methanosarcinales > Methanocomedenaceae > Methanomarinus. The sequence continues at coordinate 21,974 of JAIOQW010000084.1, forward strand.
TCCCGCATTGTGGGCAGTGAGGTATTCCTATCCTGGCAAAGAGTAGGCGCAGGTAATCATGGATCTCTGTTACTGTACCTACAGTTGAGCGCGGGTTCTTGCTTGTGGTCTTCTGCTCTATGGATATAGCTGGTGAGAGTCCTTCGATATATTCCACATCCGGTTTGTCCATCTGTCCTAAGAACTGACGGGCATAGGCTGATAGGGATTCCACATACCTGCGCTGGCCTTCCGCATAAATAGTATCAAAGGCAAGAGAGGATTTACCGCTGCCGCTGATCCCGGTAATTACAATGAATTTATCCCTGGGTAGTTCCAGGTCTATATTCTTAAGGTTGTGCACTTTTGCACCTTTGATGATGATCTTATCCTTTGCCATAAAGATGGTTACATTTTACCTGATTAATAATAAATCCTTTCAACTTATTTAAGGGCAATAGAAGAATCTGTGGATTATAATCGACAAACCATTATATTGATTATCGATAGTATTATCACATATTACCATTTATTAACCGGATATATAATGTAAATAGAAAATCAAATTGGGCTCGTGGTCTAGTTGGTTATGACGTCGCCTTCACACGGCGGAGGTCCGGAGTTCGAATCTCCGCGGGCCCATTCAGGGTTAGAGATTGTTGCAATGTTTGAAGATACGATTGTGAAAGATTGGCCGTCTGTACGTGGAGATCATACAGTAGTAGATCCTGTATCACATATCTGTGTTGTTACATTGGCCAGTGATATGGAGCCGCTTGAAAACGTCTGTATGATGGGGAGCTGTAAGACCGAGAACCTGGGGATAGAAAAGATCATTGCCAACACTATCTCTAATATTAATATAAGATATATCCTGATATGCGGACAGGAGTCAAGAGGTCATCTTTCAGGTAATACTCTACTCGCGGTACATGAAAATGGTATTGATGAGCATGGCAGGATCATAAGCTCGCAAGGTGCCATACCATTTATTGAGAATATACCTACCCATGCCGTTGAGCGTTTCAGGCAGCAGGTAGAACTAATTGATAAGCGCGGTTTGGTTGATGCTAAAAAGATACAGGCAATAGTTGAAGAATATAGATCCAAAGGCGAACCGTTCTCCCAACCGCCCCTGATCCTTGAATCAGCTAAAAAGAAAAAGACTCATTCGCCTGTGCAGGAGATCGCACATGGAGATATGATGATAGCTCAGGATATTCTAATGGACTCTGCCTCAGGAGTTATATTTGTTGAAGTATAATTAGTACAGACGGAATTGATAATTATGTTTGTATTCCAAAAAGAGCAAGAGATCGTGAATATCGCTAATGTGAAGATAGGGGGCCAACCAGGGGAATTACCTACTGTACTGGCAGGAACCATTTTTTACAATAACCACCACATTGTCACAGATCCATTACAAGGCGTTTTCAATAGAAAGGATGCAGAGGGCCTCATTAATATACAGGACACACTTTCTGATGAAACAGGGAACCCTAATATGGTGCATATATATGCCCACACTTTTAGTGCTGCTGTAAAGTATCTCGACTTTGTAAGCGAGCATACTGACTCCCCAATTCTTATAGATTCCACTGAATCAAAGGTACGGACAGCCACAGCCAGCTATGTAAGTGAGGTAGGACTGGCTGATAAGACCATCTATAATAGCCTGAATATGTCAGTGACTGAAGATGAGATAGAAGCTCTTACTATATCAGATATTGATACTGCGATCATACTTGGTTTTAATGCAATGGATTCCGGTCTTAACGGGCGGATGCAATTACTGGAGGACGGAGGGAAAGTGCTGCCAAAGGGTCTGTTAGAGATTGCACAGGAATGCGGGATCAAAAAAAAACTGATCGACCCTAGCATCACACCTATGGGTGATGGTGCAGGCGTAGCATTGCGGATGTGCATCACTTCCAAGGCAAAATACGGGCATCCGGTTGGTTCAGGTATTCATAATGCACCTTCATCATGGAACTGGCTGCGAGGCAAAAAAAAGGAAGATATGCTTGTTGCAAAGATATGTGATATAGCCTCGACCGGACTTCAGCAGATGGCTGCAGGTGATTTTATTCTTTTTGGTCCGATCGAGAATGCTAAATATACATTCCCTTTAGCAGCAATGGCAGATATCATGATCTCGGAAAGCGTTGCTGATCTTGGTAGTGAGCCTGTAGATGGTCATCCTGTATATAAACTTGTGTGAACTACCCCCTACATGTGGCTTTTAGGATAGTGCCGGTGTTGGTATTCCCAGAATAAATTAAAAAATATCCTTATTTTCAATAAATAAGTATTTATATGAATAAAGTATATTTTATATGTGAATTATATAAAATCAGGGGGTTAATATAATTACAGAAGAGAAGAATAAAACACTGGCACTCGTATTGAGTTTTTTTATATCCGGATCAGGGCTATTATATATTGATCCGAAAAAGTATCTAACAAAATTTTTATTGTGTTTCTTATTATGCTGGCTATTTATCCCATGGATATTGGGACTTTATTGGACAGCTACTGCACCTGAATTTGATCAAGGAACTACTTAATAATAGTGCGAGCTCCAGAACAAGAAAATGCTCACTTCGTTCGCATTTACTTGAGTACATCAAGTATTACTTGATGTACTAGAACAAAATCCTCGCTAACGCCTGGATTAGAAAACGCTTAGGAGTTACTTGAGTATATAATTAAAAAAAATTTATATACTCAAAAAACTCATCCTAATGACCATACAGTTATAATTTCTTGGATATCTGTTGCAGACATCGGATTTCCATCTACTGGTATATTATCCAACCAGTGGTGAATTGCATCTTGAACTTCGCTTGTAGTCACTGTAGTTCCACCATCTGAACCAGGGCCTAACCACTTATCCTTCCAATCAGGTCCTTTCCAGGTAAAATCGGTGATCACTACTTCATCACCCAATCCACTTAATGGTGCCTTGCTTTCGTATAACCAGAAATTGAAATGAATAATTTCATTTCCTGGTTCCGGTACATCTCCGCCTGCATTTGTCCACCTATGGACCAGGGCGCTTGCTGGCGGTATACTGTTAATGTATTTACCATGATAGGTGCTAATTTCAACAATACCTGGTCTCCAGACCATATAATGAGTCAGGTCAGTATCACTATCTGTCAGATCAACCCTGAAACGTGTGCACTGATCACCACATCCCGGGCACTCACTGCAAGGTTGAACCACATATTGACCATTAGTATACTCATCCGGATTGCCCCATCTGGTAAATTCAATTGTCATCTCACGATTATGTTGCTGTGTAGCTTCAATATCCCATGTAAACAGACCGATAACCATCATCGGATCAATGATATCAACTCGTTTGTTGGTCTGGAATACATAATTACCATAGCCCAAAGAAGTATCGAGATAAACTTCTGTACAATACCATTTGTCATCTTGCTTACTGATGGTCAGGTGAAGTCCGTCTCCATCAACCCATACATCATCCTCACTGCCTGAGAAATAATTAGGTCCGGGGCCAACCTGGAAATCACATTCTTTTACAATCCAATCATATCCGGCAAAGGATATGGTTCTAGTATCTTGAATTGCTTCCGGAACAAAGACAAACATCCCTGATTTTTGTGATAATTCCAAACCTGCAGATGCTGTTTGGGAAAGGCCTATTAACAGGCCAAGAATTATTAATATTTTAATTATATGTGTTTTTTGTTTCATATTTTTCATATTTTCCGTCCTTTACGTTGTGATCTTAATTTCTTATAACTGTCGGGCATTATATTATTGGTTTACTGATAACGCATATTATTATACTTGCATATAAATTATGTGATTTAGATGAACCTACAAGAAATCATCCATATCAAATATCATAAACCCCATTTCACTTAATTCCTTTTTATTATCTATCTTTTTTACAATTAGCCCGAAATATTCTATTCTTTTATCTTTATTCCACTTAACATAATCTGATTTTTCTTTTAATTTTCTAAGGATATTTAATGATTCTTTCAAGGAAACAGTTTTCCATTTGCATTCAATAAATAATATCTCGTTAGAATCATCATTTAGAGCAATTAAATCAATTTCAATACCTTTATGCCACCAGCGGCCGACCCGTGTAAAATCTATCGGTCTTTTTTTCCAGAGAAATTCTGCTGATATTTTCTCAAAAACACGACCTATATAGCGATTAAATTCCACAGAAAAATTCCTGATTTTCTGATCATTATTTATAAGACTTTTATTTGGAAAGACAAACCTGAACCAGAAGGTAAAATAATTATCAGTGATATAGTATCTGGCATTTCTTGATCGCTGGATATTATCAGTAACCGGATAATCAGCTTTTACTATATTTAATATTGAGAGATTTGATAAATATTGTGATACTATAGATGTACTTAGTCCTGTGTAATTGACAATATCTCCGAATTTTGTCTTTCCAAAAGCTATAGCTTTTAGTATAGCGAAATATTTTGCAGGTTCTCTAAACTCATATTTTAACAGTATTTCTGCTTCCTCAAGAAGCAGGCTTTGTGTAGAGTAAAGTGTTTCAATTTCACTGATCTTGTTAATCCTATATTGTGCTTCTTTTAAGTAATAGGGTATTCCATCAGTTATTGCATATATCTTTATCAGGTCATCTATCCTGAAGGTAGGAAAAAACAATGACATGTGCCTGAATTCGAATGGTTTGACCTGTATTTGACCTGTCCGCCTCCCATAGAGCGGGCTTTTACTTCCAAGTACATGTTGCTCCATCATGCTTATTGAAGAGCCACACAGGATCATTACAATATTTGAATCACTAAGATAAAGATCCCAGGCTTTTTGGAATATTGAAGGTATGGCTTTATTGCCGTTTATCAGATATGGATATTCGTCGATTATTATGATCAATCTTATTTCTGTTTTTGAAACCTCTTTTAATAAATTGATCCAATCCAGGTCGGAAGATCTTATAAGATTATTATCCAACCTGTCAGCTACAAGTGTTTTAAATTCCGAAAGATTTTCAAGGTCTCCCCTTTCATCAGCAAGGAAATATATAGCATTCTTGTCCTTTGCAAATTCCTTTAAAAGTTCGGTTTTTCCAATTCTTCTTCTTCCGTATATTACAATGAATTCACTTCTATCTGATTCATGTGCAGAATTAAGATAATTAAGTTCTTTTTTCCGGTTTATGAATTGATTAAACACGATTATGCTAATTGTGATTAAACTATTTAGGCGTTTTGGTAAACGAAAATTTTTCAGAGATACTGTCCTTACAGCAATATACTTATAGTAAACACACATATATTGACATATGTTCATCCCTATCCAGGAAAAGCAATTCGAATTCTGGCGGTTGCGGCGTAGCGGCCTACCTAACATTAACATTGCGCACTCCTTCAATATATCCAGACAGGCAGTATCCAGAGCGCTCATTACTATGGATAAGCGCATTGAAGAAACACTGCTGGAAATGGCGCAGGCTAACCAGATAGAAGTAGAGAACCTTAACACTGAATACGGCATCCTATTAGGCCGCTCAGTACCCTTCAATGTCAGGACTGTTATCTTTATTTCCGCAAAGCACGGTATGCAGGTATGGTACGAGCATGAGGGAGATTGCAGTTCATGCACCAGATATACTCAGTGTATAGAACTGTTGTGGGACCTTGCAGATGAGATGAATATCAAACTTGAGAAGACAGATGATCCTACAAAGCTGGCAGATGAGCTGTTTAATAAGCTAAGGGGATTGATGCTATAAATGAATGTAATGGGAATAATAAGAAAAACTATGAGCTGGTGTCCTTATATAAAAAACAGCAATTCTACAATATTTCAAAACAATGCTAAATATTTATCAAACGAAAAAAATACAATACCCAATACCATACCAATTCTATTAGAAAAAACCCCTCTTGAAGGACTGACTAAAGAAGCACTCATTGTTAAAATTTACAATGTAGCCCTAGTATTTTTCATTTTTATCTACATGATATTAACTCTAATAACTTATTCATATAATTCTCCTTTATGTTATGAATTGAAACCTGAACTAATATATGTATTATTATTAATATTATATTTTATAATGGCAATATTACATTTTATCCAAAGCCATTCAACTATTGAAATCAGTACTAACTGCATCAAAGTAGACACCTTATTTCATCGGATTACGGGCTCAACAACATACTCATTAGAATCTATTCATTCAATACAAGTAAAAGATAACGAAATATATAGATTAAACTATAAATTTGTGTTCATAATAGCAATACCATTATTATTTATTTTTTTCTCGCTGCCTTTCATTTTTCAGCTTATTGGAATGCCACTAAAAAATGTTATTATACTTTATATTCTTTTTTTCTGTTTAATCATATTTTTATTTAGTACTGGATATTATTCATATATTGCATCAAAGTCATCTTCCAGTATTCAAATCAAGTTTAGGCCATATCCTTTTTTCAACAGAATCAGGATACACACAAAGAACGCTTGTCAAATTGCTGATATGCTGGCACAAGTAAATAAGCATGAGCATAAACTGGATATAGATGAAAAAAAGGATAGTGGATGTAGTGAATAAAACAAGAAAATGCTCACTTCGTTCGCATTTGCTTGAGATATATTTTTGTAAAACCCCAACATCTGTAATAAATAATAATTACTGACAGGTAAGATCCATGGATTTGCAAGAAATAAAGGGTGAGAAAATAATTGCTGATTACCTGATTCTTCTGGATATAATAGGAATAATAATTCCTTCTATTTTAGTCGGAGTAACAATAATGTTCTTAGATGGATTTTTCTTTAGTCATACTTATTTGACTTCTATAATTGGATTTTCCATTATTTTTATAGGTTATGCAATATACCTACTTCAGAGTCATACAGTAGTAAATTTTACTGGTGATACAGTAATAATTCATAAACCCCTTCGCAAACCCATTATAATAAATAAAGAAGAAATTAAAAATACCGAAATTAAAAAGAATGAAAGTTATACATTCCGATGGATCTTCCGCATTATTTTCATAGTTTTGCTGATCTATATGGTAATTAATACAATTAATGAAATACATTTATGCGAACAACAGTCTTATCCATTTATAGAAATGCTTTTTTCAATTGTCTCAATAAACTTAGCATTTATATTAGTTCTTATATTAATAATTGGCTCGGAAATCAGATCACCATATCCAACTGCTCTCAAACTGGTTATGGGTTCTCACCGATATATCATCTTATGTGTAGATGATCCGGATAAATATATCAATAAACTGCAATAGGAACAAAATCCGACCGAAGGGAGGATTTTATTGACTGAGGCTCTTAAAAGAGCCGAAGATTAGAAGATTCGTAGAATCTTCGTCCGACATTATAGAGGAATGGGGGATTAAAAAATACGAAGTATTTTCGATTCAAGTTATACTTGATATACTATAGAAAAATATGATTTGTTTAAAATGAGCATTCAACTATATCCGATAAAAAAAATTTTGTAGTCCGCCCATCCATCGACAAACTTAAATGTGATGTTATCTTCCTACAATAAGCAGCTATAATTAATATACCATTCACAATTTCATCAGAGGTAATCAATGGAAGATGTTCTATCCATCAGGGATGTTGATAAAACCTATCACCTGGGAAAACTATCAGTTCCTGTACTTAAAAATATTAACATATCGATCAAGCACGGCGAGTTTGTAGCCATCATGGGCCCCTCCGGCAGTGGTAAGACTACACTAATGAACTTAATTGGCTGTCTTGACCGACCTAGCAGCGGTAAGATATTTATTGATAATGTGGATACATCTGGTCTTAATGATATGGAACTTGCCAGGATACGCGGTAAAAAGATCGGATTTGTATTCCAGACATTTAACCTTATTGCAAGATTTGATTCCTTTAAGAACGTTGAACTGCCCATGATCTACCAGGATATAACAAAAACCAAACGAAAAGCACGTGCAAAAGAACTTCTCAAACAGTTCGGACTGGGAAATCGAATGAAACACAAACCCCCCGAACTCTCAGGAGGACAGCGCCAAAGGGTTGCTATAGCCAGATCACTGGTTAACAATCCCGGGATACTTTTAGCAGATGAACCCACAGGTAATCTCGACACCAGAACAGGAGAAGAAATAATGGATATTTTCAAGACACTGAACTCAGAAGGAATGACCATTGTAATGGTTACCCATGAACATGATATAGGACAGATGTGCCATCGTATAATCAGGATAAGGGATGGTATGATAGTATGAAAAGGAAAAAGATCATTGTTCATTTACCAGTATTACTGGTAATGTTAATAGTGATACTTATGCAACTACCCGGCTCTGTAGCTGATACTGATGTCACGATCCGACCATCCGTAATGGTAGAATGTTCGGTAGACCCGGAATATCTAATGCCGGGAGATGAAGGTACTGTAACAGTTACATTAAAAAATGCAGCAAAAACATATTCCTATTCTGTCTTTGTGGATGAAAACGAAGAAGAAGTATTTGAATTAAGCGCTCAGGTACTTGACGCATCCCTGTTAAGCACAGACAATATCCAGGTAACCAGTGATTCTTACCATGATGTGGGAATACTTGGACCGGGAGATACTATTGATTTCACCTATTCAATAAACATAGATCAGGATGCTAAGGACGGCATACATTTTCTTAATTTTATTTTCGTAGGTGGTGGGGATATGTATGATGTTAAATGGAAAGTACCTGTGACAGTAGATTCATCACAGATCGAAATAATAAGTACGGAATCACTTGACGGCTCACATTATGTGGTACTGGACATTGCCAATACCAGACCTGATATCATTAATGCGGTGACCATTATTCCAGTGACCGATAATGTTACCTTCGAACCGGCACAGTATTTTATCGGTACCATGGACTCTGATGAGATGTTCACTATCAGGTTCGATATAGACACAGATGACGACATTGACGAAATAGGAATTAAAGCATCATTCAGGAATGGTAATAACTGGCATGAATCAGCTATTCAGACCTTTGGGATGAATAACTCAAAACCTGTGACTGCTATTGAGTCAGAATCAAATCCACTCATAATAATAGGGATAGTGGGCGGTATTCTTGTAGTACTGGTAGTGTTCTTTGTTATCATGCAAAGAAGAAGACGCTCAAATGAAGAATCATGAAAAAATTAGACGCACTTGAATTTGTTTTCCTGAGTTTTAAAGGTGAGAAGTTCAAGACCATAATGTCAAGTCTTGGCATCATCATCGGAGTAGCGGCAGTTGTAGTGATGCTGTCCGTAGGCGAAGGGCTGATCGTAGGTATCTCAGGAGTCTTTGGTGATATGGAACTCAATATGGTGCAGGTTATGCCTGGTGGTTTTGAAGAAGCTGAATTGGGCAGGCCTATGAAGAATGCCGTGCTGGATAGCAAGGATGTTTCAATCCTGGAAGGTGTAGTAGGAGTTGAACGTGTAATGCCGCGTTATTCTGCATGGGGAATTCTTATGGAATTTCGAAATGAAGAAAGGGATATGGGCATTCAAGCTATTACACCATCAAAAGAACAACAAATTGCCGATACTATAGAAACGGGCAGGTTTCTCACTGATTCTGACCGTAACTGTATAGTGCTGGGATATGATGTTGCGCTTAATATGTTTGATATGCCTATTAATCCGGGGTCTCATATAACATTATCATACCCACTTACTAATACCAGTGCAAATTTTAAAGTAGTGGGTATCCTTAACGATTCCGAACAAAGTTCGGTTTTAGGGGGCAGTACTAATTCCCAGATGTTTATTACCCATCCTGCAATGAAGAGTTTTTTAGATATTGATGAGTATTCTTTCTCATATATCAATGTCTGGGTAGAAGATCAGGACAAGATCGATGAGACCATTGAACGTATGGAATTTGCACTTCAACGGACCCATAGAAATGAAAGGTACCAGATATTCGATCAGGGTTCAATCCTGGAATATGTAACTGATATACTTACAAAAGTAAAATACGGTCTGGGTGGAATAGGTGCAATTGCCCTGGCCGTAGGCGGCATAGGTATTGTAAATGTGATGATGCTCACAGTCACAGAGCGCATCAAAGAGATCGGTGTTATGAAAGCAGTGGGTGCCAACAAAGGAGATATAAGGACCCTGTTCTTGATCGAATCAGGTATACTGGGTCTGGTGAGTGGTTTCATAGGAGTTATAATAGGCGGTGGAATCGCATTTGGCATCTCAGTACTTGGGAATTTTCCCTGCACAGTGACATTGCCGTCAATAATCATAGGCCTTAGCTTTGGGGTTGGTACTGCTGTGGTGGCAGGTGTATATCCTGCATCCAAGGCGGCAAGAATGGACCCGGTGGAGGCTCTTCGAGCAGAATAAAACAAGTAAGGAAGAAAATAAAATGAGCATGGTAAGTAATATAACAGGGATTATCGCAAGTCCCGGTCAAACAATAGAAAAGATAGCTGAGAAACCATATATTGAAGAGGCGATCCTGATAGTGGGAATTGTTGCTATACTATCAGGGATCAATGCATACATCTTTAGTAAAATAATCATTTATGATTATGGTGATATAGATTTAACGGACAACTATATAATTAATACTATTACGCCGATACTCACTATTGTAATGCCGATTGTCGTTACGATGATCGTGTGGTTAATCGCTACAGGAGTTGTGCACTTGATCAGCGTTGCACTGGGCGGAGAAGGTAACTTCACCCAGATGCTGGTGATCTATGGATATGCTTATATTCCTATCCTGATCGGAGGGGTTGTTAGTATAGTATTGATGATGTTCATCGAACCTATAACAATATCATTAACAGATCTCTCACAAGATTTTACAGGAGGACTTGATTCAAATCCTTATTACCAGGGTTTGAGCATCATCAGTTATTTAATGAGTCTCTGGTCTATAGGCCTTCTATTTATGGGTGTTAAGTATGTGCATACTCTGACCAGCGGCAAGGCTTTGATCGCGGTGAGCATTCCTATATTATTCCTGATAGGCAGCATTATAGCTACGCTATTCTCAAAAGATTTAATGAACATGTTTGTATAAGATCTATTACCATACGGGCGGGAATAATATAGTCAAAATAATAATCAATGAGGAAAAATGCACCGGATGCGGTGAATGCGTACAGGTATGCAGGAGCAGAAGCCTTACTATACGTAATAATGTATGTTATCCTTCCAGACCGGATGACTGCAAGCTTTGTATGTTATGTAAGGCAGTCTGCCCCCAAAAAGCTATTGAGATAGAAGTATGAAC
>JAIOQW010000196.1 GCA_021108405.1 Methanosarcinales archaeon
AGCTTCGAAGAAGCTGAAGATTAGAAAATGTGAACGGAGTGAGCATTTTCGATACTGAAGCTCCGAAGAAGCTGAAGATTAGAAAAAACGAAGTATTTTCGATTCAAGTTATACTTGATATACTAACACAAAACGATAGATACATATGTGGTTTCAATTAATATGACTATTATGTCAAGCATACTAGAAGAGTCGCTCAAGGCAGCACCCATAATCAAGCGCGGTGAATATCATTATTTTATACACCCTATTACAGATGGGGTTCCGTATCTGGAACCTGAACTATTAAATGAAGTAACTGATAGAATAACAGATGTATTGGAAGCTGATTTTGATAAGATACTTACAATTGAGGCCATGGGGATACACATCGGAACCGCCCTGGCACTTCGAATCGGTAAACCGCTTTCTATTATTCGAAAAAGGTCATATGATCTTCCTTCGGAAATCGAAGTAGGTCAATCTACAGGCTATTCAAAGGGAAAACTATACTTAAATGGTATATTGCCAGGTGATCGCCTGGTAATAGTCGATGATGTGGTCAGTACAGGCGGCACACTGATAGCTGTTAAGGAGGCTGTTGAAAGGGCAGGTGCAGTGATCGTGGATACAATAGTGGTCATCGAGAGGGGAGATGGAGCCCGGCGTCTCAGGGAAGCGGGATTACCGCTTAAGACCTTGATAACCATCGATGTAGGTCCCAACGGCGTGATCATAGAACAATGAACAGCCAATCTCTCTATTGTAGTTTTTATCTGGACCCGGATGATATCGCCAGCAAGATAAAGCATTCCCGAGCTCGAACAGTAGGACTCCAGTTCCCGGAAGGATTGAAAAGATCAGCTTTTTTTATAGCAGAAGAACTGGAAAAACGCACTTCTGTAAATATAATAATCTCAGGAAACCCCTGCTATGGGGCATGTGATGTAGATATGGAACTTATGAGGTCAGTAGATGTTCTGTTCCACTTCGGACATTCTGAACTGATAAAGGGCCTGGACAATGTGATATATATTGAAACACCGGCAAGGGGAAATATTAAAAATGTCCTTGAAAAGGCCACATCCGAACTGGGCCCAGGCACAGTAGGACTGGTAACAACGCTGCAGCATGTACACAAGATTGATGATATAAAAACATTTATAGGATCAAAGGGAATATCATATGTAGTGGGTACCGGGGATTCCAGGATCAAGTATCCTGGCCAGATACTCGGATGCAACTTCTCTGCTGCTGATATATCATGCGATCAATATCTTTATATTGGCTCAGGAACATTTCACCCACTGGGCATTGCAATAGCTACTAAACGCAAGGTCCTCTGTGCTGATCCTATGACAACATCAATAGGATGGGTAGACCCTGATAAAGTCCTGCGTACCAGATGCGGAATAATAGCAAAATGCCGCAGGGCAGAAACATATGGTATACTCATATCTACAAAGATCGGCCAAAATAGGGCTGCACTTGCCCGAAGGATGGGCAAGCTGGCAAAAAAGTACGGTAAGAAATATATTATGATCTCTCTTGATAATATCACTCCTGATGCCTTGATGCAATTTAAAATGAATGCCTTTGTGAATACTGCATGTCCCCGTATTGCTATTGATGATGCAGGTATGTTCAGTGCACCTGTACTGACACCGGTGGAATTTGAGATTGCGTTGGGACATAAGAACTGGAATGAATATGTGTTTGATGAGATCAGGGAACAAACCGTACAGAAAGAATATTGAACATAGAGTTTTATGAGATCGTTGAGGTGATTCGGATGTCAAAATTTAAGAAAAGAGATTTGGAACGAAAAGGTGACAGGAAACAACAGATTCTTGAAAAGAAATTGATCGATGATAATTTGGAATCACTAACCAGCTCACAAGGAGAAGAAGCACAATATCCTGATGAGGAGTAATTCCTTTTGAAGGTTGATGTCAGGATCACAAGAGGAGAGAGTTCGAATAAATCAATAATGGTCAAGGATGGAAGTACATATAATGATGTACTTTCATCACTTAATATCAATCCCGAGACTGTTATCATTATGGTGAATAATAGACCGGTACCAGTAGATGAAATAGTATGTACAGATCATATGGAGATATTGATGATCGCATCCAGGGGTTGAAGTGAAAGCAATATGTATCCACTTCAAATCTAATGGATTTCTTTTGAATGCTTATTGGTAAATACTCATAATCCGGTCTTAATCTTAAATCATATCTCTATCGACGCTGCTGAATTTGAGATCGTCTCGGTTACCATCTAATTTAAAAGAGATACTGAATCTAATTATTAATAATATATAATTACCAGTAATGTAAATCGAAAATTATATCAGATAATACATTTTTTATATAGAAAATAATGTTAATTAAAAAAATTATTATAGGTATTATCTAATCTACCTGCACATAGAAAAGATGGAAATGTCATTGTTATTTCCATGAAAACAGCATATATTTGAAAAAAGTTGAATAAATTGATGGATGTGGATGAGAATAATAAAACGAAAAAGGGCATATGTCGTTCTGGTTCTATTAACAATATTCCTGTGTATTAATAATTCACTGGCACTGGTAGAAAATGATTGTAGGATCTGCCATACTAAGGATCTTGTTAGATCACACCATATACTAGATGAGGACGGATATTTATGTACGGACTGTCATTATTCCGGAGACGTATCAGAAGGTAATTTTAGAGATTGTCTTATCTGCCATACCAATCCGGGAGAAATAGATCACGGAATTAATTGTACTCACTGTCATCTGGAAGGTGGAGGCTTAACAGTCCCTAACTGGAATGGCCCGATTTTAACATTATCAGGTTTCTTTAATAGTGTGCATAAAAATATTACAGGAGATTTCAATGGCAGCAATTATTCTGATATCAATTTGGTATGCTGGGGTTGTCATTACAAGGAAGAAGTATCAAGAACACAACCACCCCCCAGACATCCGTTATCTCCCAGAAACTGTAGTAATATGGACTGTCATAATGTCAAACAGTCTATCTATAATGAACCTATGATCTATGAACATTTTAAAGAGGTAGACGAGATAGATGAAAATGTATCTACTGCAGTTAACTGTCCGGAATGTCACGTTAATAGTATTATTAATCCACAAAAAAATATTGTGCTTTCAAACACTTCTTTAGTATCTCATTATGGTTCCACGGATGACCTGATAAATACTACTAGCTGTATCTATTGTCATCTTGATGTGGATAATGCGCAGGATTGGGGTAATGCACCTGACCCTACGGATAATGTATCCACTCTTTCGGATGAAGAATGGGAGGAAACATTGTATGTTGGTGATAAATGGGATCTAAGCAACCGTTACTTCTTGATATTCCAGGATATGACTGTCGAAGGTGAAAGTGCACATCTCCAATTATTCCTTAATGATATATTAATTGAAGATATTGTATTACATGAAGGTACGAATTATACTTATGAAGACGAATTTATAGATTCAGATGATAAACAGGTTGATTCAATAGTATTGGAATTAGACCTGGTCTCAGTGTTCAGTGGAATGAACAATACGAATTTTGTAAAGTTAAAAGGGCATTACTGGAAGCGCATTCATCCTGAGAATAATGATTCTACATGCTGGGCCTGCCATATGGATAATTATGTAATAGAAAAAAACAGATATATCGTACTGGATGAGGATGATGATGAGGATAATGGCCTTATTTATTATGTAGAGATATTACTGGACTTTTCTGAGAAAGATACAGTTGATCAGGAGATATTAACCCCGAAAGACTTTGTATTAAAAGAAGGCTACAACCAGACAATGCAACTTGGTGGTGGATTCGAATTAATAGTAAATGAAGTAGACATTGATGGTAAGCAGGTCAGTGTCACTCTAACCAAAAACGGTAGTGTAGTAGAGGAGTATATCTGGCACGAAGGGGAATATATTGAATACGAAGAGGATCTGTCTTTTGAGGGACATGATATTGATGATGTTGTTGTAGTCAGAGCCAAACTGGATAGTGTTTTTAATGGGATCAGTTATGATGCTGCAATAATAACAGATGTAAAAGTGATCTCTGGGCTTTATGGAATTGAAGATGATGAAATACTGGGTGGATATAATACCAGTCAGCTTCATATTGGTAACACATTCTCTATTGGCGGAACTCCTGATACATTCCATGTGCCTTTGTTAAATGAGGGATTAGATGGTGCTTCGGACTGTGTTTACTGTCATGAGATCAGTAATGGTTTTAACATTTCAGCAGTTAGTGCAGTACACTCACGTTTAGGCGGTCACGACAAGCTTAATGCTAATGCGATAAGTAATGAAGAACTCATCAGTGATATTAATAAGGCCTGCTGGGCCTGTCATGGAGACGGAACTGAGCCTGGAAGGCATCCTCCGGATTATTTATATCCAATGCAGTGTGAAGACTGTCACGTTGCACTTAAGGATCCGAATTTCAATGCAGTGGATATAAGTGATGAAGTTCATGGCCAGGCAGAGGATTGCAGCCGGTGTCACGCTGCAGATTATCCCGGGTTACATGTTATCAATATGTTCGATCCATTAACACCCTATATCATCAGTATGAATGTAACGTCTGATAAAAGAGATGAAGGACAATTTATAACAACAGCATTTACTGCAGTGGCTGGTTGGAACATGAAGGTCAGGTCTATGGAGTATTTCATAGATATTGAAGGTCAGCCCGGAGATGGTATATCATTAGAGCCTGTCGATGGAATTTTCGATGAACAGATGGAAGATGCACAGTTGTGTGTCAATGTGAGCGAACTTGAGCCTGGCGAGCATACTATTATTATTCGCGCAATGGAACGTGATAATAAATGGGGCCCTGTGACCTCAGCAGAATTTTCAATAGAATCTGAGTCTATAATATCGGAACATCTTGGATTTAGCCTGCTGGGAGTATCTATATTGGTATTGATCGCCTGTATAATATTCCGGCGTAGAAGTAAGCCTACTCTTAGTGTTTCGAATGTGCTTATCTTAACCATTATTATTGTATTGGTTATTACAGGATCCGGGTGTCTTTCTTTTTCGGATGAATCGGATCAGAGCCGGATTGAACAGGAAGATAATGAAGATAAAGTAGATAATGAAAAACAGTTAAATCAAAGTACTACATTATCAGAAGGTATCGGACATGATAGAGAATGTACTTTTTGCCACAGTGAGCTTGGTCATATACCGGAGTGTACACAGTGTCACGGCCTGTTCCATGGTAGCCCACTTTCTGAGTGTAAAAAATGTCATGATGCTCATGCCCCTTTGAATTTTACCGGTAGTCAGTCATATGAGAATAATTGTAGCATCTGTCATGTCAGGCAGTTTAATGAAACAAACGATTATCCAGGCAGACATGCTGATATGAAATGTGATTACTGTCATCCCAAACACAGACAAATAGAAATATGCATTAACTGCCATGAGCCGCATGGAACTGATCTCACATATCGCGATTGTATTAACTGTCACCCAGCTCATATGCCGCAGCAGATCGATTATCCTGATGATGTTGCCAGTGAAGATTGTGCATATTGTCATGAAGAAGTAAGCATTATACTTAAATCAGGACACACGTTACATAATAATCTTGAATGTACATACTGCCATACGGTCCATGCGCTGATCCCTGATTGTAATGACTGTCATACACCGCATACCAGCAATCAAACATACGAAGACTGTATCATTTGTCATGATGATGCACATGATCCTGTGGTTATGGAATTACCTGCAGGCACCTGGCGGGATACGTGTACAGCTTGCCATAAGCAGATAGATGATGAACTGTATGAAAGCGAGACTATACATGATGATCTTGGCTGTATCTACTGCCATCCTCAACACGGATATCTACCAACCTGTGATTCATGTCATGGATTGCCGCATAAAGAAATACATGAGAGTTATACGCAGTGTAATATGTGTCATATTCATTCGCATGCAGTGAAGGATATTATGTTTACTAAGTGACTATAGTTAAAATACTTATAAGTGACATACACTAAATATAATGAGTAAATTAATTATTGTATAATGGAACTCTGCATTTATCGGTATTGCCCCTTTAATTTACTGGGATTTTGAAATTATCTTGATCATGATGTCGATCTGCATAGTACCTTGTTGATTGCTATGAAGGTACATGACGTTGATGTTTTTAAAAACACCAGTAGATTAGCAGGTCAATATCCTTCTTTGCAAAACAAAGTTATTTAAAGGACGAAGATAAGTCATAAAAAGGAGGTAAATAAAAATGTCAACAATAACCCATTTTATACTGCCAGCAGATGACATGGAGCGAGCGAAAAAGTTCTACACTGAATTATTTGATTGGAAAATTGAAAAATTTCCGGGACCAATAGATTACTATGCAATTACCACTACCGATATAAACGGCGAGGAAGGTCTTGGTGGCGGACTGGTAAAAAGAGACAAACCACAAGATACAATTATCAACTATGTTGATGTTCCATCTGTGGATGAGTATATCACCAAAGTTGAAAAACTCGGTGGTAAAGTAGTGGTTCCCAAGATGGCTATCCCCGGTATAGGATATGCTGCTGTTTGCATTGACACGGAGAATAATACCTTTGGACTCTGGGAATGCGATGAAGACGCGAAAATGAACCAATGTGAAAGTTGCGGGATGCCGCTTGTTGAAAATACTACATCCAAATTTGATGATAAGTATTGCATCCATTGCCAGAATCAGCAAAGCGGTGAGTTGGGGACTAAAGAACAGGTAAGAGAAGGAAGTATAAGAGCAGCGATGCAGTTTATGAGTAAAACGAGAGAGGAAGCCGAAAAAATGGCTGATGAAATGATGCCAAAACTACCTCGGTGGCGAGAATAAAGAATCGCAAGCAAAACCATTGAGGCTCAAAAATTTCTAGAAAAATATCCTAATGTAACAGCACATATGGATAGAAGCGGTTCATTGGCTGTAGATTTAAGAGTTGATATCTATGATGATGTAGGTACCAATGTCAATTACCTGAGGTTGAGAGTTTTTATAAACCCTCGAAATCATCGGCCAACCGGAAAGAAATTTATTGATTCTAAAGGGAAACATGTTGAAAACAATATACTCGGATATATAAAAACAGAAAAATGTCTTGAATGAGGCTGCTTTCGCATCGCAGAGTATTTAAAAAGAAGGGAGGTACAATATTGTGATGAAAATGAATACAAAATTCGGGCTGATCGTATTGTTTGCGTTTGGAATCGCCGTTGGTGTGGCTATCACCTGTGTATTCGGGCCGTTCTGTGACGTTCGTGTGCATGTATTGGAAGGTTATATAAACGCTGTGAACCAGGATGGGACTGCAATCGGCATAACGATAGAGCCGGGTGGGCAACCGGAGGCGTATATAATCGCCGGTGCCACGTGGCGGGAGCATGGCGGTTCCTGGAGTGATAAATTTCCTACTTGTCTCGAGCCCTTAACAAGTGGTCAAAAGGTGCGCTTGGGCGTCGTGTATACTGCTCCCACAAAGGGAGGACCTGGAAGACCGGTCGTTGTCTGGCTGGAGTGTCTCGACTAGGCGATGACCCGCTGCAGCGGTCTGTGAAGTTTTCCCAGGGATATCGCACCAGATATGACGGTATTGATTTAGCGATAAAATCCAGAATCTATTAAAAGAGAGAAATACTTTCATAGAAGATGTACGTGCGGAAGGAGACTTCAAATCAGCTAAAAAAACTGGATAAAAAATTTATAAATACGACATATTCATCTAATTTGTCCTACTAAAGTATGACAAATTATTTAAATATGTACTCCTATACTACTTCATATGTCAAATAGCATTGAAGAAATCATCACTGAATTTCATAAACAGGACATCCCGGAATTATTTAATAGAGAACTTATCGTTCCTGCAGATATTGACAAAATAATTACCATAATCGGATTGAGAAGGGTTGGAAAGACATACTATCTATTTCATATCATCCAGGAGTTGCTTAACAAAGGACTGGAAAAAAAGAGGATTTTCTACATAAACTTTGAAGATGAGAGATTAGGCGGGATATCTGCTAAGGATCTATCCAGGATCATTGAGCTATACTATAAAATAAATCCGGATGCCGGAACAATGTATCTATTCTTTGATGAGATCCAGGAGGTTGAGAACTGGGAAAAGTTCATCAGGCGGATTACACAACGTAAAGATGTCAGGATCTTTTTAACAGGTTCATCTTCAAAGCTATTATCCAGGGAAATTGCTACAAGTCTGAGGGGGAGAACAATATCATATAATCTCTTTCCATTATCACTGAGGGAATTTCTTATAGCAGAGGGATTTAAACCTTACTTTCCGCTAATTGAATCCGAAAGAGGCAAGTTACAAAGATATTTGGATAAATATCTGACATATGGCGGTTTTCCTGAATTATTACACCATGAGAAAATAATAACATTAAAGATTTTAAAAGAATATCTTGATCTGATTATTTATAGAGATCTAATAGAACGATATGGTATAGTAAAGATCTCTGCTATGAAGTTTTTGATCCGGTCAATGACAAAAAATTTTGCAAGAGAGATGTCGGTAAGAAAACTTCATAATTTCTTTTTATCAGCAAATGTGTCACTCAGCAAGAACAAGGTATATGAGTATGTATCTTACCTTGAAGATATAAATTTTATTTTTCTTATCAGAAAGTACGGTAAGGGATCAAGGGAAGTTGAAGGAAGTATACCTAAGTTATATATCATTGATCTGGGATTTGTAACCTTATACGGTCTTGAGGATAAAGGAAGAAGAATAGAGAACCTTGTTGCAATAGAGTTGATCAGAAAAAAGTGTTATGTTAATCCACTGCTTGAGATATATCACTGGAAAAATCAAACAGGACTTGAGGTTGATTTTGTTATTGAAGAAGGACTGAAGATCAAGCAGTTGATCCAGGTCTGCTATGATATTGAAGATCCTGATACAAAACAGCGTGAATTAAAAGCACTGACCAGGGCGTCATCCGTACTTGATTGTAGTGATCTACTTGTAGTTACCTGGGATTATGAGGGAGAAGAGATGTTTAATGATATGAAGATTGTGTATAGGCCTCTTTGGAAGTGGCTCCTGGATTAGAAAAACCAGCTCATATTTTGTTCTCTACTTCGTCCCGATGACTATTTAATACAATAATTATTGTAATAAATGTGGGATGTCCTGGAAATATGTTTAAAAAAGAAATAGAAGGCAAACCAAGGATGTTGCTAAGACGACCAAATGAAAATGTGGTGATGTATGGTGTGCTTGAAACTATTATTTCAAAAAATGTCTTAGAAAAATCAATTCTTTTTTTATCTGATAAGCACAAACTTCTGAATTGTCATATTGAAACTGACAAGGAAAATAAAGTTTGGTATGTAATTGACAAAAATTTATTACCTGAAGTTAATACGTCCAAATCCAAAGACATAAATGAGATACTCATAAATGAACTTAAACACCGTTTTGATTTTGAAAAAGGCCCTTTGATTAGATTTACTTTGTTAAACCAAACAGAAACAACTATAATAATCAATTGTAATCATAGTATTTGCGATGGAATGTCTCTTATGTATCTTTTTAAAGATGTTATAAAAATCTTATCAGGAGAGAAAATTGAGATAAAACAAAAAGTGCCTGTTTTTCTTGAACCTGATAATATTCCGCAAAGGCTGGGTAATCCAATTTCTAGATTTTTTATTAACTTAATAAATAGAAAGTGGAACAAGAAAACTATTAATTTTTCAAATCAAAAATATCAGGAAATGCATAATAATTTCTGGAAAGAACACAAACCTCAAATTATTAATTTTAAATTTTCTAAAGAAGAAACAACAAATATTATTTCGCAATGCAAACAAAATAATATCACAGTTAATACAGGACTGGTTACTGCTTTCTTATATGTGGAAAAAAAACTGTTTAAACAAAAGGAGTATTCAAACAAAGTTTTAATCACTGATGACCTAAGAGCTCATCTTAAAAACCAACCTGGTGAAAGTATTGGCTATTTTGCTTCAGCTGTAAGACCTAACCTAAAATATATTGAGAGAAAGACTTTCTGGGAAAACTCACAAATATTCCAAAAAAAAATTAAACGGCTTTTAGAAAAAGATCTTTTCGCCAGTCAAACGATTGATCTATTCACTCCAAAATTTTTGGATACGATTATATTAAATATTTTTGGACAAAGAGAGGATAAGCTAGCTAAGATATTGATAAAGAAAGCAGGAATGGATAAAATAAATTCAACATTTGCTATTGCAAATTTAGGACTAATAAAAATGTCTACTAATTTAGAGAAGTTTAAAATAAGATCATTATTTGGTCCGGTAGTACTTTCTGAAACGGTGGAAAAATACCTGGGTGTTCTAACAATTAACAATGAACTACATTTTTCAATATGTTTTGAAGAAAATCTTGTTAATCAAGAATCAATATTTAAAATGAAAAAATTGATATTACAAATATTCAATGATAATTGAACGAGCAACGATTGGTGATGCACAGGAAATACTTACTCTTCAGAAATTGGCCTATCAAAGTGAGGCTGAAATTTATATACAGATGAAGCGGAGATGAATACAATGGATCATAAAACTAATTGTTTAATTTGCGGTCATGAATTAGTTTATAAAGACAGATCTGATAAATTAGAATGCTATTTTTGTAAGAAGATTTACGAGTCAAATGTGAAATGCGTGAATGGACATTTCATTTGTGATAGTTGCCATAGTTTACCGGCAAACGAGTTAATAAAGCAGTTCTGTATTAATAGTAAATTAGAAGACCCTATCGAAATGGCTTTAATTTTAATGAGAAACCAGAAGATTAGAATGCACGGGCCAGAACATCACTTCCTGGTGCCTGCGGTTCTGCTCGTTTCTTATTACAATCTTAAAAATGATACTGAGAAAAAGGTGGAAAAGATAAAAGAAGCAGAAAAAAGAGCTAAAAATCTCTTGGGAGGGTTTTGCGGATATTATGGCGCTTGTGCTGCTGGCATTGGAACTGGTGTTTTTATCAGTTTGATTACCGAGGCTACCCCTTTATCTAAACATGAGTGGAAATTAAGTAATATGATGACTTCAAAGAGTTTACTTTCTATAGCAAATGTAGGCGGACCAAGATGTTGTAAAAGAAATACATTTTTAGCAATAACTGAAGCAGTGAATTTTTTAATTGAAAACTTCGGAATAACAATGAATATCAACAAAAATTTAAAGTGTGAGTTTAATTCTTTAAACAAAGAATGCTTGAAAGATGAATGTCCGTATTTTTATAGTATATTAGAAAAATAACAAAAAGATTGTATTAATATGACAGAAATTAGAACAGCTATAGATATCATTGACAATCAAATTGTTAAATTAATTGCCAGTCGTTCAAAATATGTAAAAGAGGCTGCAAAGTTTAAAAAGGATGAAAAAGCTGTAACAGATTCAAATAGAGTGCAAAAAGTTATTAATTCCAAAAAAGAATTAGCAGAAAAGTATGGTGCATCTCCGGAATTAATTGAGAAAATATATAAAATGATGATTGATTTTTTTGTAAATGAAGAAATGAAAGAATGGAAATCAAAGTAGCTTTTTGGATATCAACAACCAATGATGGAAATGCGACCTATGGAAAAGAAAATTAAAATTGGGTTAATTACTTTATTCATTGGAATTATCGTTATTGGTGGATATTTTATCCTAAGCAATCAGCTAAAAATTTCAAAAGAAGAATTTGGAATTTATCTCTTGGAAAATGATGAATTAGTGATATCAGATAGAGATATTATATCGTACAATAAAAGTTCTCATGAAATCAAACTTACTGAAGAAGGAGTTAGAAAAATTAAAACACTGGATTTATATCATAAACTTTTTACAATCAAATTAAATGGTAAAGAGATTTATAATGGATCATTTTGGACTGGTCTTTCTTCTTTATCTTATCCGGGAATAGTGATAATGGATGTTTCGCGTATTCAAGATAGTATAGTAATAGAAGCAGGTTATCCCTCCCAGGAGTTTTTTAAAGGTATGGACCCAAGAAATAATTCTGAAATATTTGATTATTTTCAAAAAGTTGGAAAATTAATCCAATGAGAAAATTAGAACCCCACAACTCTTCGCCACTTTGTGGCTTGAAAGTATATACGAACGCAGATATACCCGAGTTGTGTGAAAGAGCAAGTCAGGACATGGAGAAATAAAATGAAACAATGGTATGAAACACTATTTGAAGACTATGGTAAAAAATATGATAATGAAAACTTTACACAAGGCACAATTGGTGAGTGTGATTTCATCGAAAAAGAAATTAATTATGATAAATCGCTAAGAATTATTGATATAGGATGTGGAACTGGCAGACACTCGATCGAATTAACAGAAAGGGGATACAAGGTTATTGGAATTGATTTGTCAGAATCACAATTGGAGCAAGCAAAAGTAAAAGCAAAAGCTCAAAACCTGCAAATAGATTTTCAGAAACATGATGCAAGGAATTTGCCATTTAAGAATGAATTTGATTTGGCAATAATGCTTTGTGAAGGAGCATTTCCATTAATGGAAACAGATGAAATGAATTATGAAATATTAAAAAATGCTGCAAAGTCTTTAAAGAATTCTGGCAAGCTGATTTTTACAACACTAAATGGATTATTTCCACTATATCATTCAGTTGAAGAATTTTGCGCATCAACAACGGAAGAAGAGAATGCGACCTATAGAAGTAATACTTTTGATTTAATGACTTTCCGAGATCACAATATTACCACAGTAGAAGATGATTTTGGGAATAAGAAGGAATTGGAATGTAATGAAAGATATTATGTACCATCTGAAATTACATGGTTATTAAAAACATTAGGCTTTAAAAAGATTGATATTTATGGAGCAAAACTTGGAACTATTTCAAGGAATGATAAACTTACCACTGAAGATTTTGAAATGTTGGTTATTGCTGAAAAATAATGGCTCGCTCCATCGTACAATAGCGGCTACACGACTCCGCTTCGTTAAGATTGGTTCTTGCTGGTCACCAATTTCGTGTAGCTGCAAAACGTTATATGAAATTAATTATGAGTTAATCTACAAGGAATAACTATGAAACAAAATATCAATAACAGGTTTACCTTTCCGGTCGGATATCATAAATTTCATAGAAAACAACTTTATAATTTTCAACTAAATCGTTGGTATTCTCTAGGATATTTGCCATATGAAGACCTGCAAGAGTTAGGCAAGAAAATATCAAATTTCAAATCGTGGAATACTGAAATGAAAAGCTTTGCTGAAAATGCCCTTAATCAAGGAAAATTATTAGAAGCAGCGTTTTATTTTCGTGCCGTTGAATTCTACACATTTCCTGGTGATAATGAAAAGGAGATTCTTTATGATAAATTTTCCGAGTTATTCTACAAATCTCTTAAAAACGATAATATTGAAAAACATAAAATCCCTTATGACACTTCATTTTTACATGTAATTCGTAGACCACCAACCGATATTGAAAATAATAAAGGAACAATATTGTTACATGGTGGATTTGATTCGTTTATAGAAGAATTCTATTCAATGATGAAATATTTTTCAGAAAATGGTTATGAGGTGATTGGTTTCGATGGACCAGGACAAGGGGCAACTCTTAAAAAATATGGAATTGCTTTTGACTATCAGTGGGAGAAACCAACAAAAGCGATTTTGGATTATTTTAAACTTGAAGATGTTACACTGATAGGCTTATCAATGGGAGGCTGGTTATGTCTAAGAGCCTCAGCTTTTGAAAACCGCATAAAACATGTAATTGCTTCAGGAAATGCTTATGATTATTATAAAATACCACCGGCTATTGCCAGATGGTTAATGAATTTCTTCAATGCAAAGCTTAAAGACTACTCCAACAAAATAGCTCTTAAAAACATAAAAAAAGGCGGAATGGATGGATGGAAAATGAGCAACCTTATGTATATAACGAAAATTGATGTTCCAATGTCTGCTTTCGATTACGCAATGCAAATGAATGAAAAAAATCTTCATTCGGAATTAGTGAATCAGGACGTTTTAATTTTAACCGGTCGAAATGATCATTTTATCCCTTATAAACTGCATGATAAACAAATTAAACTCCTATCAAATGCAAAATCTTTGACTGATATTATTTTTACCAAAGAAACACAAGCCCACAATCATTGCCAGATTGGAAATATCGGATTAGTTCTTGATACTATGCTTAAG
Source organism: Methanosarcinales archaeon (assembly GCA_021108405.1). Taxonomy (GTDB): domain Archaea; phylum Halobacteriota; class Methanosarcinia; order Methanosarcinales; family Methanocomedenaceae; genus Methanomarinus. The sequence continues at coordinate 14,254 of JAIOQW010000196.1, forward strand.
TGGGTTGAAGAAAGAAATAGAAAGTTATCAAAAAAGGTATGAGGTTAGTCTTGTAGAAAATAGTAGGTTAGTTAAAGAAAAAAGATTTGAGTTATTTTTTCAAAGAGAAAGGTTACATTGGACGTGTACGGAATGTAATGGCATCATTTCTCTTCATGATAAAGAATGTACGGAATGTGATAAGGAAAGTGTTTGATCCAGACTTATCAACAGTTAGTAAAAATTAACCAATACAAAAAACATATACGATCTGGTATATATACCTCTTAATGGTATAATAATCAACATTCAGGGAGGAATACGGAATGAAAAGGTTTTCAATATTAGTCCTTATAATCATCATGCTGCTGGCATCTGGTTGCATCAGCGATGAAAATGCTGCAACATAAGAGTTATCTGATAGTATAAGTCAGATGAACGGGACATCCATTATCCCACGCGAACTCCTATTTGGAAATCCGGACAAGACCACAGCCCTTCTCAGCCCTGATGGAACCCGGATCAGCTACATTGTGGGGTATGACCAGTACTCCCGAGATGTTTGTCTGCGGTGTGGATATCGTAGGTCCGTCAAACCTTACTTCATTATTTGAGACGATCCTACCATACTGGCAGCCGTATATCGAAATGTCTGCAGCACGTATGGGCGATCCCAGAATTCAAGAAGGAAGAGCTTTCCTCGCTACGCGATCCCCACTTACCTATGTGGACCGGATCCAAAAGCCACTCCTGATCGGCCAGGGTGCAAATGACCCGCGTGTCAAACAGGCAGAGTCAGACCAGATCGTTCAGGCAATGCAGGATAAGAATATCCCTGTGATATATATACTATATCCGGATGAGGGGCACGGTTTCTCCAGGCCCGAGAATAGACTGTCGTTCTATGCCGTAACCGAGGCATTCCTCACCGAGCATCTGGGCGGGGAATATGAACCTATTGGTGATGATTTCGAAGGTTCGAGTATAACTGTTTTGGTGGGTGCAGAAGATGTAATAGGACTTTCAGAGGTACTGGCCGGGTAGCTGAGAATTGATTATATTGCTCCCAAAAGCATCAGGAATTGTAAGGACTTTAAAGGATTCTGCAATTCTGCTTCTATTGAACAGGTGAGTGAACTTGATTCCGTGCTGACTCCAGGTCGTTATTATAAAATATCGAATCCATATAAAATTTCATTGATATGGATTCGAAAATTTAACTGCAAGTGTAGGGCACTATTCGACAGTCCAGTCCATCCATTGGGCTGAGCGTAACTCCTTTGCAGTGTCACGGTCCACACCATAGACATTCTGGTAGAACTCTAGAAGCCACTCAGCAAGGTCTATTTCCCCGAATTGCTCCGGATATGTTGCCTTTGCGATCACCATTACATCGATCGGGTATTCAAGCCGTTTAGCACAGTTGCAGGGTGACCAGGGTAATGATGCCACCCGTCTGTTCTTTATAGCATCCAGTTCCTGCAGGTTCTGGTAGTAAGGTGCCTCATAAAGTTCAAGTGGCGGATGGTATCCATATGCAGTGCAAAGTACAATTACATCAGGGTTCAATACCAACACCTGCTCTGCACTCACAACTTTGAAATATCCGGGTTCCTGGAAGCTATTTTTTGCATGAACGAGATCCTGGATAAAGAAAGATTCAATCGTATCAAGACCAAAGACCTGACCTGCACCATTAGCACTCCGGGCTTTAGGTGATGCCCCAAAAATCAACACTTCAGGTTTTTCTTCATCGGGAATGTCTTTTGTTTGCTCATTTACGTGGTTGACCTGGCTTTCAAGATATTTTGCAAGATTGGTAGCTTCGGCATCTTTGTCAAAGACCTGGCCAATGATACAGATCTCATCAGAGATTTTTAACATATCCGGATCATCATAGCAACTTGATCCATATAGAACGACCAGCGGTATTCCAAGAGATTCAATCGTTTCAATGGACTTTTGCGTGCTTTCATCATCAATATACCGCATCGAACAGCTACCTAGACGGACGATCACTACATCAGGATCAAGGCCTGCAAGTGTTTCATAGTTCACAGCAGAACCGGATTGTGCAAATAATGGGAGGTCCACGATCCAGGGATTTAAATAGGTAACCGGATTCATCCCATTTTCATAAGTAAATGTCTCTCCACCGACGGTCTCGTAGGTGTAATTAAAGTTCCGCTGGAGACAGCTGGACCCCAAACCTACAAGAGTGTCCGAAACGCCGATTGAGGTCATAACCCCTTCGATCAAGCCATCACTGATCGTGGCCACCTTTTCAATATTTGTTGGTATTTGCACAGCAACTCCGCGACTATCAACAACTGTCCGGTACTGTTCGTGGGATACTGCAGCACCGTCGCTCGTTTTATCTACACATCCTACACTCAGCAGGACGCTCAATAATACAGTAACAAGAACACAATACTGTAAATTAAATTTCATTTATTATTTCCTCCTTTTTGATATACTATATAATTATATTAACTAAGTTCTCCCGCATCTCCCACTACATGTTTCTCCCACCAGATCTTTACAGAGGTATACAAATTTCTCATAACCAACGAATCATTGTTCTTTTCAAGAACACTCTGCAGATAATCTTTGAGCACTGATTCCTGAAGGTCCGTCGTGATACTATAGTGGACCCTGAAATGTTCAATAGCCTCTTCAATAGAGTAAAAACGGTTGATATGCTCAACCGTGGAAACCTCCATATGGGGATAGATACCCATCTGGTAGAGCACATTGTAAATCACATCGCATTTTAGGCCAGGCTGATAATCAGCCTCATAAAGGGAGGGCCAGAGTGCCCTATAATGGGTGTCCCATGAGGGTTCCCCTGCAAACCAATATACGTAGACATATCTCGAGGATGCGTCCATCATCTTTTGCATTGCTTCTTTTATATCAGGCATACCTAAAGAATAAGAGGCTATAACCACATCATAAGGGCCATCAAGGTCGGCTGTTACATCAACATCTTCCCATCGCTTCCGAACACATTTAACATTGTCAATTCCATACTCTGCGATATTGTCCAGCAGCACACTCATCATACCTTCTGAGGGTTCTACCGCTGTTACATGGGTAACCTGATGGGAAATTGGAATAGTAAGTGTTCCTGGCCCGGCACCAACATCGAGTATTCTGGAGTCTGGTGTGAGCGCAAGTCCTTTGATGGTTTTTTGGGTTTGTTCTTTGTTATTCTGCACTGCCTTCCAGTATTGCCTTGCATTTTCTTTTTTCTGCCAGATACCTGCACAATCCATAGCATTATTTGATTCAGTATTCTTTGATGCCTGATTTTTCCAGATTTCATTCCAGTCAATTATATTATCATTCATAGTTATTCTCCTGTCATTATACACTCATTCGGAGCTCTGGCATCTGTTTTGGTTTCCAGTCTTTTTTTTACAGCTACATCACGAGGCAGTATCATTTTAACCTTGCCCAGACTCCTGACTGTACACATGTTCTGGTAGATCTCGTCGAGGATTGTCTCTGTGATCACATGGTTGGGAGCCCCCTGGCCGATGATTCCATTATTATTCATGACCACTACTTTATCACAGAACCATGTGACATGATTTGGGTCATGACTGCATGCTAAGATAGTAATTCCCTGTTCTGCCACCTTGCGCAGTAGTGTCCAGATTCTCATCTGGTTGCTAAAATCAAGAGCAGAGGTAGGTTCGTCCAGGAATATCAGTTTTGTTTCCTGAGCTATTGCCCGCGCTATCAACACCATCTGACGCTGTCCGCCTGATAACTGGTTGTAAGGTTGTTCACCAAGATGGGAAATATCCAGCAGTTCAAGTGCGTCCAGCGCTTTTTTTTTGTCAGCACGCTTGACACCAAAAAAGCCTCCGAGATGTGGTGTTCTTCCCATCAATACCACTTCCTTCACCAAATATGGAAATGGAGGCTTATGCTCCTGGGGAACGTAGGCAACCACCTTAGCCATATCTTCAATCCTGTGTTTTTTAATATCTATACCATCCATGACCACCGAACCCTTATGGAACTTTAAAAATTTCATGCAGCATTTAAAAAGCGTGGTCTTTCCACATCCATTTGGACCAAATAACCCGCAGAGTAGTCCTTCTTCAACATCAAAAGAGATGTTTTTAAGAATTTGGTTTTTTCCATAGTTAAAATGAATATCTTCTACTTGTAGCATAAGAATCACCCGATCAAAGAACTTCCTTTACTTCTTAAAAGATAGAAAAGGTATGGAGCCCCAAGAATTGACGTGATAATCCCAACTGGAATCTCGGAAGTCGTCAGCGTGCGTGCCATCGTATCACAGATGATAAGATATACCCCTCCAAGCATTGCTGCAGAAGGAATTACAAATCTGTGATCAGGTCCGAGGATCATTCGCGTTGCGTGAGGCATCATAAGGCCAACCCATGCGATAATTCCAACAGTTGAAACCGCAACAGCTGTGATAAGCGTTGCAAGTGCGATTAAGATCATCTTGGATTTCTCAGGATTAATACCCAGTGCCTGGGCTTCTTCATCTCCCATCGAGAGAATATTTAGTTTCCAGCCATACATCCACAATACCAGAAAAGACAGAGTAACAATAGGTACGATAATGGCAACGTCATCCCAGGTGGCATAGTAGAACCCTCCCATCAACCAGAACACAATCTCACGTAATGAGGAATCATTAGCTGTATATTTCAGGATGGAAACCAGGGCTGAAAAAATAGAACCAATAATGATCCCTCCAAGAATGAGAGTGATAATCGGGGTCTGGCCTCGCGTTCTTGCCAGTATATATGCAGCTATAACGGCAATTGAGGCAAAAATAAAGGCTGATATCTGGATAGAGAAAAAAATATGGGGATAAACAATCCCCAGTGCCGCCCCGAACGCCGCTCCCGAGGAAACACCGAGAATATAGGGTTCGACCAGTGGATTCCTGAAACATCCCTGGAAGACCGCACCGGATGTTGCAAGGGCAGCACCTACTATAATAGCCAACAGGACCCTTGGCAATCGTATATCCCAAATTATAGTATTGTGCAGTTTATTAAAATTAGAAACATCATGAAGAGGGCTGAGATTAGCGATGATAGTTGCATATACATCTACAAAAGAGATATTGTATGCACCAAGCACCATGGCGAAGGCTGCTGCAAGTAACATCACTACAAAAAGGATGCAAAGGATTACAAACTTTCTCATATCCGAAAAACCCTTTACATCATGATTGTTCATCCTTTCCAGGATATTAGTGTGTTTTAATCTTTTAAACATTATTAATTTTACTCACTTATATTCACTATTGATCATTATTTATTCTTTTTTGGCGATGAATAAAACCGCAAGAATTACCAGAATTACAAACACATTTTTAAATTTTGTCAAATGATACAGTGGATTTTGAATATCCAGTTCGTATGTACCCTGATAATAATTTATAATATATAAATATGCCTATTCGTAATACTAAATAATATGAAGTAATCAAATTAGAATTAAATCTTGAATTTATAATTTTAAGCGAAGATCCCATCATAATAAAAGAAAATCTTTATATCATATTAATTGATACGTCTTACTAAATTAGTATGAAAATATATAAAATCATACTAAAATACAATACTAAAAATCAACATTAACCACTTCAGCCCCTGACCTTCGATCGGCATCGGTGCCTGGAGCAGCTAAGGTTAAACATATCATGAGGTAAGCGATATGCATAAAAAAATAATGTCAATAGGCGATGTATGGGAACTCGACCAGAACTACACCCTCACTGTCAGCGGCATTGATCAGGATGGTGAAAAAGCGACACTGGAACTTGCAAAGAACAGTGATGTTGTTGAATTTACAGTGATCGAGGCAGGAAATGCTTTTGAATATAAAACCGACATTGAAAGCACAGATGATATTATTCTCTTCACCTGTAAGGTTGATACAGTTCTGCGTGGAACCAATTCCAGTATAGTCGTGCTAAAAACAGTTAGACATTATTCTGACACCCCGTTTATCCTTGAAACCGGGGATGAGTTTGGTGATTTTAAGGTAACTTCTATCACAAATGACACGATAGAAATGAAAAACACCAAAACAATTTCGTGCTCGCTTGATAAAACAATTGATCTTCTGGATGACTGGATAAAGTTAAAAGTTTCAAGCAAGGGCTATTGGGGTTATGTCTATTCCGAAGAAATACTGGAGTGTCCGGAACTCGTAGAAGTATCTTCTGCTACTGAATCTACGGTTATCGATTCCACCATACAGAATACCACTGCATCAAACATTTCTGACGATACCGGGACAAATAGTACGGTTGCTGCTGTCCTTCCAGTAACGTCTGCTGCGACACCCAGCGCCATTTCTGCAGTGACAACAGGAACGGAACAGCCCGCGGTGCTCGCAGACGCAGGGGGTGCCGGAATAGCACCGTATACATTACCTGCACCGTGTACAGCATCACTGTTCGGTTTGTTTGGGATCTTAGCATTGATGATGAATATCAGTAAAAATAAAAAATGATGTGTTACAATCATTAAAATATTTAAAAGGTGATCAAATGAAAAATAATTCACATAATGGTTTAAAGAGAAGTACCCTGTTCGGTATCTGCTTTACTGTGTTATTTATTGTATTTGCAGCAGTTCCTGCACAGGCGCAGCAAACTACAGTCAGTCTGAATACTCCTGAACTGGTAAAAGGAAGTACGGTTCATGCTGCAGTAGAAATTGATAATGTTAACAACCTTGATGCAGGTCAGTTTGGCCTGTCATTCAATCCGGATGTTCTAAAAGTTATCAATGTCGAGAACGGGAGCATAGAGGGAACGAAGATACCAGTACAGTGGAGTTCAATTGATAGTGATATAGTTATGGTGATCTTCAATCTGGAAGGTGTTACCGGAATAAGCGGTTCAGGACAACTGGCCAGGATTGGGTTTGAGGTGATAGGCGATGGTGAGAGCAATCTACTCATTTCTAGCGGACTGCTCGGTAATACTGAAGCTAACCAGATCGACACGGACTGGGGAGTTACTACTGCGACAGATGTGGAAAAATCTACGCCAGGATTTGAAGTAGTGTCTGCCCTTATTGGTTTTATCGTGATTCTCGGATTGATCAGGTTTCGTAGGAGTTGATGCTATATGACAGGTAACAATTTATTGTTCGGGGTGGTCATAACTGCGATCTTACTGATCTGTGTGCCATCAGCATCAGCCTACACACTTGGTGTCTTCGGCAACGCAAATGAGGATGACACTATAGACCTCAAAGATGTGGAATATACCGAATCCATCATTCTGGGACTTGATGATCAAACACAACTTGCAGATGCAAAGTACGACGGCGAGATCAATATCTTTGATGTGATGCAGATCGAGCAGATCATGCTCGGGCAGGAGAAAGAGCTGACGGTAATGGATATTGATGATCGAATCGTGACAGTACCAAAGCCGATCAAGCGAATGATCACCAGAGCTCCTGACGATGCCAGATTGACAATCGCTCTCGGTGCGGGTGATAAACTTGTAGCATCGGAAGCTGCTGTCAAGTCCTGTCTCTGTCCCACAAATTATGAGGCGTATACTGAGGGATGTATGGATTGCTATTTCGAAATACTTAATGAAAGAATGCCTGACCTTCCAGAGACGAGTACAAGACATACCATAGACTATGAGTTGATGGCGTCTCTTAATCCGGATGTGATCTTTACAACCGAAGATGGCGATCTCTTTGAAAACAAGGTGGGTTGCCCCTGTGTAACCTTCGGTTATGGCAGTAACGAATATAATTACGATGGTTTGTATGGACAGATCGAACTTATGGGATATGTATTGGGAACAAGGGATGAGGCAGATGACCTGATCGATTTCATCGAATCCAAGGTTGATATGGTGAGATCTGTTACAGATGCAATCGACGAGAGTGACAGGCCAACTGTCTATTTTGCACCAAGAGGCTGTTCCAAGGGTTTCTATGATCCAAAAGAGGGGCGTGATTTCACACGTACCGTGTCGAGCTATGAACCTCTGGATATCGCCGGCGGGATCAATGTAGCAAGAAATGAGCCGACTGGCAACCTTAATGTCGGAATCGAGCAGATCATCGCATGGGATCCGGACTATATGTTCGTTGCCTGTAGCAAAGCCGAGGACAAGGGTTCGATTAATATGATCATGGAGTCCGATGATCTGAAGACAGTGAGTGCCGTGAAGAATAACATGGTCTGTAATAGTTTCTATCCGTATTGCAGGGGTCACCCTCCTGACAGAAGCCTCTTTAATATGATATATATGGCTAAACTGCTTCATCCGGAAGAATTCGCGGATCTGGATCTGGAGGCAGAGGGTAACGAGATATTCAAGGCATTCCTTGGAGTCGACGGTGTCTTCACACAGTATGCCGACTGGCTGGAATGGCCACGAGAGTATCTGGATACGCAATAGAGAACATATGAGGTAATAATATGGCAGGAATAATAAACTGGAATGAATTATGGAAGATGATGGTGTCGGGGCATAAGCGCAGAGGAGATCACGGTGAAGATATGGACCGCGCATGGGACAAGCGAGCAAAGAAGTTCAATGAGTCTGTGATGCAGCATACCGAACGTACCCGGAGGCAGATAGCAACGCTCGAATTGAAACCAGAGTATACTGTTCTGGACGTTGGTGCAGGAACCGGAAGGCTTTCAGTTCCGATTGCAAAGCAGGTAAAGTCTGTTACTGCGGTAGACCCTTCAAAAGGCATGCTTGCGTGCTTACAGGAGAATATAAAGAGGGAGGGCATAACAAATATAACGTCCATTAACAAACGCTGGGAGGACATCGAGCTGGGTGTGGATATAGAACCGCACGATGTCGTCATAGCATGTCATTCGCTTGGTATGTTCGATATACAAAAAGCACTTGCAAAGATGGATGCCGCATCGAAAAGATATGTCTACATTATCAATTTTGCAGGCAAATGGATGGGGAACGGTGACGAAGAACTCCTAAAAGCAGTTTTCGGGGAAGAACATCGACCCCGGCACCCATTGGATTATATTTTATTTTATAATATTCTACATGATATGAAAATATATGCGAATGTCAACATTCTGGACACGGAATTTGAACAGCACTACGACAGTCTGGATGATGCAGTGGACAGATGGGCAGAGATGCGTGATATACCAAAAGAGAAGGAGGACGTTCTGAGAGAGCATCTATCCGGAATTCTGGCAAAGAACAATAAAACAGGAGCGCTATTTTTCAAACGTAAATCAAAAAGCGCTACGATATGGTGGCAGAAAAATGAAAATACTAATTTGCGGTAAAGGCGGCAGTGGAAAGAATATTTACTTCGTTCTCAACAAAGTTGATGACGATAATAGGGCTATGATGCTCGAATCACTGGATCAACTGAATGTTGTAGGTGCAATTCCGGCAAACAGGGATATATCCAGGGCTGGTCTGTCAGGTGAAGAACTCAATCTCAATCTACCAGAGATCAAATCGCTTGCCGAGGCGATCCTGGGAGGTAATTGAGATGGCGCTGAACATTCCATTTTTGATCGGAGGAGTCGTTGTCCTCGTCCTCATAGTGGTGGCTGTGAAGATTACAAGGCAGTATGAGCGGGCTGTGGTATTTCGGTTCGGGAAATTGCTCGGTGAGAAAGGTCCTGGCCTATTTTTGATTATACCATTCGTGGACAGGATCGAGAGGGTTGACCTGCGTGTGAGGGAGCTTGATGTACCAAAGCAGACCGTGATAAGCAGTGACAACGTAAGCCTCGATGTGGACGCGGTAATCTACTACAAAGTAACAGACTCATGCAAGGCGATTGTTGAGGTTGAGGAGTATGAGGCTGCAACATCACTCCTTGCCCAGACGACACTTCGTGATGTGCTCGGTCAGAATGAGCTTGATAGTATTCTCTCTGAGAGGGACAGGATCAATAAAACGGTACAGGAGCTACTGGATGTTGCAACCGACCCATGGGGGATGCAGGTTGTTGTGGTCACCATGAGGGATGTTGCTCTGCCGGAGAATATGCTTAGAGCGATTGCAAGACAGGCAGAAGCAGAACGAGAGAAGAGGTCGAGGATCATACTTGCCGAGGCCGAATACCAGGCATCGGAGAGGATGAGTGAGGCTGCAGCATTCTATGAGAAAACGCCTGTTGCGCTGAAGCTCAGGGAATTCCAGACATTAACCGAGATAGCTAAAGAGAAGAATCTGATTGTGATATCGAGCGGTGCAACAGGAGGAAATGGGGATATTAACACAACCGCTGGTCTCACCAAAGCATTTACCGAGCGGTAAAGGAAGAAAATGGCAACAGAAGTAAGGCGCAGATCATCACGCACCGGAAAGCTGAGTGCGACGCAGGAAGCATACAAGAAGTTCATCTTCAGAAAGACGGCCTTTATGAGTACAATCTTGCTGTTGATCATACTCCTGACCGGTGTGATCATAACACTTGGACCACTGGATATCACAGTCACAGAAGCTTATTGTGCACTTCTTAATAAAATTTTTTCAAATTGTTTCACGGTAGATGATCTTGCAGAACAGGTTATATGGAACATACGTTTTCCCAGGATCATCGGGGGCGTTATGGCTGGCTTCGGTTTTGGCGTATGCGGGTGCGTGATGCAGGCAGTGCTAAAAAATCCGCTGGCAAGCCCTTTCACACTCGGGATCTCGTCAGGTGCGCAATTTGGTATCGCTCTTGCAGCAGTTCTCGGTGTTTCTGTAATCGGAGGACCATACCTTCTCATAGGAAATGCCTTCGTATTTGCATTGTTATGTTCGGGTTTCATCATTGCACTGGCAACCATTAAAGGGGCAACATCCGAGACCATGATACTTGCCGGGATTGCAGTGAACTATCTATTCACTGCATTGAGCCAGTTATTCAAGTACTTCGCTTCAGACGAGCAACTGCGACTGATGACAAGCTGGGGAATGGGTGATCTTGCTGCTTTCACGTGGGAGAGATTCCCGGTCATACTCACCGTCTTTGTGATCTGTGTCCCTCTACTCATGTTGAAAGCGTGGGACTTAAACATCATGACAGCTGGAGACGAGACCGCAAAGAGCATCGGTGTGGATGCTAACAACGTCAGAACGTTCATCATGGTAATCTCAAGTCTGTTAGTGGCAACTGTTGTCTGTTTTACCGGAACCATCGGGTTTATCGGTTTGGTCGCACCGCATATGGCACGCATGATAATAGGCGGCGATCACAGATTTCTCATCCCGGCATCCGGCATTCTCGGTGCATTCGTATTAATCTCGGCTGATGCCATTGGAATGAATATCATAGCTCCCACCATAATCCCCACAGGGATCATGACATCCCTCATCGGGGTTCCGTTCTTTATATACCTGATACTAAAAGGAAAGAGGAGGGAGTTCTGGACATGATGATAAAACTCCAGGCAAAGGATATTGTGTTCAGCTACAATAGCTCACCAATTCTCAATAATGTGAATTTCGATATACCTCCATCCAAGCTTGTGAGCATCGTGGGTCCGAATGGTTCTGGCAAATCCACGCTCATCAAATGCATAGACCGGATACTGGCACCGCAAAGCGGCAGCATTCTTATCGACAGAAAGGAGGTAACCAAAATGAAGAGGATGGATGTTGCAAGAAACATTGCTTATGTGCCGCAGAATTCGCTACGCATTTTTCCTAACAACGTCGTTGATACGGTGCTCATGGGCAGGCGCCCACATCTCGGATGGCTCAGCAGTGATGATGACGAGGAGAAGGTGTGGGAGGTATTGAGGATGCTTGGGATTGAGGATCTCGGAATGAGCAATTTCAACGAACTGAGCGGGGGTCAGCAGCAGAAAGCGCTGCTTGCACGGGCGCTTGTTCAGGAAGCAGACGTTCTACTGCTCGATGAACCAACCAGCAATCTTGATATATGGCATCAACTCGATGTGATGAATATAATAAGAAATCTTGTAAATAAAAAAGTGATCACTGCTCTAATGGCGGTCCATGATCTGAACCTCGCATCACGATATTCAGACAGGATGATTATGATGAAAAAAGGTAAAATTGTTGCTGCTGGCGAGCCTTCTTATGTGCTGACTCCGGAGAATATTAAGTCTGTCTATAATGTCGAAGCAGCCGTAAGGCGACAATCAGAGACACCCTACATTATACCGTTGAAACAGGTCGCGATGGGGAGAAAAGGATGAAAATTGAAATATACGATTGAGACGCACGATCTGACAAAAAGGTTCGCACTACAAAAGGAATTTGCCGACTTTTTACGACACCCCTTCACAAAGGATGAGATGACTGCTGTTGAAGATGTGAACCTCAATGTTAAAAGTGGTGAACTATTTGGCATTCTCGGACCGAATGGTGCTGGCAAGACCACACTTATAAAGATGTTATGTACACTGATTCTGCCCTCAGAAGGAACCGCTCACGTGAACGGGTATGACATCTTAAAGGATAGTGGAAAGGTCAGGGAATCGATCGGTTTTGTTACTTCTGATGAACGGAGCTTCTACTGGCGGCTGAGCGGCAGACATAATCTCAGATTCTTTGCTGCTCTTCACAATTACTATTCTGATGATGCCAAAGAGAGAATAGATGAGCTGTTGAGCCTCGTTGGCATGGAGGATAGGGCGGATGATAGGTTTCTCAGCTATTCTGCAGGAATGAAGCAACGGATGGCTATTGCACGTGGACTATTGAACGATCCGGCGGTTCTGTTCATGGATGAGCCGACGAGAGCACTGGATCCTGGTGCGGCACAGAATGTGAGGAAGTTTGTGAAGGAACATATCACGCGGGACGAGGGAAAGACTGTTTTTCTATCCACTCACCATCTTCCTGAGGCTGAAGAGTTGTGCGACAGGATTGCGATCATCAATGAGGGCAGAATAGTGGCAGTCGGTACACTGGAGGAACTGAAAAGCGCGCTTGATAAACCAGACCCGGGATTGGGTGACGTCTTCACGCACTACACAGGCAAAGAGTTTGAGAGGGGGGCAGCACCAAAGCACGTTTATCAGGGGCGTAGAAGGATGATGGGTGGCGGTAGACCCGGGAGAATAAGATATTGATATACAAAAAAGCGGTTTCCTTCATAATAAGAGATCTGATACTTGCAACAAGCTATAAATTCGAATTCTTCCTGAGATTCTTCTTCATGCTCTTCTCGATTCTGACCTTCTACTTCGTTTCCAAACTGATCGGGGGTGCGGGAACGGAGTATCTTGAGCCATATGGCGGGGACTATTTCTCCTTTGTGCTGATAGGCATAGCCTTTTCAGGGTATCTGATGACTGCGCTCAGGAGTTTTTCAGAGAGCATCCGGGGTGAGCAGATGATGGGAACACTGGAAGCGATGCTTGTTACCCCGACCGATACTTCGGCAATAGTAATTTTATCCTCTCTCTGGAGTTTTATCTTTATGTCTTTTCGAGTTTTGATGTATCTTGTAATCGGTATTCTCCTGGGCGTGGATATGAGCAATGCAAATGTCTTTGCTGCTCTGATAATCCTTGTTCTAACGATAATATGCTTCGGCAGCATCGGCATAATCTCTGCAAGCTTTATCATGGTACTCAAGAGGGGCGATCCGATAAATATGTTCTTTATGAGCACATCCGAACTCTTTGGTGGAGTGCTCTTCCCGATCTCTGTCTTACCCGAGTGGCTCAGGACAATCTCATATCTTTTACCGATCACATACTCGCTGAGTGGGATGAGGCATGCGCTTCTGCAGGGCTACTCGCTTTTTGCCCTGGCTCCGGAGATAATCGCGCTTTTGATATTCTCGGTTGTGCTGGTGCCTCTGGGTTTGCTTTCGTTCAGGTATGCTATCAAGAGAGCAAAATTGGACGGGAGCCTTGTTCAGTATTAGTTTGATCGACTTGGTAGGCAACATCGCACTTGGCGATGCCAAAGCCAGAAGTGCCGATATCCTGGGGCATGTGTTTGACCCCTGCTGCGGCTCAGGCGGCATGTTCGTGCAGTCGGAAAAGTTTGTAAAAGAACATATAGGGAAAATAAACGACATCTCGATATACAGGCAGGATTGAAAGCAGGCGTTTACACAGTAGATGTACTATGGAGTAAGAGATACGTTTGAATTACAAACTGATAACATTCTTGATTTTAGATGAAATACTCTACAAGTGACATACACTATCTATAATAAGTAAAACAATTAATGTATAATGGAACTCTACATTTATCCCACATCACGAAAAAAATTATTCACTAACCGAGAGCATTTACGATCTGAAATTAAAATAAGCCTAAACCAACTCGAAAAGGGAAGGGGAAAGCATCTTTGTTTTTGTGGACTTAGAAAGATAGGAAAAACCGAGCTTCTTAAATATTCACTTAGTGAGCAGATATTATCAAGTCAGGTTATCTATCTTGATCTGGAAGAAGCGGGATTAACACCCGAAGCCTTCGTAAAATATTATTACTGCATGATAGGGTACTGGATATTAACAAAAGGGCAGGTAAGTCCACAAAAATACCACAATGTGAATTTTGTCATTCAAGAAGCAATAAAGAATAATGAGACCACAATAGCAAATACCGGATTAGCACTAAATACTGAACTTGAAAAGATCAATATTGATCAACGCTATATCCTTGAACTTGTGTTTGGGTTACTGGAAAGTGTAGCTATTGAAAAAAATTCTTTTGCTGTAGTTTTTATAGATGAATTTCAGGAAATACTTCAATTGAATAATTTCCGCCAGATTAAAAATATTATTGCGCTGTTTAGAGCCAACCTGCAAAAACAAAATCGAACACGGTATATTATTGCAGGTTCAGCCACACGGATACTTGAGAATATCATCTGTGATGCATCATCTCCAATTTTCGGGCATTTCACTTTACGCCACATTGAACCTTTCACAAAAGAAGATACTTTTGAATTCACTGATAAACTAATCAAACGACTGACTGATATGGAAAAATATATGGTTTATAAACTTACAGGTGGTCATCCATATTACATTTATTCCCTATGTAACAGGCTTGAGATCATGCTTGAAAGATACGGTAGAATGGAGGAGATGGTGAAAAAAGCATTCGTATTTGAAGTATGCTCCAAAGAAGGAGATATCAATATGCACTGCAATTATGTTTTTAGTATATCTCTTGCACAGGCGCGTGGGTATGCATCCCTTCGGACTATACTACTTGAATTGGCACAAGAGGATGGACTCAAATTGTCGCAGATCAGCAGAAAAGTTCAAAGAGGTACTGGCGAGATTTTGACTTATTTGAATAATCTTATAAATGTTGACCTGTTAATAAAACGAGATAAAAAATACTACTTCAAGGACCAGGTGTTGCGTTACTGGCTTTTAAAGTTTAGATTAGGGATTGAACCTATGCTTCCAACTGATAGGATAATGAATGAACTTGTATCAGAACTGGAAGAAAAATATCAGCGTATTGCTACTGAATTAGGTGTTGCAAAGCAAAGTGAGATACAGGATGTGGAAGAGATAAATATTACACTGGAATGACCGGAAAGTCAGTAATCAGGAAGGATTGGTAGTATGGCAAAGAATAACAATAAAACCCAGGAAGAGCCTCTTGAGAACCAACTGTGGAAAGCGGCGGATAAACTCAGAAAGAATATTGACGCTGCCGAGTACAAACATATTGTCCTGGGTCTGATCTTCCTGAAATATATCTCAGATGCCTTTGAGGGATTATATCAAGAACTGCAAAAAGGGGAGGGGGATTACGCCGGTGCTGACCCTGAGGACAGGGACGAATATAAAGCCGAGAATGTCTTTTTTGTTCCTGAAATTGCCCGCTGGTCATATCTTCAGGCGAAAGCCAAACAGCCGCAGATCGGTAAAGACGTTGATGACGCGATGGACGCGATCGAGAAGGAGAATCCATCGCTCAAAGGGGTTTTGCCAAAGGTCTATGCAAGAGGCAACCTTGACCCGACCAGTCTTGGCGGTTTGATCGATCTGGTAGGCAACATCGCACTTGGTGATGCCAAAGCCAGAAGTGCCGATGTTCTCGGTCATGTTTTTGAGTATTTTCTTGGCGAGTTTGCTCTTGCGGAAGGAAAAAAGGGGGGGCAGTTCTACACTCCCCGAAGCGTTGTTCAATTGCTTGTAGAAATGCTGGAACCTTATAACGGCAGATGGAAATACGGCGTACCGCCTACCGGAAACGCCAACTATGCCTGGATACAGCATTTCCTGTATCATCTTAGTCCGAGCGGACAGACGGGCTTTGTTCTGGCAAAGGGGGCGCTGACCTCTAAATCTTCAGGTGAGGGCGAAATCAGGAAGGAGCTTGTGGAAGCCAGACTGGTTGACTGTATTGTGAACCTGCCTACGAAACTGTTCCTAAACACGCAGATACCCGCCAGCCTGTGGTTTTTAAGCAGAAACAAATCCAATGGAAAATACAGGGATAGGACAGACGAAATCCTGTTCATTGACGGTAGGAATATGGGGCATCTGATCAACCGCAGGACACGGGAGTTCTCACATGAAGACATACAGAAGATTGCCGGAACCTACCACAACTGGCGCAATCCTGATGGGAATTATGAGGACGTTAAAGGATTCTGCAAATCTGCTTCTATTGAAAGGTTACGGGAACTGGATTATGTGCTGACCCCGGGCCGTTATGTGGGACTGGCAGTTGAAGATGATGATTTTGATTTCAAGGAACGGTTTACACAATTAAAAGGCGAGTTTGAAGGGCAGTTAAAAGAGGAGGCGGAACTGAATCTGAAGATATTGGAGAATCTTGCAAGGGTGAGTTTAAAAGATGAAAATTAAGAAGATCATAAAACAGCCGGAGGGTAGAAGACTGGAATTCAAGGAACAACTCCCTTCCGGATCTAATCTGGCTAAAACGGTTATTGCCTTTTCCAACGATGCAGGCGGTGAGATATACCTTGGCGTAAAAGATGAACCAAGAGAACTTGTCGGATTGAACCCGGATACAATAATACAGCTGGAAGAACGGATTAGTAGTATGATCTTCGACCAATGTGACCCCGTTATTTTACCTGAATTTATAATTATGACTGTGGATAAGAAAGCGATCCTGCGAATTAAGATATTCAAAGGGAACAGCCCGCCTTATTTCCTCAAATCAAAAGGAAAAGAAAGCGGCACTTATATAAGAGTCGGGTCGTCCAATCGGCTGGCATCTGCTGAAATTGTTGCCGAATTGGAAAGGCAAAGTGTAAATCGATCTTTTGATAGCGAAATCATTTTTGAAAAAACGCTTCCTGAAATTGATATTGAAAAATTCAAACTATATTTTGAAGAAAGAACCGGTGAAGAATTAAACCTTAAGACCTTATCGAAACTTCGCCTTTATGAGGAGATCAACGGAATAAAAAATCCTACCTATGCCATGATCTTGCTTTCCGACGATCCGTTGAGATACAAATTATTTCCTTATGCTAAAATAGAATGTGCCCGTTTCAAAGGGACAACACCAGGCAATTTTATCGATAGAAAAACCATTGATATAAATACAGCGCAACAAGCTGAAATGGCTTTTCAATTTATTATGCGGCATATTTCACAGGGAACAGAGGGATATGATGGAGTTTACCGTATTGACCGCTGGGAATATCCTATCAATGCTATTCGTGAAGTAGTGCGTAATGCCATTGTTCATAGAGATTATGCCCTTTCCGGTAAAGATATTAAAATCGCTGTTTTTGACGATAAAATAGAGATCACAAGCCCGGGGAAGCTTATGCCTTCGGTGGATTTTAGCCTGATGGAAGACGGACAGTCGGAAATACGCAATAAATTGATTGCCGCTACATTTAAAAAACTGGGGATTATTGAAGAATGGGGAAACGGACTAAAAATTATTTTTGATGACCTGAAAAACTACCCGGAAATAGAGCTAAATTGGAGCGAGCCGGGCATTGCTTTTAGAGTAACTTTCAGTAAGAAAAGCTATTCATCTGAAAGCGCGGAGAAAACTAGGGAGAAAACTAGGGAGAAAACTAGGGAGAAAATTTTGTCTATT
>JAIOQW010000122.1 GCA_021108405.1 Methanosarcinales archaeon
CAACAGGTTTATCACATGAATTTAATAGATCGAGTATGCATAATGCTTCTAATGCCGAAGGTTCATCAGGGTTTGGTATATTCATAGGTGCATTTATTTTGTCAATTGCAGTATTCTGGTGTAAGAAGGATTAAAATGGAATGATGTACCAATCCATTAAATATACAGTTATTTTCCATAATTCATTTCCTTAATTTCTCATTAATTTTTTTATAATAAAGGAAATAGCCCATTGATAATATGCTGCAAATAGAATAAAAAAATTCAAAACCTGTTATATTAGGTGTGTGTGATGAATTATTCATTGATTGTGATATATTCTCAGTATGGATTGATATTTCTTTGGATTGTATTGGTTCTTCTTCATTTATCATCTGCTTACCTTCCAGTTTTATCAGCCAAAAATCATAACTATTCTTACTGCATGAATCCTTGAGTCCTGCAATGACATAGCCGTAGTCAGATGTTTCCTTGATAGAGTAAGCTTTATCATAGCCAGTTCCACCAAAACAGTTATGCCATTGCATATTTCCATTCGAATCTATCCCGACAACCCAACAATCCAGATCTCCTGCACCATATGAAAAAGTATCTCCGGCTATGATATAGTCACCGTCAGAAGTTTGTATAATTGAATTTGCTTCATCCAATTTGCTCCCCCCATAGGTCTTGTTCCATTGTTCATTTCCTTCTGAATCTGTTTTTAATACCCAAAAATCGGAAACTTCAACACCATATAACCTGGTATTTCCTGCAATGATATATCCGCCGTCCAGGGTTTGTATAACTGAGTTTGCCACACTACCGCCATTTCCATATTTCTTGGTCCAAAGTTCGTTTCCATTTGCATCGGTTTTTACAAGCATCCCCGCATATGAAGATGCACGCCCTGCAATAATATATCCACCATCTGAGGTTTGCACTACAGAGTATGCCTCATTCTCACCCCTATCTCCATAGATTTTATTCCATTGTTCATTTCCATTTGGATCTGTTTTCAGAACCCAAAAATTGAATTTATCATACAAACATGTTAATCCTGCTATAATATAACCGCCATCAGAAGTTTGCACAACTGAGCAGGCACAATCATAATCACTTGGACCGTATGTCTTAGTCCACTGCTCATTCCCGTTTGAATCAGTTTTCACAAGCCAGAGAAAATGCGAATCATTACTAAAGAAACGTATATCACCTGCGATGATATAACCGCCATCGGCTGTTTCCTGGACTGAGTTAGCTCCCGCCTGACTGCTTTTTTTTCCACCGAATGTTTGTCTCCATTGTTTGCTTCCGTTTGGATCGGTTTTTACCAGTAAAATACCGGCACCATATGAAGAAGTATCTCCGGCAAGGATATAACCGCCGTCAGAGGTTTGCGCAACACATGTTGCATGGTCGTCATCTGTTCCTCCGTAAGTCATATTCCATTGTTCTTTGGGTGGTATTAACTGTTGGACTGAGACCTGAATAATTGTGGAACTTATTACAGCACTCTTATTGTAAACAGTCAAATTAACGTCGTAATCACCTTCCAGAGTATAGGAATGTATTATTATTTTTTCAGTTGTATTTGTTGTATTCCCATCTCCAAAATCCCACTTATAACTGGTTATATTTCCATGCGGATCACAGCTTAATGATGCATCGAATGTTATCGGTTCGTATGCACCAGGATATCCAGGTGTGAATAGGATAGTAGGATTTGTTCTTTCATTTTTTATTTTTCTCAGCCAGAACATTCTTGGATCATTATTTCCTGCCAGGATGAAGCCACCATCAGATGTGGGATAAAAGGATTCTTTTTTACCTATTTCAAATAACTCAGCCCATTGTTTATTTCCTGTTGAATCGATTTGAATGGTCCACTCATCTGCAAATATAATAAAGCCGCCATCAGGAGTCTGTTGGAGATATTCATAATCAACACCTCTAAAATATTGACTCCATTGTTCTTTTCCAACTGAATTAGTTTTTAAAAGCCAGAAATCGTTCTTTATATCTCCAGCCAGGATATAGCCGCCGTCCAGGGTTTGTTGTACAGAAGATAATTTTATATTATTATATTCTCTATAGTCTCTATTCCACTGAATATTTCCATTGGAATCGGTTTTTATAAGCCAGGGGTCAGAATTTATGTCTTTATGATATTTTCCTGTAATAATATAACCGCCATCAGATGTCTGATCAATAGAGTATGGAGCTCCCTGGTAGGTTCCTTCTACCTTTTTTTCCCACTGTTTTTTTCCTTTTGAATCAATTTTTTTAAGCCAAACATCAGAGCGTTTGGCATTATTATTATATGCAATAATAAAACCACCATCAAAAGTCTCTTGAAATGCTAGATATCGATCAAAGGTCTTATTCCATTGTTCATTTCCATTAATATCAGTTTTTATAAGCCAGATATCTGAATTAGAGAATTTTCGTCCATGTAAGATATAACCACCATCTAAAGCCTGCTGTATGGATAATATACGAAAAAAATCCCATGTATCATCAATTTCTTCAATAGTATTAGTATTATTCCATTGTATGTTTCCATTGATATCGGTTTTTACCAAATGAAAATCCAAATCAGCGCTTCCTGCAATGATATAGCCATCGTCGTGAGTTTGTCGGACAGCGTGGACATTAAAATAAGCTCCTCCATAGGTTTTGTTCCATTCCTCTTCAGGTGGTGTTCCACTTGCATATCCAATACTAGTAATTAATATCAGTATTACTAGAAAGATATGTAATAATAGTATTCGCATTGTAAAACCTAATATCTTCTTAGATAGATATTCCTCAATCATTCGGAGAAAATTTAAATTTCTGACTGTATCACTCTGTAATAAGATTCTAATGTTGTGCAAAGCCGTTGGATTAATATTTTTATTCTCTTTTAAGCGAAACTGCATTCTACTTCCTCTTAAGCAGTAGTATAAAACTATTAAATAAGTTTTGATATTTAAATATTTCTATTATTCGATTAATTTAATACTTTTTTAAAAAATATTGTCATTTCCATTATGAATTAAAAAACATCTCTTCTACATAATAATCCTCGTGTTCTTCCATGCAATACTCACATAAAAGCACTTTTATCTAACGTCCACGCTCATATCTGAAGTCCCTATCACCAGCATTACCACCGCCACCACAGCCAGCCAAATCATCAATTGGTGGCATTAGACGCAGATCAACAGTCCCTTAATAGAAGAATTTTATATAGCTGTAGGGGAGATGCCGGACTCATCCCAGGTTATCCAGTTTAATCTTACATCAATAAATAGTCCAGGATTATTGTTCTATGATCCTGAAACAGGTTCCAAATCAGAGTTAATAAACTTGTATTTGTTTAGCTACCCAACTGCAATCATCCGCTAGATCTGTTACACATATAGATGCCGTAGTCATTGTCAGATGCTGTGTTGCTCGCATCAGATGTGAAATAAATTGTCATAGTCATCCAGTGTAAAAAGCAAAATATCATCATTCTCTGCAGCATCGTGCAAGCGTTTCGAAAAACCGCTTTTTGAGAACAGGCAGTAATGCTCTGTACGTGCATTAAGGTTCCATTTGATCAAATTCTTTTTGCCTTTAAGCTTTGTTAGAATATCCACATCCATTTCACGATTGTTCCATTTGCATTCTCCTATGAGAATATCTTTTGTATCATCGTTTAAAGCAACGATATCAATCTCATCACCCTTGCGGTTCCACCATGAACCTATATTCTTAAACACAAATGGAAGTTTTTTTTCATCATTTGATCTATACAGTAACTCAACACAAATATTCTCAAAAACCGGCCCGATGTACTGATCAAGTTCAGATCCGATTTTTGAAAGAACATACTCAGGTCTGCCACTCTCAATAAACCCACGGTTCTTATGAATGAAGCGAAACCAGAATTTGAAAAAATTGTCTTTGATAAAATACCTGCCCTTTTTGGATTTGGATGCTTTTTCATTCACTGGAACCTTGCGCACCAGAATTTCATATTCATTAATGAGATCGGACATGTAAGGTCCAAGACTGGTATTTTTAATACCGGTACGGTTTGATATGTCATTCAAAGTGCTTGCTCCGCTGGCGATTGCCTCTATAATTGAAAAATATATTCGATATTGAGTTCCGAATTCACTTATTAATATATTTGTACCCTCGTCAAGAAGGGGGGCACCAATGTCCAGGAATTGTTCTGAGATGATGTTCATTAGCTTTCTGTCATTTACATTCTCTAATAATTCGTAGTATTTCGGAACTCCACCGAAGATGGAATATATTTCAACAAACGTGCTGATTTCCAGGTCCACCAGGATATCTTTACAAACATCATACTGCAGAGGTTTTAGATTGAACAGTGCATCTGAGCGTCCGAATAGTGGTGTTTTATAGTCTTTGAATAGATGTTTCATCAGACCGATGTAAGAACCAAGGAATAAAAATGAATAATTCCGTTCATCTTTGTATTTATCCCAATATTTCTGGATGATAGAAAAAACGCTGGTGTTGATTTTTTTAAAGTTCTGGAATTCATCAAAAATGAAAATCTCTTTGTCAGATAGCGTAAACAAAAAACCAAAAAAATCATCGAAATCCGTAAAGTTGGGAACATAATCGTGGCGCTCCATCAATATAGTCCTGAAATCATCAAGGATTAGCCGTTCTTCTTTTTCTGTTACAAAAAAGTAAATTGAGTCTTTTCCAAAAGCATGCTGTACAAGTCGTGTTTTACCAACACGACGCCTACCGTAGATCACAATCATTGTGCTCTTGTCAAGCGATGTCAATGTTCTGAGTTTTTTGATCTCACCTACACGATCATAAAATTTCATGAATAAATATATAGTTACTTTGTATATAATAGTTATTGTTAATCACAATAATTGTCAATCACAATAATTGTCAATCACAGGTACATCCACCAAATAAATATCATATTCGACATTATCAATGACCTTAGCATTACATAAAACCTCAAAGACTATCTTTGATCCATCAGGACTCCATTGTATATCAGTTATAAGACTGTAATTAAGAGGGATACTTATCAAAAGCTCTTTACTGCTTCCATCCACGTTCATCACCCATATTTGGGAATTTCCTTCACATGGACCGGGAGCGCTCCACTTATCACTGATTATATATGCTATTCGTTTCTCATCCGGACTCCAGACTGCTTCACATTCATGTCCCGGATCATCAGTAAGCTGTTTCTTATTGCTCCCATCAGCATTCATAACCCATATATCCTTATTAGTGGAAATCGCTGCCCATGAGTATTTTGATGGACTTTGATAATATATTATTCTTGTACTATCCGGACTCCATGTAGGAAATCCATTCACACCAGCAAATGAAGTTACTATCTCTGTTAATCCGCTTTCCACATTTATGAGATATATATGCTCTTGCGCTTGTCCTTCTATCATATCAGAGATATTGACAAACATTACAGCAAGTGTACTTCCGTCAGGACTCCAGACAATCTCATCATAAATTAAACTTGCACCTTCACAATAACCCAATGAAGTCAATTGTCTCATTTCATTTGTTTGTAAGTCCCATAACCAGCGAGTTGCTTACCTGAAATCTATCAATGTAGAAGTATTCATATACACTCCCCAATCCGCAGATATCATGCGGATTCTGTAATATTTACTACCTATTTCAATATTTTCACCTATCAAGAACATCGGGGAATACTCTAATCACATTGCTCTCGTTTTCTAAAAGATGCAATGTCTCTTCGATCTCGCTTAAACGCATGTTATCTTTAAATTGCACATATATCCGGTTAACCTCTTTTGCCTCCAGTGAGTATTTGTTGAGAGGTTCCTGGAGTTCTGCTATATTATAATCCGGATCGATTTTGCCGAAACAACTATGGAAAAAAGCATATGTAGCTCCGTTTTCCTGCTTTGCTGCTGTAATCTCTATGCTTTCGTTATCCCATAAAGTTTCTTTTAAACTGTTGAAGTCAGACGAAGGAATGACTGTATAATACATGGGGGAGTTCGGGGATACTCTTGCAGTAAATGAGGTGGGTAATTTTTTTTTTAAAATCACTTTGACTTTGGATAGACTTTCATCACTCATCGCTAAAATATACCCTCCAACAAATGGTTTAACACAATAAGGAAATAACATTCCCCTAACATATACTGCTACAATTGCCAGCATTACTATGATGATCAAATATTTTTTATTCATAATTATAGATACTCCTTATTCTATTCCAATGGAATGATCTTCCGGTTTTAACGAGTCTCTCTATCAGCACTATTGCTCCCATTTTGAACCCTTTTGGTTTCGTTATTCCTTTAATGTTGTTTTCTAAGGCGTATGCTTTCACGTATCTTAGTTCTCTCAGATACTTCAACTTCTTTCTCTTTTTCTATCATCTGTTAATATCCCTTCAATATTTCTTATATTATTTACATAAACGTGACTATCTCTTAAGTCTCTAAGATTCTCATGTGCATTATTTTTTAATATCCAGGCTAAAAATAAGGATAGAGTATAGGTCCTAAAATATCATTTTATTTCCCTATCCTGTTCATGTTATACACTCTTTTTATTATTTGTTGAACTGTAAATTTATACAGTTTCAAATTAACATGTGATGAGAAATCTATTAAGTCTTGCCTTAACTACGAACTGATTTGTAGTTATCAAATGATATAGAACAAACTCCGAGCGTTAGCGAGGATTTTGTTCTTTTCATATTCGCCCAACCTCAGTATAGGGTCATCCTCAATATCAGTTTCATATCCGGTGGGTCTATGACAACATCACACAGGAAGAGACCAACTAGCACAGCAAGATCGTAAGCACCAACATCAATACGCGCAACGTGGATTTGAACTGGGGCGACACGACAGACTCTCTTTGGCTCAGGATATACACACCAGACGGTTATATGCTTGGTCCGTATTTTAATAATGCAAATGGTCATATCGATGGGAGAATAAATCTTGATATATATAATCCCGATAATATAGCTTTTCTAGATATCTATATATAGACTTGTCTTTTAAACAACTGACTTAAATTCTGAAAAGAACTATATTTCTATTAATAGCAAAGTATAAATAAAATTAGTGTATATGATTAAATGTGAAGTTGAAATTTCGACACAATATCAAAAACCACTGTTTAAAAAATCCGAGATGCACAGGGATTTGCCTTCTGGTACTATGGTAAGTGCATTTAAAAGAATAAGAAGGAGGAAAAATAGAAAATGATAGAAGAAATAAACATAGAAAAGCTCCTTTTAGAAAAGGGAGAATATGTAAAGGAAGCTGTTGATAAATGGTTCGAGAAAATTCCAAAAGAAGAGCTTGACAAACCAGTAATAGCTTCCATTGGCCAGGAAATCGAACCAAGAATATATACTCCCAGGGATCTTTACCAGGAGTTAAAGAAAGAGACTAAGGAAAAGAAAGTATCTAAAGAGAAAGAAGGAATTGTAGTTGAGATTATAAAAATGTATGGAGAGGTGGAAAAATGAGCAAATTAGACGTAGGAGTGTTTGCAAGACCTGATTGGCCTGATGGCTTTATTTTCAGGCGCTTCAAATACTTGATGGACTATCTATTTTGGACTGGCAATGAAGTCGTTTTCCATGCAAGAAGTAAAGATTTTGGCGTTCACGATTTAAAGAGGGATGATGCTATTCGCTCAAAAGTAGAGGATGAACTAAGAGGCGCAGATCCGGTCTTCGTTTTCCATGCTTCTCACGGCGGCAATAACATTCTTAGTGGTCAGGGAATGTCTAACCTGATATGCTGTCCTGGGGCTTATTTCTGTCCGGAACCAAATCATGAAGTATTAAGTGATAGAGTAACCTATACCCTGAGTTGTTCAAGTGCTGAGGAGCTTGGTCCTGAAGTTATTGAAGCAAATGGTAGAAGTTACATTGGTTATTTGCCATATCTTTGGATATTAGTCCTTGAAGGAGATGACATGGATGCAGCATTTAAAGATATATGGGCGGGTGGTGCAATTGCACTGATAGATGGAAAAACTACCCAAGAAGCCTACAACTGGGTCCAAAGGAGATACGAGTACTGGATTTCATATTGGGAGATGAACCCGGGATGGGTAGCACCCATAATGATCTGGTGTCTGAAAGAGGACTATAAAAATCTCAAATTGCTTGGGAAAAGAGATGCAAGGATTAGATCCACATAATCCCAGATTGAGTCCGTGATCAATGAGGAAGTCAGGAGCTAATCCCAACTTCCTTTTATTTTTTATAGTATATAAAGTAGATTCTTTTATATCAATAATTTGTTTGTGTGTAATCAACGGCACTTGACAAGAGGGATACAGATTCCAGATAACAATAATCTTGTTGAGAATTTAATGGAAATCGTTGTGCAGAAGCTTTAAAGGGAATAGTCAGTCTTGGGTTGATGCAAATCTGAATATTATGATGAACACCATCTGGTACATTTTTTCATAGACTGATTTTGGGGTGTACTGATCACTTCACCAGTGTTACTAGATATTTTTAATCGATTTTTTGTGCCCCAAATTGTGACTGATCCCATATTTTTTCTTACAATACCATCTCAATATTCAACTGCTCAGCCAGTTCCTTATACCTGTTGCGTATAGTCACCTCAGTAACACCGGCCACTTCCGCAACTTCCCTCTGTGTCCTGCGGTCTCCACACAGGAAACTGGAAATGTAAATAGCAGCAGCAGCTACACTTGTAGGTCCACGCCCGGACGTAAGCTCCTTCTCAGCCGCCTGTCTGAGTATCTCCACACCCTTGGACTGTACATTACCACGTAAATTAAGCCCAGAACAGAACCTTGGTATATAATCAATAGGCGATGTAGGCAAAAGTTTGAGTCCCATTTCCCTTGAAATAAACCGGTAAGTACGACCTATCTCTTTCCTGCTGACCCTGGATACCTCAGCTATCTCATCCAGTGTACGCGGTACATTGCACTGCCGGCATGCAGCATATAGTGTTGAACCAACAACACCTTCAATACTGCGACCTCTGATAAGGTTCATATCAACAGCCTTCCTGTAGACAACAGCCGCTGTTTCCCTGATATTCCTGGAAAGACCAAGTGCACTTGCCATCCTGTCCAGTTCAGATAGTGCAAATGCCAGGTTTCGTTCAGTAGCATTACTGACCCTGATTCTGCGCTGCCATTTACGAATCCTGTATAACTGTACCCTGCTCTTTAGTGAAATAGATTTTCCATAAGAATCAAGATTACGCCAGTCGATCATGGTAGACAGACCTTTATCATGGATAGTATAGGTCATGGGTGCGCCTACCCTGCTCCTCTTCATACGCTGGTCATGGTCAAATGCCCTCCATTCAGGTCCCTGGTCAATAAAATCCGAATCAACTACAAGACCGCATTCATTACAGACCAACTCTGCCCTCTCATAATCATGAACCAGAACGCGACTGCCGCATTCCGGACAATCTAACTTAGGTTTTTCAAATGACCCTACCTTTTCTTTTTCTTTTTTAAGGCGTATGCTTTCACGTATCTTAGTTCTCTCAGATACTTCGGCTTCTTTCTCTTTTCCTTTCTCTATTTCTATCATCTGTTTATATCCCCTCAATGTTTCTAATATTATTTACATAAACATGACTATCTCTTAAGTCTCTGAGATTCTCATCTGCATTATTTTTTGATATCCTGACTGAAAAATAAGGATAGGTTATAGGTCTTAAAATATCATCTTATTTCCCTGTCCTGTTCATATTATACAATCTTTTTATTAGTTGTTGAACTGTAAATTTATACAGTTTCGAATTAACATGTGATGAGAAATCTAATAAGTCTTGCCTTAACTACGAACTGATTTGTAGTTATCAAATGATATAGAAAAAAATACAATGTGTGCGATATAATGGGAGATATACTCTATGAAAGTCACATACAGTAGGTGAAATGTTTACAGAGGGCTTAACTGAAGCTTCGAAGAAGCTGAAGATTAGAAAATACAAAGTATTTTCGATTCAAGTTATACTTGATATACTATAAAAAAGGGAGCCCCCACTCCCTTAAAAAATACCTCCTAATTACTTAACGAACAGCTCACCTACTCCGTCAACCGTCACATCTCCCACATATTTAGTATATTCCACACCATCTACGGTTTCAATGCCTTCGTTCTGATAAACGGGCATCATCTCTGTGACTGTTCCCTTCACAATGATGGTACCTTTGGTCATCTCACTGCCTGGCATGTCTGTATCGCCTTCGATAATGATCTTGCCACCCTTATTGGAAACACCTGGTAGAATTCCTGCATTGCCTTTGATGATGATCTCACCACCGCATAGATGCTCGCCTACATAATCCCGGGCATTGCCGAACACAGTGATCTTGCCACCTGTCATGCCGCATGGCTCACCTCGATATCCGGCACCGACATAGAATCCTGCATTGCCTTTTACAGTGATCTCGCCACCGCGCATCTCCCGGCCTACCCAGGAATCCGCATAGCCTGTGACAGTGATGGATCCGCCGCGCATCAGCGCACCGCATCTCATATCCACATCACCGTTGACCACGATCTCTCCGGCACTCATCCCTTCACCGATACGCTTCACTCTGGCTACATTGCCATTGATCTCGATCTTCACGTCAGCAGCATCTGCACTGCCGTCTACTGTGATATCGAATAATTCTGATAGGGGTCTTGGCGTATTACCCTCATATGCTATCATTGCTCCGATATCCTGTGCACTCTTACCTGCAAAATTATCAGGCGTGATCGTCTCGGCCTCGATTGAGATCTTGAACTGTTCTTTTGGTACTAAAGTTATTTTCTGCATTCTTCACACCTCCATTCACGCATATCCGCATTCTTCAATGACCGGATTATGTACATACTCATCCTGAACCATATAGTTTGCAAAGTTCACAGAATAATAATTCTTAAACTTCATTTTCAAGTCTGCCATCATTCGATCATGTGCATCGCTGGGTGCAGTTGATTTAACCCAGTAGGTACGACCCATTGGTGTAGCAGTGATCTCGCCGTCCTTGACAACGATCGCTCCGTCTTTAATGGTATAAGCAGCCCTTCTTAATGCTGCCTTGACCTTCTCATACTCGATAGTAGAATCGGTCTCATCAGGCTTTAGATCATATATGGCAATATCAGCATCAGCACCGACACCAAGGTGTCCTTTACCATACTCTACCATTCCAAGGATCTTTGAATGAGCTGAGCGGGTCTTGATAGCAATATCATACCAGTCAAGTTCTCTGTCAATTGTAGCAATACTGGTTCTCTCGAAAGTAAGATCAGCTATCTTAGCCATAGCCTCTTCACGCTTTTTCTTGCTCATCAACAGGGTTACAACATCAGGATAGTTCACATACGGACCGCCGTTCGGGTGGTCTGTCGTCATTAATACCTTCCATGGGTCTTCTGTCAACAATGCAAGTTCGAGTCCTATGGCCCACATGATACCGTGGATATAACTTTCCGGATGGTAGGAAAGCGGAGTAACACCTGATGCATCTTCCAGTTCCACATCACCGTTTGCCCATCTGGCCTTTAACAGTTTGGCATTGGCATACTGTACAGGTCCGTCGGCTGTCATAGTAGTTGCACTACCGAACACCAGCTGGCCCATATCAATGGTCAGGTGATCGTTCTTGTTCATATATTTGGCAATCTCATCACCTTTGGATTCCATATCACCCCAGTGGTTGCCGCCCCATGAATTGAACTGGATATGGGTAAGATGTACTGCCTGCCTGTCACGCTTTGGTTTGATGTCTTTACAGATATCAAAGGTCTCCAGCGTAGTGGTATAGTTACCTGGTTTGCCCAGGTTGTTGCAGTGTAGATGTATACTGTGTGGCAGGTTCAGCTTCTCATTAGCCTCTGCAAGGTACCTGATTATCTGTCTGGGGGTTACTTCGAAGTTGGGTACGGGATCATCCAATCCTGCTACGTTCTTGCCAAAGCCCCATGCTTCACCGCCGCCCGGATTAACTATCTTGACACCCCATCCACGGGATGCTTCAAGTCCCCATGCCACATAAGCTGCTACTCTATCAAGGTCATCCTCACGGATAGCATCCATTACCATCCAGTTGCTGCTAAACAGCGTTAGACCACCTTTATCAATAATAGGTATTTCTTCAAATTCCTCGTGGGTATGTCTTGCTTTAAGGATCGGTATCGCAGCTTCGAAAGCTGTAGTATAACCCATCTCTGCATATCCGTAACCCATGGCATATACATTCGGTACCGTATATCCGGTATATGGTCTGGTGATCTTTGTTCTTGGTTTATTATTTAGCCGTGAATCATCAGGACGCATGATCCTGCCTATATTCACCTTGCTGCCTGCGATGTGGGTATGTGCGTCCACGCCACCGGGATAGACCAGTCTGCCTGCAGCATCTATGACATCGGCACCATTGCCTATACTATCAACGATCTTCCCATCCTTAACAGCAATATCCATCTTTTCTCCATTAACTTTGTTAATGGGATCATATACAACTGCATTTTTGATCAGTAATTCGCTCATTACGAGACCCCCTTGATCTCTTTTACTTTCGCAAGTATCTTATCCAGCACTTCCTCATCTGATGGGAAGTCCACATCTACCAGCTTGCGCATCCGCAGACATACACTGTCCATTCTATACGCTGTACCTGCCAGTTCAACACCGGATACCTTGACTGGTATTACTATATTTGCCATCTCAGTAGTCGGATTATGGAACGGATCTACCTGGATCACAGGTATCTTTGCCATTCTGGCAATAGACTGGGCAGGGAAATGAGCTCCCGCATCTCCTCCTATAACAAATGCCGAATCCAGCTCCTCACGCATCAGCATGTCGTTGGAACAGGTCTCACCAGGATTATAGTATGGTACACCTCTTGACATATCTATACCATTAACATAACCGGTCTCCCAGGCAAATACCTGTCCGGCACCTGTAACATTGTAATGGCCGCGCATGGGTATGATACTGAACTTGGTATAAGCATTCAGGTCAGTAGTAAGGGATACTGCAATATCAATATTCTTATATTTACATCGGGTCTGGGTCACGCCCATACCGAAATAAACAATCCCGTACTTCGCACCCTTCATGGCTGCTGCGAGTTCTACGATTTTTTCCTTTGACACACCGGCTACCGTATCAGGGATCACATCAGCTTTATCTGCCACTGCAGCTCTAAAAGCTGCCAGTAGTTTATAATCCTCTCCCGGATTTACCTGGACATATTCATCAGCCATCTCGGCAGTATCTGTCTTTCTTACATCAACAACAACTATCTTTCTATCCTTACGTCCCTTATTTGTGAAAAATCCTTTGGCGAACACTGAATATCTGCTCATATGCCTGGGATGGGCTTGTACCGGGTTGCATCCCCAAAATATTACTACATCAGCCCTGTTAGCGAACTGACCGAGAGTTCCGGTCGGAATTCCCTTCTCCTGCACACCCAGCGCAGAAGGTCCGTGACATACACTGGCCGTATTATCCAGGATTCCACCTACTTCTTCAGCAAGCAGAACACCTTTTTTCATCATCTCACATAGACATGAAGCCCAGCCGTACATTAATGGCCTTTTGGAATCAACAAGTATCCTGGCAGCCTCATTGATGGCTTCATCATAAGATACTTCCCTGAATTCATCGGTCTTGCTCTCGCGCATCATTGGAGCTTCGATCCTGTTATGGCCGCGTATCTTAGCTGCACCTATCTTACAGGCATGCTTTACATCTATGACCTTATTATTCTCTACCTCTACTGCCAGATCATCGCACAGACATCCGCAGAAGGGACATATAACATCTTTGATTAACATATATTGTCCTCCATTATTTCAACCTGGCCATCAGTTCTGGCATAGTTGGTGCTTTTTCATCTGTCGATTCCACTGTTGCCGGGAGACCTTTAAACCCTGGCATACCACATCCGGCTGTATCAGGACTTGCTACTGCATTAGCCCACGGTCCCATGGGTATGAATATCAACCCATCGGGATTACCTTCGCAGATCCTCATTGGAACTACAACATTCCCGAAATCGGTTGTTACTTTCACATTATTCCCCGGGTCCGTACTGATCTTTCCGGCGTCTGTGGAATTCATCTCACAGTACCCTGCGGCATCAAAATATGCCGTTGAAGATTTGTTTTCCAGGTTAACTCCCTGGTTGACAGTCCTTCCTGAAATAAAAATTGCATCTAATTTCATTGAATTCCCTCTTTTGACTATCATTTTTTTACTATACGTATAGACTTATATTTTAGTCTTGTAGAAGTCTTCTACTTACTTATTTAAAAAGGATGTGTTTTTGATCGCAATAGTTAGAACATTTCAAGTTCAATTCCTATATTGTTATCCAGTGCGTTGTTATATATAAGATATGCAGCCGCTACATCCTGTATGGAAAGTCCTGTGGAATCAAACACTGTTATTTCACGCTCATTTTCCCTCCCGGGTTTCCGGGCGCTGACTATCTGACCAAGCTCAGTATATATATCTTCTATTGAAAAGATACCATTTGAGATCGGTACATTCACTTCTCCCGAATGCGACGCCTGGGCAATAGCATCCACTACTACCTTTGCCCTCTTCAGGATCATAGGATCAAGTTCTTCCTTACCTTTCGCATCCGCACCTATGGCATTTATATGAGTACCTTCTTTTATCCACTCTGCTTCTACAATAGGAGTTCGAACAGGCGTGGTGGTTACAAGAATATCACAGTCGCATACTTCATGTGCATTAGGTTCTGGTATTATTGTAAGACCTGTGGCTTTTTCCATATCTTCCTTAAAAATACGGGTTGATTCCGTGGAACGGTCATATATATTTACTTCTTTGATATCCCTGACCATCATCAGAGCCTCAAGCTGTGTTCGGGCCTGTTTACCAAGTCCGATAAGACCCACTATCTTTGAATCCTCCCTTGATAGATATTTTGCAGCTACACCACCGGCTGCACCAGTACGCAGGTCTGTGAGTGCAGTACCGTCCATAATTGCCAGAGGCGCACCTGTCTGTGTTGAATTTAATATCATCACTGCCATGACCGTAGGCAGTCCGCGTTTGGGATTATCAGGGTGTACATTGACCAGTTTTAGCCCTGCAATATCAGGCCCTTCCAGATACCCGGGCATGGCACGTAGATCACCATTGTGTTTGTGAAAGTTCAGGTACATTTTTGGCGGCATCTGTACTTTATTCATTCCATGTTCTTTAAATGCATCTTCCACAACCGGAAGAATACTTTTCATATCTATTAATCCTTCAACTTCTTTCTTGTTCAGCCAGAGTATCTTATGTCTCATGATCATGACCCCTTTTTTAGCATACGAAGGATATAAATGATGCTAAGTATATAAAGTAGTATATTATTTACCATTAGACATGAAAGTAATCATCCCTGCCGCTGGAACCGGGACACGTTTATTCCCACATACACATACAAAACCAAAGCCCATGGTTTATATAGCAGGCAAGCCGATAATCGGGCATATTCTTGATAGGATGATCGATCTTATACCTGAAGAGGTCATTCTGGTGGTCGGGTATAGAAAAGACCAGGTGATATCATATATCGATGAGCATTATAGAGATGTGTTCAACATCCGGTATGTCGACCAGCAAGAACGACTTGGTCTCGGGCATTCGATATATTTAACTCGCGATATTGCAGGCGATTCTGAGATCATGATCGCTTTAGGTGATATGATCTTCAAATCCGGTTATATGGATTTTTATAAACAATATTCTAATAATGGCTGCTGTGCCGGTTCTATTGGTGTAAGGGAAGTAGATGATCCGAAAAAGTATGGTATTGTCGAACTCACCCCTTCTTCGGAGTATATTAAGAAACTGGAGGAAAAACCGGAACATCCTACCTCTAACCTTGGAATTTCAGGTGTATATTTTATCCAGGAAACTCCACTACTGTTTGAGGTCCTGGACTGGATGATCATCAATAGTATAACAACACGTAATGAATATCAGTTAACTGACGCACTGGAAGAAATGATCAAACGCGGAAGCAAGTTCAAAACCTTTACTGTCTCAAGCTGGTATGACTGCGGACATGCCGAATCTTTGCTTAACACCAATCGTGTTTTACTGGATGAGAAGGATGATGTGTATAGCACCCACGGGATTATTGATTCGGTAATAATACGTCCTGTTGCTATAGGAAAAAATGTAACTATTAAGAATTCTGTTATCGGTCCATATACATCCATTGCGAAAGATACCATTATTACCAATTCTATCATATCAAATAGTGTGATTGGTTCACGAACCCATATTTCAGAAATTAATCTACAATCATCCATTATAGGGGATGATGCAAACCTGACAGGCAAGCATAATTCTTTAAATATAGGGGATTCTTCATCAATAGAATTTTAGGAAATAGATCATATGAAAACAATTGTAACAGGCGGAGCAGGTTTTGTAGGTTCACATATATGTGATCTCTTACTAGAGAAAGGACATGAGATTATCTGTATCGATAATCTTGTTACTGGTACTACACAGAACATAGAGCACATAAAATCCGAACATTTCACTTATATAAAATATGACATAACCAAACCAATCTATTTTGGAGATAAGATCGAATATATTTTTCATCTTGCATCACCGGCATCTCCAATAGATTATCTTGAACTGCCAATCCAAACATTAAAGGTCGGAGCACTGGGCACCTACAATATGCTCGGTCTGGCTAAAGAACAGGGTGCACGCTTATTACTTGCTTCAACATCAGAGGTTTACGGCGATCCACTGGTAAACCCACAACCTGAAACATACTGGGGCAATGTTAACCCAATCGGTCCAAGAGGTGTGTATGATGAAGCAAAGCGATATGCTGAGGCCATTACAATGGCATATCACAGGTATCATGGAGTAGATACATGCGTGGCACGTATCTTTAATACATACGGGCCCAGGATGCGGGCAGATGATGGGCGTGTTGTTCCGAATTTTATCAACCAGGCTCTCAAAGGTAAAGATATAACAGTTTATGGAGATGGCACACAAACCAGGTCTTTCTGCTATGTATCAAATCTGGTTGACGGATTATACAGGTTGATGATGTCTAAAGAAGTAGGACCTGTGAATCTCGGAAATCCCAAAGAAATAAGTGTGCTGGATTTTGCTGAAATTGTTATTAAGATCATCGGATGTGATTCGAAGATGGTCTTTAAAGAATTACCTCTGGATGATCCCAGGGTTAGAAGGCCCAATATTGAGCGTGCAAATGATCTACTCAAATGGCAGCCTGATATCCCATTAGAAAAAGGGCTGATAAAAACCATAGAGTATTTCAAAGATATCACATAGTATCGAGGTGAAAATCATTTCTCATATCAAAGTAAATGGTATTGATCTCTTCTATGAAAAAAGAGGGGCAGGAAAACCGTTATATATACTTCATGACGGCCCGGGTTTTGATCACAGGTATTTTAACAACTCGCTTGCAGAGCTTGAAGACATTCGTGAATTATATTATATTGATTTCAGAGGACATGGTAAATCCTCAAAGGCCGGAAAAAAGAGTTATAATATTTATACTTTTACCAGTGATATTGAGGCTTTACGCAGGGAACTGGGACACAGTTCAATAGATATTCTCGGTCATTCGATGGGTGGTTTCGTAGGAATTCTATTTGCCATAATGCATACTGGTCATCTTGATTCATTGATCCTGGTAAGCGTCCCTCCCGAACATGGAGGTATTAAAGGGAATTATTCATTAAAAGCCAGACAGCTTTTGTTGAAATCCAGGCATTTCTTCAAGAAAAAAAGGAAAATAGGAAAAAAAGATATTGATAGAGATGTTCTTGTAAGAGATATTCTATTGATGAGCTGGAAAAATTATGTACCCGAAAGGTTGCATTCGCAATATTCGGATTATATACGTTCTTTACAAAATCTTGAAATTTTTTTTGATATGCAAAAGGAGTTAACCGATTTTACTGCAGTTGATAAGCTGGAATATATCAAACAACCTACACTGGTGATATTTGGTGAGGATGATAATTTTATAAAAAGAGGAAGGAAACTCAAAGATATTAAAAACTGCAGGTTCTCAGTAATACCATCCGTAAAACATCTTCCTTTTCTGGAGGATAAAGAATATTTCAATATGGTAGTAAGGGAATTTCTAACAGGCAAAATGTTATGATATTATAAGTAAGAACATCCTATAATCATATATGAACCTCAGTATTAATAATATTCCTGTGGATGATACATATTGTGAAGCCTTCAGCGGTGTGTTTACCAGATTCATTATAACGGCAAAGGATACAAAAAGACTTAGACGTGCAGCATACTTATCCACTGCCCTTCCGTCTACTGTATTTAGCAAATCAGAAGGCGGGATCGAATCGTGGCTTTCTCCTTCTGAAACACCGGATGGCAGGATGGGTGCGGTTATCCAGATATGGGTTAATGACATCAAAGGATCCCGGGATATTCTAGCATCTGAACTGGGCTGGCGTATACGCCAGGGCATCCTGGTTGTGCCTACTACATCAGTCTATAATGCACTGGATTCTAAACAGAGTATTGATATGATTAAGCCGGTAGGCTACTGTGCGGATGGATACCAGCACGAAGAGACCATGTACGATAGAGAGACCATAGTATTACCTTTGATGATGGGTGATTTTATTATTGAGCGATATCTAGGTATGTCCGATGGTGTAATGGGAGGTAATGTCTGGTTCTTCTGTGATTCTATCGACTCAGCCCTTGAAGCAGGGGATAGAGCAGTAGAAGCTATAGACACCGTTGAAGGAGCAGTTACTACATTTGATATATGTTCTGCTGGCTCAAAGCCGGTATATCCACAACAGGAACATCCTGAGATAGGACCCTCTACTAACCACCCATACTGCCCTACATTGCAGGGAAAGATCCCTGATTACATGGTGCCTGAAGGGATTAAGTCCATTCCTGAGATAGTGATTAACGGGGTAAATGAAGAGGTCCTGAAGAATGCTATGAAAGCTGCTATGTATGCGGCTGCGGAAGTTGCCGGAGTTACACGAATATCATCCGGAAACTATGAAGGAAAACTGGGGAAGTATCATATTTTCCTTAAAGATCTTCTATAAGTTGCTTTAATTCTTTTGAGTAAGGTAGTCCGTCCCTTGCACCTCTATGTGTTATACTGATAGATGCTGTGATGTTTCCTATTTTTCCACATTCTTCTATGTTCTTACCCTGTAACATACTATAGATAAAACCGGCATTAAAGGCATCACCCGCACCTGTGGTATCAACTACATTTGCCTTTAACGGAGGGATTTTGGTGCTAATAATCCCATCTGTTACATAACATCCACGATCACCCATTTTTACAGCCACCCACTCAGCACCGGCATCAATAAGCATGTTTGCACCATTATGAACATTCTCGCTTCCTGTCATGAGGTGCAATTCATGGTCATTAGGCAGTAGCAAACGTGCCCGTTTGATGAAATCCATTAAACCCTCCATACCGCGCTCGGCATAGAGCGTGCCCGGGTCCAGGCTAATCCGGGATGATGTAGATAAAGCAACCTGTTTTTGGGTTAAAAAAGATGTCTCGGATTCTTTGCAGATAAAGGATGTCATATGGATCAGGTCGAAACTATCAATATATTTCATATCAATATCTGTTATTGAGATCGAGTCATTCACTCCCGGGTCTACAAGAATACCTCTATCCCCTTTTCCATCCACCATGATAAGGCATGCTCCGCTTCTGCCACTGGTAGCTATAACTCCTCTGGTGTCTACATTTTCAGATGTCAGGTCGTTTAATAATATCTCACCGCCTTCGTCATGTGCAACCTTACCAATATAACCGGTCCTGATACCAAGTCTGGACAGACCTACTATAGTATTGGCTGCGGAACCGCCAGGATGGTTCTCAACCGAACTGATGAATCCTTCTTCATCAGGTTTGACAATCCTGTTTACATATAGCATCCTGTCCAGGTTCAGGGCTCCGAAACCTATGACCTTAAAATAAGATCCTTTTTTTTCCAATTTCTTACCTCTTGACTTTCATAAATATAATCTATAAATATATTAATTATTCTTTTGCAGTATATATTTATTGGTCATCGGTTAAGTCTACCATTCACGTATAAAGCGATGTGGGTTGACAGGAATTCTGAACGTTAATAATTCTTTCAATGTCCAAATATGGTTTGTAAGTTTCTGAGTCATGGCTGGTAGTCCGCTTTTATTTTAAGTCATTCCATCAAAACCTTTATGAACATAGTCGTATCATAAAAAAAGATATGAAACGGGAATTACTATTAATCATAACTCTCTCACTGATCATCAGCGGTTGTGTCGATCAGGAAACTAGTCCATCTGATAGTACACAAGAGGGACAAATTGAAACTGAATTGATCGATCTATCTGATATCACAGGAGAAAATAGCGAATTTATTAAATATTATTCATTACAGCCATTGAATATTAAAGTACAGGTTCCTCAATACCAATTACCGCTACCAGTAGATCAAATCTCAAACTATAATGCGTTCTCTGAGAGTATCCATCTTAACAGTGAGGCTCTGGACCTGCTGGAAAAGAACGGGTTTGTTGTGATAAATAATCCATTTGATCCCGTCGAAGATGATATTATCCAGCCATATGATACATTAAAGGATAAAGAAGTACCGGTCTTTATAACAACAGATTCGCTGCTGCATCTTTATCACATCCAGTTCGATGAAACGCTACGCCAGATCGAGGAGAGGGAGTTCTATGATACCATCTGGAAGATCAGTGAAGAACTGTTGGATGAATCAATTACGACCTACCAAAACAGTGATGCAGATGTAAAAGAAGCAGCAAGAAGAAATGTTGCATACTTTTCAGTCGGGTTGAGTCTGCTTAAACCGGTTCCTGAACAGCTCTGCCCGAACCAGAACGAATGGGAATGCACAGATGCTTATTTTAGCAAAGATGATCTTGAGAAGTATAGTTTTGAGGTTCCGTCATATGTAATAGATGATGTTGAAAAAGAACTCAAATTAATAGATGAGCATTCGGGATTCGAAGAATCGCCTATTTTTATTTATGTTGAAGATTATTCCCAGTATGTTCCGAGAGGGCACTATACAAGATCAGAAAAACTAAAGAACTATTTTAAAGCGTTCATGTGGTATGGAAGAATGAGCATGCTGCTTAAAGGCTCTGATGCAATAGCACCGGGAACAACCGACCCGTCAGATAAAGAAGGTTTCATCTCAGTAGAGGACGCCAGAATTCAGACGACAGGTGCATGCCTGATAGCATCCGAATTCGGTGAAGATCAATCACTATTGGATAAATGGGACAGGATATATTCAGTAACCGCTTTTTATGTGGGATTATCTGATGATCTTGGACCTTATGAGTATATTGATGCATTAAACTCGGTTTTTGGAGGGGCATTTGAACCGGCTGATCTAAATGAAGAGAATATAGGAAAAATAAAAGCCCAACTGGCAGAGTACAGCTCACCGAAGATATACGGCGGGACAGGGGCATGTGAAATTTCACCTCCTTTTACACCAGAGCAGGCAGACCAGTGTCTGAACAACACCAGGGGATTCAGGCTTATGGGACAGAGATTCATCCCTGACTCATATATGTTCACAAATCTTGTAGGTATATATACAGATACTTATCAGGGCAACCAGGAGCCGTTCACCCTTGTTATCAGTGGTGCCGGAAGACCGGTAAGAGGATTTCCCAGGGGTCTTGATGTCATGGCATTGCTCGGATCAAATCGATCGATTGAACTGCTGGACGAAATGGATGATTCCAATTATCTATACTATGCGAGACAGTATACTCAACTGAAAGATGAATTTGATTCATTCGATGCTGCTCAGTGGAATAAGAACCTGTACTGGTCGTGGTTATTCACGCTCAAACCCCTGCTGGATGATCATGGTGAGGGATATCCGACATTTATGCAAACAGATGCATGGAAGGATAAGGAACTGACCACCTCACTGGCTTCATGGACCGAACTGAGACATGATACGATCCTTTATGCCAAACAGAGCTATACTATGAAAGAGGTTTCCGCTGTTCTACCTCCTGAAGAAAAACCTGTTGTGGGTTATGTTGAACCTGTTCCTGAATTCTATAACAGACTGCTGGCACTGACACAGATGACAAATAAAGGCTTAAGCGATATGGATGTTCTGGATGAATCAGCTAAATACAGACTGGATAATCTTGAAGTGATACTTGGGAGACTTGTTGAGATATCATCAAATGAGCTCGAAAATAAAGAGTTAAGTGAAGATGATTATGAGTTTATAAAGAATTTCGGTGATAGTCTGAATAGTGTAATCACTGATGTTGACGATAAGGCAAAGAAGACCACCATCATTGCTGATGTGCATACTGACGGTAATACAGGGCATGTTCTGGAAGAGGGTGTGGGATATGTGGACCTGATCGTTGTAGCATACCAACTCCCGGATGGGAGGAAACTGGTGGGGTCGGGCCCGGTTATGAGCTATTATGAATTCAAGCAACCTATGAACGATCGACTTACTGATGAAGCCTGGAGAGAGATGCTGGAAGCGAGTCCGCCCCTGAGACCAGGGTGGATGTCGTATTTTACTGAGGTTTGAGATAAAACTTGTTCTAAGTCACCCATCCATTCTTCTCTCCAATCATCATCATGAGTGGTGTCCAATTCATACATGTAAAAAGCGTCTCCACCACAATCCCACGTAGATGGCGCACCTTCTCCCATGCCTTCAATTTCCGGTATAGGGTTCATATCTTCCCATGTGGATGAAAGGATGTGGTATCTGGCGAAATTTCTATTCGGGACTTGTCATTTTACCACTTTTAAAATGCTAATCATTACGCATATGCTTACCATATTCACAATATATTGTTCATCAGTATATTGTGGTAAAAACATATAGACAAAAATAAATGCCAATATTGATACTATTCTATGAATTATTGAATAATTATCAAATAGATTTATTAGTCCGATAAATAGATAATTACACACCAACGCAAAAAAAGATAAGACTGGTAATAAAATTAAAAGCGTAAGAGCATATGTAAAAAGTGCCAAATTATAAATTAATAATATCCAAAAAAAAACATTACTCAATAATACAAACAGAATACTGTATACTGGAAATTTCACAAATCGTTCAATTAATGATTGCAGATCACCTTGTCCTCCATATTCGCTTTTATTAATTGAACTTGGTTTGGCTGCAGAAAAAGAAAAGGTCATAATAAGTAACAACAGAATATTTTCAATCTTTGAGTAATCAAGATTTGCTAAAAGCATTCCAATGGTTTTGAGAATATATGGAATTAAACCAATATATAATGCATATATTACTTGTATAGGTTCGGAATAACTTACATCTAAGATATTATTAGGAAAAGCAATATAACCTAAATATTTTAATAAAACTGCTACTATGATTGATGGTATAAATGCAGGAGATGCACTGATGAACTGCACTGCCAACCATTGAAAAAACCCAAATCTTCTATTGGTTGAATGTATAACATGTCCACCATTTGATGATACTTTGAACTCTTTTACTCTATTCAGAGTACCCAAAGCTACAATGGCATGACTAAATTCATGAATAAAAATAGCCCACCAATTCATTGCTTTAAATAGCATTTGGTGGTCAAATGAGATCCTGCCTAGATGATTACTTGTCTTACTTACCATAATCGACTGGATAACCAGTATAGAAAAGATCACAATAAAAAAAGAAAATGGAATGGAAAAGAAATTTACCACACATGGATCAATATCATACATTTGATTTACTATACCTCCTATATTCTATTATATATCGTGGTTGTCCAATAATTAAACAACCATCATTAGAAATGGCCTATTGGAATCTATGATGAAACCATATATATCTTTTTTTTAAATATAAGCACCCACATATTATCTAAATAGCTTATATCTATTACTCAAAAACACAGATTTATATAATAGCACATCCACAACTCCTTCCCGTTATAATCATTATTCAGGAGGTATCATAACTGGCACTGTACCATTTTCCAGTTATTTTTCAGACACAGATTTACACAGATTTACACGGATTTGATTTTGATCAAATACTTTCTATAACAAACTTAATGGAATCTTATGATATCGACCACAACAACCTTAAATCCGTGTAAATCTGTGTTAATCCGTGTCTATGCAATTATCGACTTAAATAATCCTCTATTGAAATAACTGGCTTTTAGGACAGTGCCATCATAACTATATGCATATAATGGAAGGATTTCTACCGCCAATGTGGGCGGCATTCTGGTTAATAGTCTCTTTGCCCGTAGTGGCATATGGAATAATAAAATTGAAAAAATTAATAAAAGAAAAACCCCAAACCAAATCACTACTTGCAGTGGCTGGCGCATTTGCGTTCGTGCTATCTGCTCTGAAACTGCCTTTGGTAACAGGTAGTTGTTCACATCCGACAGGTACCGGTCTGGGTGCTATTTGTTTCGGACCTGCTATCGCATCCGTACTGGCTACTATTGTATTGCTTTTCCAGGCGCTGTTTTTAGCACATGGTGGATTGAGACCACACTCGGAGCCAATGTATTCTCTATGGGTATTGTCGGTCCGGCAGTTGCTTATGTAGTCTTCAAAACATGCCGGAAAGTCAACCTGAGCGTTTTAATTGCAGTATTTTTTGCTGCGGCTCTGGGAGACTGGGCTACTTATGTGACCACATCATTACAGCTTGCACTGGCATTCCCTGCAGAAGTCGGTGGGTTTATGGGATCATTCAAGATCTTTGCAACGATCTTTGCTATCACCCAGATACCTCTGGCTATCTTTGAAGGTCTGCTCACAGCACTGATCATGAAATATATCATTCAGGTCAGGGTAGATATCACTGATCAGTTGAAAGTAACTACAACGGCGGTGAGTACATGAAAAGCAAATTGTTATCATTAATACTCATGCTTATAGCCGTGTTGATAGTATCAGTCCAGCCTATATGCCTTGCTCAGGAGGAAGTGGTAGAAGAGGAAGAAGAAGCATGGGGAGGAGCTGATGGTGAAGCAGGAGACATGATAACTGTGATCAATCCCGATTATGAGCCCTGGTTTGAATCTATATGGGAGCCTCCAAGCGGTGAGATCGAGAGCATGTTGTTTAGTTTACAGGCAGCGATCGGAGCACTTATCATAGGACTGTTCTTCGGATACAATTATGCTTTAAAAAAGCAGGAATCCCAAACAGAATAAAAGATCATGCAGCTTCTGGAAGAAGACCCACCAGTTTCCAGAACCTTCCTTTTAGGACTGGTAGGTTTTGAACTGGTGCTTATTTACCTTAATATCATTATCCCTATGTGATCTTATGCATATAATTGAAACTATAAATGTGGAATACCAATACCCGGGTGGAACTCATGCACTGCAGGGAGTTGATCTTAAAATAAAAAGCGGTAGCAAAGTTACTATCCTTGGCCCTAACGGAGCAGGAAAATCCACGTTATTATATCTGTTCAATGCAACTTTAAGGCCTACATCAGGAAAAGTATTATTAAATGGAAGTCCTATGCGTTATAATTCCAGTTCATTGCGCCAGATACGAAAAACAGTAGGTATGGTCTTCCCGAATCCGGATGACCAGCTCTTTGCACCCACAGTAAAACAGGATGTTTCATTCGGACCTTTAAAACTCAAGCTTTCAAAAGAAGAAGTAGAAGAGAGAGTATCTGAATCATTACAGCTTGTAGGAATAAGCGAACTTGAGTCAATGCCGCCTCATCATTTAAGTACCGGACAGAAGAAAAGGGCAGCTATAGCTGGAGTTCTTGCAATGGACCCCAATATTTTAGTATTTGACGAACCGCTTTCAGGACTCGACCCTACAGGTCAGGCTGATATGATCGAATTACTGGACCAGCTTAATGCAGATGGAAAGACTATTATTGTCAGTACACATAGAATGGAATTTGCTGCTGATTGGGCAGACAATATCCTGGTTCTTAAAGATGGTAAAGTACTAAAAGAAGGAGTACCCGAGGAGATTTTTTCTGATCCGGCCCTAATACATGATGCAAATCTTCAGGTTCCGGTGCCGGTACAGACTCATAATGAACTGCGCTTACGCGGATTCAATAATGAACAAACACCATTATCAGTGCTTGAACTGGTTGAATCTGTGGTATCGGTCTTTAATGATAATGGGTACCAGGACCTATCTTCAGCATCAAATGGTATCATATGGATAGTCCGGACTCCCAGAGCAGTAGAAGGAGGCGTGGAGATGATGCCTCCGGATATTGTACAACATCTGGTTGATA
Organism: Methanosarcinales archaeon; assembly: GCA_021108405.1. Taxonomy (GTDB): domain Archaea; phylum Halobacteriota; class Methanosarcinia; order Methanosarcinales; family Methanocomedenaceae; genus Methanomarinus. Next base: position 26,360 of record JAIOQW010000122.1, read on the forward strand.
TTAGAAAACCACATAAAATTGGGGCAATGGGTACAGTTGCTAAATCTATTATAATAAATTCCGAACTGAAATATGACTTTGGCACTGAAGTAGTAAACAATGCAGTCTCAGCCAGTCTGCGTGGGTTATCAACAATGATCTTTGCTACCGGTACAATGGCAGGGTTGGCAGTAGATAGGATTGCTCAACTTAACCTGCGTTTGAATAAGAAAATAGAATCTCATATGATAGCCTAGCTACATATTTTGAAGTGTATAATCTATTTGGGTAACATATATTAGCCCAGAAGAAAGACATATATATGTACCATATCGTAATATAACGCCCAAAGTTCATTATTATTTAGGAGGAATAAAAAACATGCATATTTCAGACGGTATATTATCTTTGCAATGGAATGCAATCTGGTATGTGATTGCATTAATATTCATAGCATTTGGAATTAGAGAGATCAAACAGCGGACCAGTGAGGATCCATCCTATATGCCGCTTCTTGCACTTATGGGATCAGCTATCTTCGTGATAGCAGTCTGGCATATCCCTGTTCCTGTAACAGGATCATGCTCGCATCCTATCGGAACACCGATGTCTGCAATAATCATAGGACCATTTGCAACTGTAATTTTAAGCACCATTGCCCTTATTTTACATATCTTTCTTGCACATGGTGGTATAACATCGCTTGGAGCAAATACTTTCTCTATGGGAATTGTCGGTACTTTTGTTGGCTTAGGAACGTTCCTGTTATTTAGAAAGGTTGGAGCATCCATATGGTTATCTGCAGGATTTGCAGGATTTATCGGTAGTGTGATGACATATATCACAACAGCATTTGAGCTTGCAATATCATTAAATCCTGATTCATTTTTCCAGCAATGGATAATTTATTCACTCGGGTTCATACCTACTCAACTGCCATTGGCAATAGCAGAGTTCATATTCACAGCCGCTATCGTGAAATATATTGTGGATGCAAAACCTGAGATAATTAAAAGGCTTGGGGGTGTTGTGAATGGATAATTTTATTAAGAATTGTATAATTCTTCTTGTTGTTTGTACAGCTTTAATGTGTGTCCTCTCATATGTTGGATATATTTCAGGTGCTGAAATGGGCGGAACTGATGCAGCCGTGGAAGAGACCGCCGCAGAAACAAGAGGATTAGAAGCAGAAGGAATTATTCCAAGTGTTGAGCATTTCGGAGATATGGGTGAGTATGTAGGATTCACACTTGCCGGAATCGTTGGAGGATTCATATTTGGATATTTCTGGATCGATATAAAGGGTGATAACAATGCTTGAGTGGATGACAGGAGACCCATTAAGCGGGATTGGTACAACAGTAGGCTTTTTCCTTTTTGCTATTATCGGGTACCAGGTACGAAAAATGAGGAAATCCTAGCTAACGCTAGGATTTTTTAATGGTATATCAAATATATAAAGAAGTTTCGGTCTTTTCTAATAAAATATTATTAATGAAAAAACGATGACTAAATTTGACTTATCAAATCTCATCAAGAATCTTAACTTTGAGAAGCTTATAGTCGACGAGACAATACTACATAGTGTTGATGTAAGAGTAAAACTGTTTGCGTGTGTAGTACTTATCTTTACCATAAGTTCGATGATCCATTATGAGATTCCTCTTTTGATCTTTGCCACTTTTCTAATTATTTCATACAGTATAGGAATTCCTTTCAAAATCACAGTACAACGTCTTATATCACCATTCTTTATCGTATTGATGATCTTTATTGTGCTGATATTTACCTACGGTGGAGAAAAGACAATCTTAAATCTCTATGGTCTTTCAATACCAATATATAGTAACGGACTCCATCTCGGAATCTTGATATTCGCAAGGCTTATTGCATCGATATTAATACTTAACATCCTGATTGCAACCACACGTATTCAGGATGTCCTTATTGCTATGAGATGGTTTAAGGTGCCTAAGGTATTTGTTGATCTTATGGGAATGATGATACGGTATATTTCCCTTCTTTCAAAAGAAGTTGTAAGGATGTATAATGCACAGCAGTCAAGGTTGGCTTATTCAAAAAGGTTGAGCTATCGGATCAAGATAAAGAATATTGGAATTCTTGCAGGATCTCTCCTTATTCGTGCTTTTTCAAGAGGAGAAAAAGTATATCTTGCTATGCTTTCAAGAGGATATGGGGATGATTCAAGAGTAGTTGCCCGGGCAGTCCGGATATCATTCAAGGAAATTTTATTTGCATCTTCTATCATCATTATTTGCATCGGCTTAATAATTGTCGATCGCTTTGTTATACAGGGAGGTTATTAATTGTATGCAGTAGAGGTTATCGGATTATCTCACTTCTATCCTGACGGAACCCAGGCACTTAAGGACGTAAACCTAACAGTACAGGAAGGAACGAAGATCGCTATACTTGGACCCAATGGATCAGGGAAATCCACCTTGTTCTATCATTTGAACGGACTTTTTCTTCCACAGAATGGTAAGGTCATTATTAAAGGTGAGGAGATCACGAAAAAAAATATAGACTGGGTCAGAAGATGTGTGGGATTGGTCTTTCAGGATTCGGATGACCAGCTTTTTGCACCGACCGTTTATGATGATATTGCATTCGGACCAAGAAATCTCGGACTACCTGAGCATGAGGTTGAAAAAAGAGTTAAGAATGCACTTGAAATGTTCGGGATAAAGGAGTATGAGAAAAGGAATCCGGATAACCTGAGTGGTGGTGAGAAAAAAAAGGCTGCTGTGGCAGGGGTACTGGTTATGGAACCTAATGTACTGGTATTTGATGAACCGACTGCCGGGCTTGACCCATCAAGTACTGTAGATATCATCGAAATTATGGATGAGTTAAATACAGAAGGTAAAAGCATTATCATTTCTACACATGATGTTGATATGGCATCAACCTGGGCAGATGAGATATATCTTCTAAAAAAAGGAGAAGTATATTCATCAGGGAAACCTGAAGAGATATTCGGTAACATGAAAGCACTCAGGCAGACAAAACTTACATTTCCTACTATTATTAAGACCCACAGGGAATTTGAGGCACATAATATATATGAAAAAAGAGAGCATCTACCTTTTTCCATCCTTGATCTGGTAGACAATATAAACGCTAAGGCAGATGAAAATGGAGGTAGCATATGGGTGGCTGCTATCCCGGGGATGAAACAAGGAGGTGTAGGCGCTGTGGAACCTGATAAGCTTAAAAAAGTCTTTGATATTAATCCTGATAGGATCGGTGCAATGGGAACAAGTGCAAAGGCATCTGTAAGAATGCTTGGGATCCACTGTGATTTTGAGAGTGATATTGTTAATTCTTCGTTATCTGAAGCAGTGATGGGGAAAACTGTGATTATTCTTGCTTCCGGAAATATGGCAGATCTGGTGATAGAGAAGGTTAATCAAAATAATGAGCAAAATAATAGGAAAATAAGATGTGAAAAACTTCATTGGGATTTATGATGGGCACTGGGGGATTGTGGATGTGTACGATTATATAAACGGTGCCAGTTACCTGGTCGGACTAAAAAGGACAAAATTCTCCCTCTGGTCGGATTTTATTGACTGAAGCTCCAAAGGAGCTGAAGATTAGAAGATTCGCAAAATCTTCGTCCGATATTCAAGAGGAATGGAAGATTCGTAGAATCTTCATCAGAGGCTCTTAAAAGAGCAGAAGGTTAGAAAATACGAAGTATTTTCGATTCAAGTTATACTTGATATACTAAGATAAACAAATATCCACAGAAAATTATAAAAAGAATCGGTTATATATATATATCTTCTTAAGAGGAATAATTATGGAATATGAGATCATAGGAGATAATCTCCAATTAGCAATACTCCATTTAAATGGAGGCGAGACAGTATACGCTGAAGCCGGTGTCATGAACCACATGACCAACAATATAGATATGCATGCCAAAGCCAAAGGCGGTCTGTTAAAAGGTTTTAAACGTATGATAGGAGGCGAGTCCTTCTTTGTCACAGAATTTACAGCTCAATCAGATGGATACGTCGCTTTTGGCGGTAATGTACCTGGTAAGATAGAACCGATTAAAATCAGTCCTGGAAACGATTTTATGGGTCAGAGGGATGCTTTTCTTTGCGCCGAATCAAGTGTTGACATGGATATAGCATTTACCAAGAAACTGGGAGCAGGGTTCTTTGGAGGCGAAGGTCTCGTCCTGCAAAAATACAGTGGAGAGGGAACAGTATTCATTCATGCATGCGGGGATTTTGTAATTAAAGACCTCGAACCAGGTGAAGTACTTAAAGTAGATACGGGTTCTGTAGTAGGGTTTGAAGCATCAGTTGGTTATGATATTGCCCGGGCAGGTGGTATCAAGACATCCTTGTTCGGAGGTGAAGGAATATTCCTTACCACTCTTACAGGACCTGGTAAGATCATAATTCAATCACTTAGCATTAATAACCTGGCAGCAGCACTGACACCACATCTGCCGCTTGGAAATACAGGTAGTAGTGGTAGTGGAGGATTGAGTATCGGTGGTTTGCTTGGAGATAAATAATTTTAGGAAAATGCTCACTTCGTTCGCATTTACTTGAAAAACCCAATCTCTGGATGTCGAAATTAAAGAAGTCAATATAATAATGATCTGTAAGGATGCAGATCGTGGCTTCTTTACTTATTACTGTGAAAAATGTGATACAGTAAATATTGTTCATTTTGGATGTAATAGTCGTATCTGTACAAATTGTGGTAAGAATCACACTGATAAACGGGCAAAATCTTTAAAGAAAATATTATTCAATGTTAAGATTACTGAACAGAATATAGCCAACTTTCCAACTATTTTCTCTTTACTTGTAATATAAGTAAGTGTATCTATATTGCCCTGAAGGGATTGGTGATGGTCTATAATCCAGATGTTATTTGAGAGTAAATGGATTGATAGGCTTTGGTTCTGGTGGGCTTTGAATGATTATATTACTTTCACTGAAGGGCGGGGGATTTATAATCTACAAAAGGGTTCTTTTTTAGTACGGGGGTTTTGTCGTTATTATCACAAGTTTTTTACAACCTCCAAATCCAATATTTCTTTACGTCTTTTCCAATCCGGCATAAGAGCCTCCATCATATTATAAAATTTTTTATCGTGATTTCTATACTTCAAGTGTATTAGTTCGTGTAATATTACGTAATCAATGCAGAATTTTGGAGCATCAA
>JAIOQW010000219.1 GCA_021108405.1 Methanosarcinales archaeon
TTACAGTGGCAACAGCAATGCTGTTGGCTCTAACGAGCGCTTCGCCAGTAATGGCGCAAGATGTATCAGCAGTGGTGGAAAAAATAGACGCAAATATGGCGGAGCTTGAAGGAGCCGCCAAGATCATACACGATGAGACGGACGCAATCATTGGCATCGAAGGTGTGCCGGATGAAATGAAAGATACGGCTGATACAGTTCATCTGAGCACCCACGCTCTCAATCACATTGGGGTGTATATGGGAAGCGATATTGGGAAGCTCGATACCTATAAAGCCGATCCCGATAAGAATAGAGAAGAAATGTTGTTTACATTGGGAAAAATCGAAGCACTTCGGAAACTGTACCAAGATACTATAGATTCAGGTGACTTTGTAACTACTATGAATTTGCCGGTTACAGGTAAATCGCCTTATGACTTGATACACGGACTTATAGAGAACCCGGAGGTCCAGGCATCCCCTGAAGCAATAAGTGCTGCAGGCGATGTACACAGTGCGGTGCATGATCTCGGCGATGCAGCCAAATCTATGAGGCTCAATTTGGAAGAACTTGAAGATGCATTAGCAGAAGCACCCGCACCCGCACCGAAAGAGTCGGGATCTGAGATAGCGGAATCAGTAGGAAACATAGACAAGAATATGGTGGAGCTTAAAGGAGCAGCCGAGGTCATACACGAGGAGACGAAAGTGATCATCAGTGGCGTCGAAAGTATGCCGGATGAAATGAAAGCTACGGCTAAAACAGTTCATCTGAGCGCCCACGCTCTCAAGCACATTGAGGTTTATATGGACAGCTATATCGGGAAGCTTGACACATATAAAACCGAGCCTGAGAAGAACAAAGCAAAAATGTTGGTTACTGCGGGAAAAATCGAAGCACTTCGGAAACTGTATCAAGACACCATAGATTCAGGTGATTTTGTAACTACTATGGAGTTGCCGGTTACAGGTAAATCGCCTTATGACTTGATACATTTACTTATAGAGAACACGGATGTCCAGGCATCACCGGAAGCCATAAGTGCTGCAGGCGATGTACACACTGCTGTGCATGATCTCGGCGATGCAGCCAAATCTATGAGGCTCAATTTGGAAGAACTTGAAGATGCATTAGCAGAACTTGAAGGACCAACGACAGCAGCGGCAGCAGCGCCGACACCGATATCAACATCTGATACCCCGGGATTCGAAGCAGCATTTGCCATTGCAGGTATTTTAGCAGTTGCTTATATGGTGTTTAGGAAGAATAGGTGATTACTGCTATAATGAAGCTCCCCACAGCAGAGCTGTGGGGCACTCTCATTTCTCAGGCTACTGAGTTGTATTGACCATGTTTTGTCCCAACCGCAGCAGAGCTAGGGAGTATAGTAATTAGGATAAACATTTTTTACCTTTTTTTTTGGGAGAAAGCAGAGGTAGGGCTTGGGTGCTTCAATGGCATATATTCTTAGAGGAAGGCGAAGAAAAAAATGATGGAATATCCGGAGATAGACAGGTATGCATCGCTTGATTCGCCGATGCATCGTTTTGACCCGAGAGCAAAGCTAATCGCCATCACTTTTCTTATTTTTTCTATCGTTCTCCTCAATGATTTAAAGCTCGTCCTTATCGGCTTTCTCGTTTCCATCCTCTTTCTCATCGCTACAAAACTACCGTTTCATTTTGTTATTCAGCATTTAAAAGGGGTTTCTTTATTCATACTCCCTTTTCTTGTCATTATGCCCTTTACGGTGGAAGGGAATGAAATCTTCAGCTTCTACGCTATAAAAGTGACCTACGAAGGTTTAACATATGGTATTTTAGTAGTTCTGAAGGCTTTTTCTGCGGTTATGCTCATTATCCCGATGATTGCGACCACGAAGTTCGAAACGACGCTAAAAGCACTGGATAAGTTAAAGGTACCGAATATTCTCGTCCAGATGCTTATGTTTACGTATCGCTACATCTTTGTTTTCGTGAATGAGTTCCAAAGGTTATTGATTGCGATGGAATCAAGAGGGTTCAAACTGGGAACTAGTCTGTATGCATTGAGAACGATAGGTAACGCGCTGGGAATGCTTTTTGTTCGAAGTTACGAGAGGGCGGAACGCGTATATTGGGCAATGCGGTCACGCGGATATACGGGAAGCCAGAAGACGCTGGTGGAATTTAAAATGTGTACGAAGGACTATGCATTGGCGGTTGTTATTATTGCATTTGCTGTTTGTTTGCAGGTGGTTTGTTATGCTGGAGTATGGGTAGGAGTAGTATGAATAAAATGAAAAAGGAAGCAATAAGTGTCAAAAACCTCACTTACACGCATCCTGACGGTACAAAAGCGTTGGAAGGTGCAAGTTTGGAAGTATATGAGGGCGAAAGAGTTGCGATAGTGGGGCCGAACGGAGCAGGCAAAACGACCTTTTTGCTGCATCTTAATGGAATACTGCGTGGTAGTGGGCAGGTAGAAGTGTTCGGTAAGAAAGTGGACAAGGAGAAGAAAGAAGAAATAATAAAAGAAGTAGGAATTGTTTTTCAAGACCCGGATGACCAGTTGTTCATGCCCACGCTTTTCGATGATTTGGCATTTGGCCCGATAAACATGGGTTTAAAAGAAGATGAGGTGCGGGAGCGAGTAGAAAAAACCATTTTGTCGCTTGGGCTCATGGGTTATGAGAACAGGTGTCCTCATCATCTCAGTGGCGGCGAGAAGAAAAAAGCAGCTCTGGCTGCGGTTATGTCTATGGAGCCGAAGATACTGGTTCTTGATGAGCCGACGGCTAATCTCGACCCGAAGAGCCGTGAAGAATTGATAAAAATAGTGAATGACCTTAACGAACGAGAGGGGATTACTGTGGTAATGGCGACGCATGATGTAAATGCCATCCCTGCGCTTGCCGACCGCGTGTTCGTGCTGAACAAGAGGGTGGTTGCGGAAGGCACGGCACAGGAAATATTTTCGGATGGTGCCCTGATGAAAGCGAACAATCTGGAGGTGCCCGAAGTATTCAAGCTGTTTGAAGTGTTGCGCTGTTTTGGCTATAACTGCGAAGAGCTGCCACTGTCAATAGACAAAGCGATTGAGCACCTGACGAGGACGGCAGAAGTTAATGGCGGGCACATACATCTGCACATCCACGAGCATATGCACGATAAAGTGAAGAAATTGAGGAGTGAGTACAAGCATCATTAGGATTTATTGGTCAGACGGAAGAAAAGGCAATGAAGGTGATGTGAATGGATGAGATAACAAGAGTGATAAAGGATCTGTTCTGGCTACTTCAGAACGTGAATATAGCTGAAGAAGATTATAAAGTCGGAATCGGGATTGAAGAACGAATTGAGGGGGCTCTACGGAGGGATAGAGCGTATGATTCTTGTTGGGGGTGGTGTTTGGCAACAGGTATATTATATTCCAATAGTATATCAAGTATAACCTGATATTCTATTGAAAAAGGATTCAGGCGTTCAGAATCCCTTCTACTTCATCCTTATCCAGATCAAATTCTCACCGAAACTTTTTCCCAATTCAAAATATCTATTAGATAGCTAAAGAAGAACGTTCCTCTAACACCTGCAACAGAGCTAAAAGTTAACATTATCCGTGGTTTCTATATGAAAAACTTCATGAAGAAATTGTAAATGTTACTGCTTCCCAAAGGTGAGTGGTTACAATTTGTTTAGTTTTCAACTATAATTAACTTTTTTCATAAACAAAACCAGGATCAATAGTATCAATATTATCCATGTGTTACCTAAAAACGGGCTCTGTGTAGACGAAGTATTATCAAGACTCATATTTGATCCATTAACCATATTACTCATATTATCCATATCATCCACCTGATCAATAATACCCGATGTCATATTAATGTAATAATTGATCATAACATCAACCCAAACGACATTTTCTTCAGTACTATCATTAAACCGACCTGATAGGAGATTCTCATGAATACTCACATTATCAATCCCTTCACAAGAAATGATCTGTGTATTGTTAGGGAACTCTACAGAAAGAAACGAGCCCGGTTCGCCCTGTAACCAGATAGTACTCCCGTTAGTAAGCAGATCATCCTTTAATCCGTATATCACGTAGTAAGTATTGGTAAAGCTAGTTTGAGTATCAACCGGACCCAATGCATCAACTGAAAATGATGCATCTATATCTTCTACTGTAATCCCTTCTGTGGAGTTATCAATTCTTACATCCATTTCCACCTTCAAGGCATTCCTGATGGTATCTCTATGATACTTTTCATTTTCCATCAGTTCCCAGGTGCTTACAAATCCATCTTTATTCCCATGCAGGTTATCAGTTTTATTCTTAAACTCACATGATTGTTGTCCTGAGATGACCTCAACATATTGCCATTCCATTGAATCCGGATAGATAGTGACCAGATTGCTGCATTCATATCCGGCTATGGCACTTCCAGTGAGCTGGGCTGCGAATAAAAATATAAGTATAGTCCGGATAAGCTCTTTTATGATTGTCATGATATCTATTTAGTAGTTACCCTGCACCCATCTTCCTCAACAATTAAAGTATGTTCTGCCTGGGAGACCAGCATACCTTTTTCTTCTTTCAATACAGGATAGGACGATAAATTTCCATTCTTTTCCAGCTGGAGCATTGCGAAATCCACATGTTTGGACTTAAGCCATCGTTTGGCAAAAGGCAGGGTCCTGTACTGCTCTATTTCCTTCATCACAGCCCTTGCAGCAGAGTTTCTAATAGGCTTATTACTTAATAGACTAAATATCTGGGCACTCCCTACTTCACTGACAAATCCTTTACCATCAGTGGCAAAAGGTTCAATAGCTATGATCTGACCTACATCAAGTTCGACACCCACATCAGTTGGGATATTGGGAATACTGGGTGGTACATGCTGTATATACTGGGCCAGTCCATGTCCGGTCAGATTGGCAACCGGCTTATATCCGAACTCAGTGATCGTGTCATTGATAACATTACCTATCTCAGTAGTATTGATACCTCCATGAATGATCTCTATCGCGGCATTAAGTCCTGCTTCAACAGCCTCGACCAGTTCATTGTGGCCTGATAGATCGACTGTAATAGCAGTGTCGGCAATATATCCGTCAATATGTACACCAATATCCAGTTTGACCATGTCCTCACCGAATATCTCAGTATCATCATTCTTAGGTGTAGAATGTGCTGCTTCTTCGTTTCTTGATATATTTATGGGAAAAGCGCATTCACCACCTTCTTTTCTTATCATATCTTCTCCAAAGTTAGCAACATCAAGTAAACTTGCACCGACTTTGACCTGTTTTGCAGTCTCCTTCCTTACCCGGGCAAGTATCTCGCCTGCTGTTATGTACTTCCCAACGATCTCATCTATTTCCTGTATCATTTGCTCCTTATCCATGATGATCACCACTACTGTATTTCCATTACAACTGTAAATTCTTATCAAGCATAGTTAAATTATTGCATCCTTTCTCAGTCACAACAACCATATCTTCGATCCTGACACCACCTACATCACGATAATAGAGCCCTGGTTCTACTGTGATGACATTTCCTGCATCCAGTATCTCTTGCTGAGGTCCTATGCCAGGTCTTTCATGAATATCAATACCCACACTATGACCGGTGGAGTGGATAAAGCCTTCATCTTCACCCACAGCAAATCCTGCATAAGTAAAACTATCGCATACCGCCTGGTGTATTTCACTGCTATTAGCTCCGGGCCTGATAAGATCAAAACCAACTTGCTGGGCAGCAAGTACAGCCTCATACATTTCTTTTATCTTCGGGTCGGGTTCACCCCTGACCACAGTTCGGCTCATGTCACTGTAATATCTACTAGTCATATGACGTGGAAAAATATCAAGTATTATCTGCTGATGGGCTTTCAATACGCCTTCCCCCTGCCAATGAGGGTCGCAACTTCGGGGTCCGCAGGCTACAATAGTGCCCTGGGCCTCACACTCGCTGTCCAATAGAGAATGATGTATGACAGCTTTGATATATTCGCAAGTTAGAGGTCTACCGTTTATGGTAAGTTCATTACCCTTGATCTTTGAAGAACGGATCAGGTCAATTGCCTTTGACGCTGATAATTCACAGGCACGCTGGGTACTTGAGATAGCTTTTATCTCTGTTTTGGTCTTCTTTTCCCTCAATTTTCGGATAGGGCTTGCGAGACAGGTGATATGAATACCAGCCTCTCTAAGCCGATCTGCAAAAAAAACAGGAAACTCATTTGGCACAGCTATACTGCTACACTCTTCTTTTTTTAGTAACTGTAATAACAACCTGCTGTATACCTCTGCCGGATCTTTATGAATTTTAAATAGGTCCTTAGATCCGTAATCAGAAGTAGACCTAATATCAGTAATTCGTGATTCCTTCTTAGCCCGCTCCTTTTCCATACTGGAGACCAGCAGGATGTCTTTATTGTTATATAAATATGTAAAAGCATCACCTGCAAAAAAACCTGATATATAGTACATATCAGCACTACGAATACTATCCGTATACATTAAATAAGCATCAATTCCTTTGCGATGCAGCAATGATTGAATATCTATATTTTTTTGTTTAATGATCATGATCACAGATTGTTCAATAACCCACGGGCAGCCAGCACTCCGGTAGCAGTCGCATTGATAATGTCCCTGGATAATCCGGTACCATCCCCGGCTGCATAGAGCCCTTTAATATTGGTCTGCATGTTATCATCCACATCCAAACGCATGGAATAAAACTTGATCTCAGGAGCATACAGTAGTGTAGAATCAGAAGCCACACCTGGTATGATCTTATTCAATATTTCCAGTCCTTCTATGATATCCATTACAATACGGTGCGGCATTGCCATACTGATATCTCCGGGTGTAATATCCTTTAATGTATTACTGACTGAGTTTCGCCTGATGCGCTCTGATGTTGAACGTCTGCCACGCCGCAGGTCTCCCATCCGCTGAAGTACAGGTTTACCTCCACCGATAGTAGTTGCTAATTTAGCTACTGATCGACCATATCTGGTAGTGTTCTCTATAGGATGCGTGAGTTCGATCCTTACCAGGAATGCAAAGTTCGTATTTTCTGACTCGATGTCCTTCATGGCATGGCCATTGGTAGCAATAAAATCATCATATTCTTCTTTAACCACAAAGCCCTTGTGGTTGGTACAGAAGGTCCTTACAAAATCATCATATCTTGGTGTTTGGATATGAAATTTAGGATCACGGTTGATCCTGGTAACAGGATCCATGATTATAGCAGGTACTTCTACTCTGACCCCTATATCGATCCCGGCATATCTGGCCCCTATATTATTCTGCTTTACCAGTTTATCTACCCAGGTTGCTCCGACCCGGCCAGGAGTCAGGATCGTTGATTTTGATCTGATCGTACTGTTATCCTCCAGTACAACACCGGTACACTTCCCATCTTTGGTCACCAGGTCAGTAACTATAGTATTCAGCATGAACCTGATACCAGACTTCTCAAGGTCTTTTTTTAACTGTTCGATAAGTTTGGGTGTTTTATCCGAACCAATATGCCGCTGCGGAATTTCAATAAACCTGGCACCGGTTGAAGCAGCACGACGTTTGAGTTGTTCAATATCAAGATGTGACGGTCTGTTAAGTTGAAAAGGAGCGCCATATTGCAGAAAAATTTTATCTACATAATCAACCAGTTCCCAGGCCACATCACGGTCATGGGTAAACTCACTCAGGTCGCCTCCGATCTCGGGACTTAAGTTTAATGTGCCATCACTGTAAGTACCTGCACCGCCAACACCACACATGATATCACAGGGATGACAGTGTGTACACCGGCTGGCAAGGTCCATTTTACATTTTCGCTTTGATATATCCCGGCCCTGTTCTATTATAAGAACAGACAGGCCTTTCCCCATCAGTTCGTATGCTGCAAACATTCCGGCCGGACCGGAACCAATTATGATCACATCATATTGTTCATCATTCACGATAATACCTCATTCAGTTTATCGTTTTGTATTGCCGTTTTGATCTCACAAGCGATTCGTCTGCCTGTTGAGACATTCGGATTTATCAGGTCCGAATAAGGCGATCCGGACATGAATAAATTCGTACCTGCCACGATGCGGGCAGATATCTCAAAAATACGAAACTCAAGTTTATCCGTACAAACGGTCTCAAGACAGAAGGGACCGATCATACCTCCAAACAGGTCAATAGAACTTTCCACTACTTTTTCTCCCAGTTCAAATATCTCTGGTAATAACGATTCCCTGGCGACTAATGGTATATTGCCTGTCACTACAAAGGAAGGATATACACCCGCTTCTTCAAGTTCACGGGGGGACCCTAGTCTGAATATCTCATCTGCATTGGATTCTACCCGCCTGTCCATGCTCATAAGCTCCAGCGTGCCTTTACTTAAGGTGTACCCTTCAGTGGAAATTGGTGAATAGAAGTAGTGTAAATAATAACGCGTTCCTACAATGAACTCCTGGATAGTAAAGGGCTCGGAGTTATCAAGTCTCTGGTAAAATTCATCTTTATTCTTAGCAACAAAGAACCCGCGTCCACCTTTGGCACCGTGGTATTTAACCATAACAGGAGAATTGATATCCTCCGGGTCATGGATCTCACGAGGCATAGTGATACCTGCACCTTCCAGCCACTGGCGTTCCTTATTGCGGTCTGATTCCCATTCCAGTACCCATCGGTTACCAAAAGTGGGAAGTTCTAAGTGTATGAAGTTATCATGACCAAGATATTCTACAAATGAGCCATGTGGGATTATAATAATGTTCTTTTTAGCAAGTTCTTCTGTTTTTGTTAAAATGTCCAGATAACTATCTACTACTAAGAACTCATCCGGTTTGGCTAATGGAAAAGCATTGTAGAATTTCGGTGGTTTTCCTATACAAATACCTAATGTCTTAAAACCTTCCTTGCGTGCACCATCAAATATCTGTAAACTGGAATGACTGGTAACTGTAGCTATGGTAATATTATCAGTATCATAACCAGATAGAATATTTGAGATCTTATTGTCTATGACTGAAGTATTAATGATTGGCATTAATGGTAATTGTCTGAGGATGTATTTAAGATTGAGGGAAAAAGAGCCCCTTCATTCAGGGCTCAGTTTCATTCTTAATCTCATTTGTTGGTTCTTCTGTTGACGTTGGTTTAATAATTGAAACAATTTCAATATCAAACACCAGGGTCTCTCCGGCCAGAGGTGGGTTTGTATCCATTATAATACCTGTTTCATTGAATTGGATATCCATAGCTCCATAAGGGGTCTGGATAGTCTCATCAGGTATCGGATTATGCTCTATGGTAATATTTGTATCAGTAACCTCTGTTACAGTACTATTCCAGGGCGTTCCAGGGAATGCAATAATATCCCCTACTTCCACTACATGCTCTACTGTGATATGTGTGGAATTTACTTTTATAACCTCTTCTTCCCATGGTGATTGTGCTGATTTGAAAGTATCACCGACATTTGCAATAATTGATAGACTGACATTTTCATCCATCGATACTATAGTCATATTGATAGTGCTTTCAGGAAGCTGTACAATATCACCTTCTGTATGATTAGCATCAAAGGTAAAATTGAACTGGTCTATTGGTAATGCAATTTCTTTTTGAAGGGGTTGGGTGGCAGGTATATCATCAATTAATGACAATACCCTTATCATGGTAGGATCATCCGGACCATATGCCTGCTCCGGGGGGATTGTTAGTGTTTTTTTCTCACCTTTTTTCATGCCCAGAACTCCTGTATCAAAGCCCTCTATGACCTTACCGCTCCCAACTACAAATTCAAGAGGCTGGTAAGGTCGCATAGGATTATATAACCCTGATTCATTTGCAATATCAGGATCCGATGTATCAAAAACAGTACCATCCAGAAGTTTACCAGTATAGTTAACCTGTATAATATTTCCATTTTCTACAACTATGCCATCTCCAGTGTTGCCTAACTGTAGAAATATAATAAGGCATACACTTAACACTGCCACTATGATTAAAATTATTTTAGTATTATTATTATTTTGTTCCATATTTTTCTCCTCATTCATCAATGATTAAAATGACGCATCCCGGTAAAAACCAGTGATACACCCAGTTTATTAGCAGTAGCAATGACCTCATTGTCCCTGATACTGCCTCCCGGGGATATGATATATCTGATATTATGCTCAGCCGAATTTATAATACTATCGTCAAACGGGAAGAAGGCATCAGAGGAAAGAACACATTCTGACATAATATTCTTCATATATTGATCAAAGGGGATATTTGGTTTTTCCCTTTCATATATTAGTTCAAGGTTCTCCTTGGCTTTAGTCACAGCCAGTTTACGTATCGAATCAACTCTATTGGGCTGTCCGGCACCCATTCCAAGCACCATATACTTTTGCTTTGCATATTCCCGGGTGATAATAACTGAATTGGATTTTGTTCTCTTGCATGCGGTCATTGAGAACTCTGCCAGGCCTCTCTTTGATTCGGGAAACGGATGTTCACTCACAACCTCCCATTTATCATATATTCCGATATCCCTTGATTGACTGAGCATTCCACCCATGATATAGGTCAATTTTCTGTTGATCTTGATACCCTGACGCATCCGGGGCATCTCCAGAATACGCAGGTCCTTGCTTTTTTGCTGTAAGAACTCCATAGCTTCAGGTTCATAACCGGGTGCAAGTATCACTTCTATGAATTTGCCTTTCATGAACTTAGCCGTAGTAATGTCAACTTCTTTGTTAAGACAAATAATGCTGCCAAAAGCTGAGATCGGGTCTCCGTCCCATGCAGCCGATAATGCCTCTACCAGAGTACTGCCTGTTGCCAGGCCGCAGGGGTTATTATGTTTGACCATACAGACAGACGGGTCATCGTCAAGTTCCATGATTGTCTGCATGGCATTATCAGTATCCACATAATTATTATAGGACATTTCTTTGCCGTTATGTTGCACGGCGCCGGATAGAGTAGCTCCTTCCACACCTGGTTCTTTGTAGAATTTTGCCCATTGGTGCCAGTTCTCTCCATAACGCAGTGTGTTGCCTTGCGTAAACAGGAGCCTTAAAATATCTTCGTCCATTAATTGTTTGCTTAAATATGTATCTATTATTGCATCATAATTGGCTGTATGCCTGAAGGCCTTGACAGCTAATCGTTCCCTGGTGGAGGGTGAGACTTTATTGTGTGCTTCCAGTTCGGTTAAAACTAAGGAGTAATCCTCCGGGTCTGTTATAATTACAACGTATGGGTAATTCTTAGCTGAGGCCCTAATAAGGGTTGGTCCGCCAATATCTATATTTTCAATGGCTTCCTGTAAGCTAACATCATTTTTAGCAACAGTCTCTTGAAATGGATATAAGTTGACCGCGACCAGGTCAATAAGTTCAATGTGCTGCTCTTGTGCCTGTTTGATATGCTCCTCGTTTTCTCGAAGGCATAGCAGTCCACCATGTATTTTTGGGTGAAGTGTCTTAACCCGACCGTCCATCATTTCAGGAAATCCGGTTACTTGTGATACATCTTTAACAGGTATTTGTGAATTCTTAAGAGTACTTGCCGTACCTCCTGTAGAAATGATCTCAATACCCAGATTATTAAGGGCTTTTGCGAAATCAATTATACCTGTTTTATCAGATACGCTTAAAAGAGCATGTTTTATTCTGACCAATAAATCACCGCATCCCTTAAGAAGATAAGTTAAATAAATGTTTCGTTATAAAAATTAGAATGGGTATTTCATTTTCAATTCCTTATATGCCCATTTGAATTTCTCTTCTATCATTTGTGCAGTATATTTATCCGAGCGGCATTTCTCAAGCAGTTCATGTGCTCTTTTACGCCTGTTGCCAAGGTTTTTATTCACTTCGTCCTTATCGATCTTTTCTTTATTCCACCTGCCAACGATATCAGGAACTATCTGCTCAAGTATCACTCGCAGCCGTTTGCAGGGAAAGTCAATGTCATAGATGTCTTGTTTCATTGTATATCCTATTGTGTTGTGCTTCGTTATAATATATATTTATTGGATAAAACAAATAAAAGAAGTGATTAAAAGCAGCATTTTGGCCTTATTCATTTCTATTTTAAATTTTTAGTAAGAGAATCTTACCCCATCACCTCACGCCTCAACAGCACATACGCTAGCCCCAGCCCGGCCACTCCATAACCCAACAACGGCATCAGGTAGCCCAGCAGCACATCAGACCCCTGTTGGTATATCAGTACCGAATCCAGTGCCCTGATACCCATGGTGATGGGCAAGGCATTACCCAGCCATGCCATCAGCGGCGGCATGGTCTCGAATGGGAAGAACATGCCGCACAAGAACAGCATAGGTATGCTAAGCACCAGTGACATCAGCATTGCCGTGTTCTCGGAATCGGCAAGCGTGGCCAGTGCCATACCAATACCGATAAAGGATGCCGAATACACCAGTATAACCAGGAACAGCGCTCCCCACTGCGATACCGGTATGAGGACCCCGTAGAGCAGGAATGCCACGATAACCATGATGATTCCCTGCAACAGGGCAATGAGTATCAGCGCAAAGGTCTTGGCAAAAAGGAACTCCTCAAGACTTAGCGGCGTGAGCAGTGTGCGTACCAGGGTCTTTTGGGACCTCTCCTGTATGATGGTGATGGATGCTAGCATGAACGATATGAACATCAGAACAATGGATATAATGCCCGGCATCAGGAATTCAAGCTGGGACTTATCCTTGAACACCTGTTCTATTTCCATTGTTACAGGAGCGGCAATAGCAGTAGGCGATTTCGTTGTCACCTCATTGATGACACCTTTGGTTTTTTCTATCTCTAATACAAGTGAAGCCGTGCTGTTGGCCATACCATTGGAAAGCTGCTCCAGCTTCAGTGAAGTGTTTGCCGATTGTTCCTTTACATCCTCCAGGGTAATCACTACATTCTCTATATCAGCGATATTCTCACTAATGTTGGATATCTCGAGAGTGTAATTGTCAATGGATTTTTGCATTTCCTGCAGGCGGACGTCTGTCATTTCCAGTTTTTCATGCAGTTGTGCGCTGGTCTGTGCCAGGTTATCCAGGCTATCGTAGAGCGAAATCACCGGAGCTGTGCGCTCCTGCAGCAAGTCACTGGTATCCTGCACTTGTTGGATAGTTGCACTAAGAGTTGTGCACTGTGGCCGTGTGGGATCGATTGTACAAGTGAGGTCATAGGTCTGCTGTAAACTGGTCTGAAGGTCCAGCAGTGCAGCATCAGCGGCATCGATATCATCCACCACCACCTCCAGTTCATCCCTTAACAAAACTGCATCATTATGGATGGAATCAACATTCTCATCCAGCGCTTTGATCTCCTGCCGTGTAACATTAATATCTGCAGCGGTCTGGTTCAGGTCCACCTTCATCTGCTCAAGGGTGCATTTCATTTCATCAACCGAAGCATTCAGGCGGGTTGCATTGAGTTCATCCAGTGCAGATATCACTTCTGCAGTACTACTGTTCAGGGAAGTGATGCT
The DNA here is from genome assembly GCA_021108405.1 of Methanosarcinales archaeon. Taxonomy (GTDB): domain Archaea; phylum Halobacteriota; class Methanosarcinia; order Methanosarcinales; family Methanocomedenaceae; genus Methanomarinus. Next base: position 13,509 of record JAIOQW010000219.1, read on the forward strand.
ACTGTTAATTTCAACAATCCCCTCTTGAAGTGGGTCCAGTTTTGCCTCCATCTGGTCCAGTTCCTCCCATAACCGGCTAAGAAAGCCGAGGGTGAGTTCGTAGGACATCTTCTCTGTAGTGGTTATGAATACCGTGGATATGATAGGCGCAATCTGGACCCTGGAATTGTCAATGTATAATTTCATGGCCTGGGTTTCATCCATGGGTATAAAGATACTTGCACTGTATCTCCTGCTCCGTACCCCTTCTTCGATAACAGCAGGGTCTGTTGTATTTTCCTCAATGATAAGGAACATCTGGCTGCTGTTCAGTTCCTGGATTATTTCCCTGCCCAGTTGTGACCCGCCACCCACACCCAGCCTGACATCCTTCAGGCCCTGGTCAGTACCACCTGAAAAAACCGAGCCGATCAATATTGTGATTAGTATAGGTGCCAGAAATATCAACAATACAGTTTTGGTGTGACGGGTATAGATCGTCAAATCCTTTTTAATAACAGAAGCAATGGTCAATGCCACTCCTCCTGTGCAAAATGAATAAATACATTCTCAAGGCTGGGCCGGTTGGATTCAATGTTAATAATGTGCTCGTTCCCGGATTCAAATATGTCAATGATCTGCTCCAGTGGCTGCTTGCTATTGAGAGTTATTTTTAGTCCTTTTTCGGAATCAAGACAGGACGCCACATTCTCAAGCGCACCCAGCTGCTCTGTGAGGTCGTGGTAGTTTCCTGGTGTACTTGTTATCAGGATGACCCGCTCACCCACTGTGTTCTTCAACTCTTCCGGCGTCCCTTCCACCACGATATTGCCCCTGTGCATTATCAGTATCCGGTCGCTAAGCAGGTCGGCTTCGTCCATATAATGTGTAGTGATAAGTATAGTAGTACCCTCACTGTTCACTTTCCTGATGGTATCCCAGAGCGCTTTCCTGGAAACGGGGTCCAGTCCCACACTGGGTTCGTCCAGTATGAGTACTTCTGGTTTGTGTATCAATGCACATGCGATATTGAGCCTGGTTTTCATGCCACCGGACAGGGTGCTGGCACGGCTGCTTTTCTTTTCGGTCAGTTGCAGCATCTCCAATATACGATGGGTCCTCTTTTTTATGTCAATGACAGTAACGCCGTATAATGAACCGAAATACCTGAGGTTCTCAGCAACTGTGAGTTCGTCATAGAAACTGTTCTCCTGTGGTACCACGCCAATAATGGAGAGCACGTCTTTTTTGTCAGATACCACATCAAGACCTGAAATATAAACAGAACCTGACGAGGGACGGTTCTGACATGACAGTATATTTATCAGGGTTGACTTACCAGCTCCGTTAGGTCCAAGCAGTCCAAATATGGTTCCCTTTTCAATATCCAGGGAAATGTTATTCAGTGCCTTGAAATCCCCGAAGGTTTTAGATACGGACTGTATCTCGATTATTGGCTCCCTGGTTGACTCCATTGTTGATTCCATTGTCCCCCCGCAGTTCGTCAATACAACAATGTTTGCAATCTATAATAAAATCTTTGGAATGGAATCAGTCTGTTCTGTTCCGCTTGCGAAAATATTATACCACCATCCCAAAATTATACTTTATGAAGATAACAGTCATCTCAGTTGAACCTTACCAGATACTCTTTTTAATCGATCTGGGCTTTCTGTAACTTCCCGCTATAATCAAAATATACGGCTTTTATTTCAGTGAACTCCTTAATAGCTTCAGGGCCGGCTTCTCTGAAACCATTACCTGTACCTTTCACACCTCCAAAGGGTAGATGTGCTTCAGCTCCTATAGTAGAGGAATTAACATAAGTAACTCCTGCTTCGATCTTTTCAATGGCTTTAAATCCACTGGCTATGTCTCTTGTATAGATAGACGATGACAGACCGTATATTGTGTTATTAGCTACTTCAATCGCTTCATCAAGATCTGACACGGTTATCAAACTCACTACAGGTCCGAATATTTCATCCTGAGCAATACGCATATCAGGGTCCACATCTGTGAAAATGGTAGGTTCAAAGAAATAACCATCAAGTCCGGGGTTAGCAATATTCCCACCAGTAAGCAGGGTTGCACCCTCATCCTGTCCGATACGGGCATATTTGGCGATCTTATCCAACTGGGCCTGGTTTATCACAGGACCTATATCGGTTTTTGCATGCAGACCATCACCCAGCTTCAGGGTACGGGTCCTTGTCAGTAGCTTGTCAGTGAACTCATGCTCAACCTTCTCATGAATAATGACTTTGCTGGCTGCAGTACAGCGCTGTCCGGTAGTACCAAAAGCACCCCAGATCACACCGTCCACGGCCAGGTCGATATCAGCATCATCCATTACAATGATAGGGTTCTTGCCTCCCATTTCCAGTGATACTCGTTTCATACTTTTTGCACATTCACCCATGATCTGTTTTCCTGTCTCCAGACTCCCGGTAAAGGATATCGCCCTGATACCCGGATGGTGGACAATAGCCTGGCCAACTGATACGCCGGGTCCGAATACTAAATTAATAACTCCCGGGGGCAGGCCTGCTTCCATTAGCACCTCTACCATCTTGATGGTCAGTAACGGAGTATCACTGGCAGGTTTCATGACAATGGTATTTCCTGCCACGAGAGCTGGCATTACTTTCCAGGCAGGGATGGCCATGGGGAAGTTCCATGGTGTGATCATACCCACCACACCGATCGGACGCAGCACAGTCATGCAGAACTTATTCTTAAGCTCGGATGTTGTGGTCTCACCGAACATCCGGCGTCCTTCACCGGCAGCATATAAGGTAATATCAATGGCTTCCTGGATATCACCTCTTGCCTCTGAGATTACTTTTCCCATCTCTTCAGTAAGCAATTTGGCCAGTTCTTCCTTTTTTTCTTCCAGTATGCGGGCTGCTTTGAACAATATTTGTGCACGACCTGGCGGCGGCGTTTCGCTCCATGCCCCAAATGCCTCCCATGCAGTATTTACTGCTTGATCGATATCAATATCAGCAGCTATTTGGATCGTTGCTATCTTTTCAAGTGTTGTAGGGTTGATGTCATCAAAACTTTCGTTTGTAGATGAATCAATCCACTTTCCATCTATTAGTAATTTATATTCTTGCATTAGTAATCCTCCCAAAAAATAGTATGATTAAGGTTACTTAAATATATGGTTAGATGTGGTATTGGGACAAAAGTCTTAAAAACATTCCCCGAGATTCAACATGATGAAAATAACCCAGGATATGATCAAGGACAATTTCAGTGAAAGAACCTTCAATAGAGGACTTGACTACTATAAGAAAGGCTATGTTATAGGACCTGTAATATTAGATAACACTCTCTATGCACGTGTTATAGGAAGTATGGAAACACCATATGAAGTAAAAGCCTTTATTGGTAACCATGAAATAGATACAAGATGCACATGTCCGGTTGGATATAAATGTAAACACGCAGTGGCTCTTCTTCTAAACTGGGTGCATGAGCCCTCATTATTTACTGACTCTAATAAATTCATAACTTCGTTGAATTCAATGAGTAAACATGAAATAATCAATATTATAAAAAAAATAATAAATCATAATCCTGCTATGGTATGTGAATATTCATTAATTGCAGATGAAAGACCACAGATTAATATTGATGCAATTTCCAACAAAATTGACTGGATAGTAAGTGAAGATCTTGATTATTATCATATATGGGATGCAGTACACAAGCTTGAAGAGATACGGGATATTGCTGACGGGCTTATGGACAAAGAATTATATAAAAACGCTGCCGAGATATATCTGGAATTGATAAAGGGTTGCATAACCGCATTTGATCAGGGGGCAGACGATTCGGGTGGCAGTATGGGTGAATTTGCAATTCAATGTGTGAGTGATTTTAATCAATGCATGAAACAGATCAATGACCAGGCCTACAAGGACATACTCTTAGAAACGATACTGGATATTGCCAATAATGAAGATTACGGTCTGGATACATGGGATATGCTATTTGGTATTATTAATAAGGAAAATATTTCGCATGCAGAGGAATATTTGCTGGAAAAATTGAATGCTGAAAAAGAATATACCAGTGAATCCAATTATCAATATAAAAAGAATAACATCATCCGGACACTGATCGATCTGTATGCACATATTGGAATGCCGCAGGAGAAATTGCGTCTTGCTCAATTTGAACTAATTACCGGGGATGACCATATTCTACTGGCAAATGTGCTGATTGGGGAAGAAAGATATGAAGATGCTTTTGATATAATAAAAAAAGGGATGGCATTATCCGGAGGATCATTTAATGATTTACAGAAACTGTACTTCTCAATTGCCAGTATCTTAATAGATAAAAAACCTGATCTTGTTGATTTTTCAACCTCTATTGATTTCGCTTTTGATTTAATGTCCCGGTATTTTTATAATGATGACTATGAAAAAATAAAAGAAGTATTTTCAGGAATTGGCAAATCAGAAGATTTTAAAGCTGCAATGCTAAAAAACATGCCAAATAGAGATGCTGTCGTTTCGTCACTGCTGCATGATGGGGATTTACAAACTGCCATTGATGTAATATTATCAGAGCCGAAAATCTCATCCAATGTTATTATCAATGTTTCTAAAGCAGCCGTAGATAAGGGTATGGAAGTTGAATCGAGTCTACTAACAAAAATAGCAATAGAGCGTGGATTGATAAATGCAGGTCCACCTATGGATACATTGCTCGAGGTTATGACAGATGTTTTAGATATGCATACTCTTGAGAATCTGTGTGACAGTATAATAAAAAAAGGATCCTATAGAAACGCGCTTATGCTAATACCATACCTGTTGGATAGATATCCAGAATTGTCTGCTACTCTTGTAATGAAATTCATAACTCATATGCCAGTAGAGGTAGTAGGGCAGGTTGCCTGTGCTGTTGCAAAGAAATCACCAAAACAGGGAGCATCACTGTGCAGGATTCGGATAAATGAGGATATTCTCAGATCTCATATCCATTATGATAAGGTTGTTTTTCTTTTTAAAATAATGAGAAGGATATGTTTATCAATAGGGAATGAATCTGATTGGGTTAGACGTATCAGGTCATTTGCTGCTGAAAATAAAGGTAAGAAGAAGCTAATTGATATGATGAGAAAAGAGTTTGAGATGTCAATTTAATTATGAAATAGCTCTTATTTCTTTAGATTCTGTCTACCGGTTATCCATTGAGTAATAAAGAGACGGATTATCGAAAAGGAACCACAGATGAACACAAATAAACACAAATAATTAAAATATTTGTGTTTATTTGTGGTTAATTCTATTAAGTAGCCTGCAAAAGTCAATAAAGGAAGTGATAATTAATATGAATATGTATTCGCTACATTATCCGGAGATACTGGATATATCGCTAAATAAAAATATATCCTTCTATTTCATAAACATCACATACTTCCGTATTATAGTTATTGTATGATAAGAGGGCTCTATATGTAGCTACAGCCGCTATAATACTATCAAGTGCATCGCCCTGTGAGTCTTCATGAGCCATTTTGCGGACTTTTAATGAAATGGTATCTATAAATCCTTTTTCAACAAGGCAATTAAGTATCCGGGTGCGAGATTGCTGATGTGCGGCTGTATTACCCTTATATTTGTAATATAGACCCTCATGCTTTAAGGTTGAGGCAGGACATATCTCAAATACCCATGTTTTTTCTTTATCTGGATGCTGCATTGGCAGGATGCAGGCTGATCTATCCCTGACTAATGGATATAATACATCATGTATCCCGAAATAGGTCTGGCGGTAGATCCGGAGGTTATAAGGAGAAAAAGGTGCACGGTTTTGATTGTCTGTGAGTCTTTTGAGTTCTTTATTATCAGTTACATTACGGCAGGCCTGGCGGAATTGATCGGGTGAGCTATACTGCTCCGGGAACTTTAGTATAAACTCCTCCCAGTTATCCTCATTTATTAGTGTCTCGGGCAGGCCGAATGGAAAATCAAGACCAAAAGCGGCGTGGGGATTAGTGGTAATGAGGGATTTTAGTGCAGCAAGGCATTGATCTCGCTGGAGTGGGTTTTTTGTGTGATCTGATAAGGGCCGGCATTCGTTGATATGTAAAGAGTTGTTATCAATGGTTCCTTTACTTATCCATATTTTCTTGCAGGCGTGTTTTGCACCGCTGAAATCTATTCCGTAGATACAGGATTTTGGGATTGAATTTGTATGCATGATGGAAATGAATATTATGGTTTATTTGTTAATAATATTTGAACCTGTGGCATTCTTAATGATATACATACAGATACATGGTAAAATATTTGTGTTTATATGTGGTTTATTATATTTTTAAAAGTTATTGCATATAGAGACTGTCTAACAATTCAAAATCAGGAAAATAAGAAAGGGAGATAATGCTTTAAATCAAAAAAGAAGGAATATTTTTGGTTCCAAAACCAATTGTGAGACAGCCTCTATATTATAAAAAAGTTCTCAAATGGGTGTATAGTTTTCCTTGCCTACCCAATTTCCATACGCTGTACAATACTGCCTACAATATCTTCTGCATCAAACGTAAGTACTCCATTTTTTTTACAATATTCGAGACATGACTTAGAAAAACCGGTCTTTGAAAATACAGCAAAATATTCATCCCGCCTCCCATCTCTCCAGTCTACAAAACTGGCTTTCTTACGTAAATCTTCGACTACCGTAATATCAACTACCTTAGATCTCCATTTACATTCGGCAAATAAGATTTCATTAGTTTTTGAATTTAGCGCTACAATATCGATCTCATCTCCTTTTCTATTCCACCATGATCCAATTCTATCAAATTCAAAGGGCAGTTTATCATGGCTGTTCAATTTAATTAACAATTCCCTGCAAATTCCCTCAAAGTTCTTGCCGACAAACGAATCGAATTCTACTTTAACCTTCTTTGCAATTTTATTAAAATTACCAGATTCATAATAGCTCATATTCCGGAAAATAAACCTGAACCAGAACTTAAAAAAATTGTCATTCAATAAATACCGTCCTTTCTTGGACTTATTTGGTTTTAATTCAGTCACAGGTACTTCACGATGCACCAAACCCATTATATTGATCAGGCCATCAAAATATGCAGAAAGTGAAGTAACTTTAACATCAACAAAATCACTTATCTCACTTTTTGAAGATTTACCAAGAGCAATAGCACTTAAGATTGAATAATATGTTCTGTGTTCCCTGCCGAAAGCTTCTATCATTGTATTACGTACCTCATTTTCAAGTGGAGCAAATCTTTTGAGGATCAGTTTATCTATAGCATCATCGATACATTTCACATCATAGTACTCAAATAATGTATAATAATGTATCATACCGCCAAACAGAGCATACAATTCTATTTTATCAATTGGGTCTGTAATACCCAGATCATCCAGAACATGATATATAGTTCCCTGGTCAAAAGGTTCGATAAACAGGATGTTTTGAGCTCGTTTAAACAGAGGTGCTTTGTGATCTATAAATATGCGTTTCATCATTCCAACACTGGAACCGCTGATTATGAAAAATATCTGTGATCCGGTACTTGAAGTGTCCCAGTACTTTTGAATCTGGTTGATAACTGATGGATTGATATCTAAAAGCCGCTGGAATTCATCAATACAAACAATTATTTCCTGTTCCTGGCCAATATCAAAGATAAATTGTAATAATGTCTCCCATTTTTCGATAACAATATAATCTTCCATGCCAAAACAATCCTTCAATTGATCTGAAAATTCACGGATCAGTAATTTCTCGGATTTCTCATTGTCAATGAAGAAGTATACACCATTCTCGTTTTTCAAGAAATTATTAATAATCTCGGTTTTCCCCACTCTTCTACGTCCGGTAAGTACAACCATGGACGGCATTGCATTCCTGAGCAGTCTGATCTCGTATAATTCTTCTTCCCGATTATAGAATTTCATTACAAACCTCCGGTTTGTATTAATGATTATTTCTATAATCATTGTGTGAATAATCATATATATGATTTACTAGGATCGTGTTTGATAAAAAATCAGGATCAAGTTATTCACTAATCTATTTCAACTCATTGTCAAATCTCATCAGGTGTTTGCCCATTATTGTTAAGCATGGACTGCGCCTTCTCCAGATTCTTTCGCGGTTCAGAGAGCTTTGGATCGAGTTTTACCGACTCCCGAAAGATTTCAATCGCCTCGGAAACCTGACCATGTTCGAGTAGTATTAGACCTTTGTAATTCATTGCAGCAGCTCTTACGTCAGACGGTGTTTCTGGAGACAACACCTCGTCGAATTTCTTAACAGCCAAGTCAAATTCACCCATATGCATAAGAATTTTTCCAGTTTGGACGAACAAACTGGGTGAACCAGAGACCATTTGCCCCATCTCAATATCTTCAGAAGCCCGGACGCTTATCGTCGGTCTTACTGAGAGGACGTTGAAAGCAAGTCTATCCTCATAGGCGGCAGCAACTCTCACTGTTATAAGTTGGCCGGCTATGGACTCCCCTTCCAAGGTGTCCAACAGGTTGGCATTGGTGGAATCATCGCTGTAACGCAGCAGGACTTGGTGCAAAATATTTTTTTTCATCATTTCATTTGCAATTGCCATTTGCTCTTTACCCAATGTTTGGGCGTGCTCGTCTGATTTGTCGTACAGAGTTGTTTCTCCAAAGAGCAGATAGGAGGCAACGGCGGGAGAAAGAAGTGCCATCTTACACAAAATATCAGCCGTTTCTACTCCAATCTTGCAGTGAAAGCGACTTGCAATAAGATCAAGTAAGGTTCTTCTCAGCATGTTATTGTAGTAGTTGCACTGCAATAGCAATCGCCAATGATTAGCGTCGATTAGATGTTTGACTATGGAAAGAAACCCATCAGTTGAATTCAACGGTTTGATTTTTTCATAGTATTCAGCGATCAGACCGTGCCTTTCCAATCGCGCTATAGACGATTTGATATGCTCCTCCTTGTATCCGGTAAGAGTCCGAAGACTCTCGACACTTATGTATGTATGCTGAACCAAGGATGCTAGAATTTCAAGGTCAGCAGTCTTCAAGGCGTCCACATCCGTCTCACGTAGCACGATTGCAGTCGACTCACATTGTCTGTGTAGCCAATCAGCTAAAGCATCTTCAATTTTCTCAGCAAGATCATCACTTCCTTCAAATTCTTTGTAGAGAACTGTATCTGAAATCCGTTTTTTGAACTGTAGCACGTGGTTCAACTGTTCTCCAGGATCGGCAAGGTCCTTCTCCGAAAGTTTCTTGAAGTAGATCATTATCTCGGGCTTGGGGTCTTTTTTATACCATCGTTTTTCTATGAGGTTGTACTCTTCTTCCGTGCCAGACTCTGCAACACCTGTGGGACTACCGAATCTCTTATTCAGAATGCCAACGAAGATATCGGCAGCGTCCACATAGGGATTGATTACATCTTGGGTACGCTCTCCCTTGGACGCTGGAATGTCCTCCCATCCGATCGGCTCAAGGAAAAATCCAGATGGCTTCGCAATAAGTCGATTGATCCGTCCAATTGCTTTGCGTGCGCGATCCCGCGCCTCAGATACATCACCTGGGGATGCAATGAACACATTGACTATTCGGAGAGTTTTGCTCATAGGTTTTCACCGCTTGTATTAACGCTAAAACTGAGATGAGATTTTATTTAATTAATATTTTGGCTGCGAATCTGTAGACAAAACATACAAAGGAGGTGTTTCAGATAACGGGCAGCGCGAATTTTGATCATCATTGATATATCAGAAATCTAGTTCGCAAACATCTTCCTTCAGTTGAACCTTATTATTTATTTTTTACAACCTTAATTTTTTAATAGGTGTAAATACATAAGTAACTTGCGCATTTTTTCCATAACTTATCCTACATCAGATATATAAACCGCTCTTAAAGCAATAAACATAAAATGAAACGGTCTGACTCAGTCAGCGTCTTTTAGCCGAGCTTTTCCAGAAAGATGTGCGCACGATAACTGACCATATTAAAAATATATACGATGAAGCTGAATTGTTGCTAGAGTCAACTATCCGGAAATTCCGGATAGTTCAAACCAAAGGAAACCGATACTTTTTATTTTCTTCTGAAAAGATATCATTCACTATATAATCTTCATGAAGAGCTTAAATGCAAAACAGAAAATAATGAATACTCTCACAATTAGCACGGTTAAAGTATTGAAAATCACACAAGTTAAATAGAATTGTGTTAATACTTGTTGTTGTAGCAAATTAGCAAAAATGTACAAAGATAATACACATAGATACAGTGGAAGGACGAAAATATGGCAAATAAGACAGTATTAAGCAAGGTACTGGAGATCATGGAACTTGGAAAACCGGATATGTCTACATTTGATAACCGGATCCGACTCCAAAAGATTATATATCTACTACAATCATCAGGTATGTCTATGGGTTATGGTTATAACTGGTATGTAAAAGGCCCATATTCATCTCCTTTAACACATGACCTGTATGAAATAGCAGAAAGTACTGAAATATATGAAAATAATGAGAATATAAAGTTCAAAGACCATGAAAAAATAGTTTCTAATTTAGAAAAGTTCAGAGTCTTTTTGGGGGAGTATGCGGATAATGTTAAATATTTAGAAGTGTTTACGTCGATACATTATATTAATGAAGCGATGTTTTCGGGCAAAGGTGATCAAGCCAGGTTGAAGGATAAATTGCTGGAAGCAAAACCTAGTTTAGGTGATACTCCAAACATAGATGACATTATAAGTAAAGCATATGAAAAGTTACAAACGTTCAGTAAAATTTAAACATCCTGATGAAATTGCTTTTCATAGAGAGATCTATGATAATGTGCTTGGATTTATAAAAATAACAGAACTGGAAAATAAGATAATTGATTCACCATATTTTCAAAGATTACGTAACATCAGGCAATTGGGTTTGTTAGATTACGTATTTCCAGGCGCATTGCATAATAGGTTCAACCATTCGCTGGGTGTAATGCACATAGCAGATAAAATGATCACCAGTTTACAGAAAAAGGATTATGAGATCTTGGAAGGTAAACGCAAATTAATCCGAATGGCTGGACTACTTCATGATATTGGACACTATCCATTGTCTCATCTAATCGAAAGTGTAGTTCAAAAAGATGCGGAATCAAAAATCAAGACCACAGACATTTTGTTAGAAAACGAAGATCATGATGATTTGAACCTTGATGATCATGATATCCACAAATTTAATCATGACCTGCATAAATCGAGGAATGCATCCGGAGATTTTGCCAATCATGAAAGAATGGCCAGTATTGTGATTTCTAAAACTCCAATTTACGATTTTCTAAGAGATGAATTTGACAGGGATCAGATTAGGGATATAGAACTAATTATAGCAGGTGAGCATTCAGGAGCTGAAGGTCTGATTATACATTCGGAACTGGATGCAGACAGGTTTGACTACTTATTAAGGGATTCGCATCAGACAGGCGTGTTCTACGGTTTATTTGATATGGATCAAATAATACGGAATCTTGAGCTATTTAAACCAGAAGATAACCGTCTGGTTGTGAGTGAAAAAGGTCGAAAAGCAGTTGAACATTATCTAATGGCCAGATATTTCCTGTATAGTACCGTGATATATCAGAAATCCACAATTGGTTTTGAATTAATGGCCAAGAAAGTCTATCATGGTTTAATGGAAAGAAAGAAGCTGTGGTCGTATTTTGACTTGATTGATCTATTCAAGAATTATGAATGTGCAGAACAATACTTAAAGTATGATGATTCTCAATTTTTTAACTGTATTAAACATGTTCGCAGCGGCGAAATCAAATGGGATACTGATCCCAATTATGAAATATCCGATGACTTACTGTTGAATCTTATTGACAAGATTTTAGAGCGAATACCTCTAAAACTGGTCCGTGAAGATCAAAAAATAATAGAGAGAAATATAGGTCAAGGTAAAAATAATAACAGGCCTTTCTTTTTAGAAAAAGCTGTAGAGAAGCAATTAGTTAATTCAGCGGGTATCGAAAATTACTGGTATATCACTTCTGAAATAAATGTGCCATTGACAAATATTGGTCCTTATAAAACATGGAGTGAATTGGCCAATGATTCCGGAGATGAAGATCAGGATTACAAATCTGTTAAAATTTTAAAATATAAAGATTCAGAACATGAAGCTAAACTGCTGGTTGAAGATGAGACGTCCATCATTCACATCCTTAGCAATCATAAATTAAATATTAATAGATTATACACAAAAGATGAAAGTTATAAAAAAAGATTAAATGATGCTCTTATTGATTATGAAAAGGAGAGGTGAGATGACAGATGAAAAATACAAAATTTAAAACTCTATACCTCCACCAACTTTGCTTCTTCCCACATTTCATTGAATTTTTCTTCCATTCTTCTGGCTAACTTTTCATCCCATATTTTTGTCATAGCCAACGTATTACTCGGGTCAGTGGGGTCGTCCACCTGTAGAACCACCTTCTCAGAGTCAATGATCATGAAATATGTCGTTGAAATATTTTTTGTTGTCCTTAGATCAATATTCTGTAATGCTTCTTTAGGGCTATTCAATTTCCAAAAAATATCCTTAAAAATATTCATCATTTCTTCAGATGCCAATACTCTGAATTTTATACCCCGCAGTGAAGTCTTGATAACATTATCCATGATAAAAGGCATGTTTTTCAAAAATTGAACTTTATAAGTATGCTGATATTCATGATAGATACAAATGCATATCTCTTTTTTTGCTTCTTCGAAATTAGCACTTGCCAGTTCTACTACTTCGCTGCCTACAGCCGTTGTCCAGAATATCTTTTCTTCCGGCTCTTTGACATTGATATTATTGATCTCTTCAAGTACTTGCTCGATCAGATCTCTTGTTTTTTGCAGATCTTTTTCCATATCTTCCTTTTTCATTTTAAGGATATGATCAAATGCCACCTTTGCAGATCTTGCTTTATATTTTTTTGGCCTGGTATTTTGAACCTCGATCAGGCCCTTACTGATAAGTATGTTCAATGTCTCATAGATCTTTCCAAAAGGTATCTTTGCTTCTTTATATATTGTGCTTGCCTCTGCAATTCCGCTTGCCAGGATATTCAAATATGCATCTGTTTCATATTTAGTTAGTCCAAGTTCCCGTAGTGATTTTCGTAGTTCCATTTACAACAACTCGCTTGTGGTAAGTAAGAGGGTAAATTATATATATTATTAGCCCAATCTTAATACAACTGTATAGTTGTTTTAAGAACTATATAAAATGTACGAATATAATGAGGAATAAAAATGATAGAAAATAAACAGATGAAAATCCTGTCGAAATCGACTGCTTTAATATTTATTCTAACATTAATATTAATAGTTCCTTGCGCCACTGCAAGGGGTTATGATGCTCCGGCAAATGCTAATCTGCAGATATTAGCTGCAGAAATTAATCCACAGCCTGCCAGACCAGGCGAAGATATGTTTGTAAAGATCAATATTGAGAATTATGCAAATGACCCTGCGCTGGATGTCGTGATAGAATTAGAAGAAATCTTTCCATTTCATTTAAAATATAGTAGCTATGAGTATGGTATCTCAAAACACAATACTAATACTACCATAACAATACCAAAAATCTCTGCATTTGGCAGTTATGAAGCTTTGTATTTTTTTACTGTTGATCCCCAGGCACGATCAGGAGAATATGAACTTTCTTTCAAGATAGCAAGTATGCAAGGGAGGACAATCGGATCAATTAAGAATATCAGGATTAATATTGAGGGAGATCCTGATCTGGTATTGAAGAATTCATCCATATCCTCCGGAGTAATAACGCCGGGTGATGAATTTATATTTAGCACAGATCTTACCAGTGTAGGTACAGGCAATTCCAAAAATATAAGGGTAAGTTTAGAATTAGATCAACTTCCTCAAATTATTCCATTAGATGACAGCAGCAGGTTCATTCAGGAATTGGATGCACAGGAATCAGAAACAGTATCATTTCGCTTAAAGGTTGCCAGCGATTCCGATCCGACTTCATATAATATCCCGATAATAATAACCGGCACTGATGAGACACAGAATTATAGTGTAACCTCAACTGAAGTTATTGGTCTTGATGTCCGGGGAAAAGCTAAACTGACAATTGCCAATATTAAAACAGATCCGCTGCTTGGTTCAGTTGATGAGGAGATGACTCTTATGATCAGGATCGAAAATGCAGGAGAAGGTGATGCAAAATCTGTTAAAGTAGCTATAGCGGATCTCCCATTTCCGGGAATAAAAGAAGCTTTTCTTGGAAAAATAGAAGCTGATGATGACAGCCCGGCAGTGTTTACCTTAATACCGGATAAAGGCGGTGAATTCACGTACTCTCTTGTGATCACTTATGAAGATGACTTTGGAGAACATACCAGTGTAGAAGAATTAAACCTCATGGTAAACAGTAAAAACGGGGGTATAATTAATAATATTGTCCTGATCTCTCTTTTTAGTCTGATCTGTATTGGATTATATTACTTTAAGAAAAAAGAGGAATGAAAATGTTTAATGATCTTAAAGTTTCCTTTTTTTTAGCTTGTAAGTCTATTCAAAGAGGAAATAAAGGAACATCTATCCTGACAGTTTTCATCATATCACTGATATTTGTAAACCTTATATTCTTTCCTTCGATCGTTGACGGTGTAGAGGAAACATTAAATCGACAATCGATAGAACATGTTTGCGGGAATGTAGTCATCGAACCAAAAGATGATCAACGTTATATAGATAATGCAGATAGTATTGAAAAAAAGATAAATAAGTTGCCGGGAGTAGTTGGAACATCATCACGTTACATGAGCGGTGCTACCTTTTTCTATAACAATAAATCGAAAAGTGGGTCAGTTCATTCAATCGACCCATCTGATGAAGAAGTTGTAACTAAATTCCATTCAGGATTGATAGCCGGTGAATACTTAGGGAAAGAGAATACCAACGAGATTTTATTAGGAATTGATATAACAGGCAAAGAAGGTGAAGTGACTGGTGATTCTGATCTCGGTGGTGTACAAGTAGGTGATAAAATTGATGTGACCTTTAGCAACGGAGTCATTAGAAACTATAGGGTTAAAGGTATTTTTGATATTAGTTCTATAAATATCAATAGATATGCTTTTATCACCGAAAAAGAGATGGAATCTGTACTGGGAGTTGAAAACCAGGCCTCAGAGATCCTTGTTAAACTCTCCCAAAGGGGAACCGAAGAAGAGTACAAGACTAATTTCATAGAACTTGGCATAAGTGAGGATATTGAAACCTGGAGAGAAAAGACTGCCGGAACAATAGGGAGTCTTGTGGACAGCTTTTCTCTTCTTACTATTATTTCAACTGTTATCAGTCTTATTATGGCTGTGGTTGTGATATTCATAATCATTTATATCAATACAGTCAATAAGAAAAGGCAAATAGGCATCTTAAAAGCTATTGGGATCGAACAGAATGTGATAATAAATTCATATGTGATCCAGGTATTGTTCTATTGCTTTAGTGGTATTGCTGTAGGATTGCTCTTGTTTGGGATTATAGCATCTTATTTAAGTGTGAATCCTATACGCTTCCCCCTGGGTTATGTTGAGCCTGTGGTAGAACAGGTACTTATACTTCAGAACATCATCAGCCTGGTTGTTTTTTCATTGATCGCCGGATTTATTCCAGCATGGAGAACAGCAAATGAGAATATATTAAAAGCTATATGGGGTTAAAAAATGATAACGATCACCAATTTAACACGGACTTATGTCATGGGAACAGTCCATGTACATGCTTTAAAAGGTATTTCTTTAAAGATCAATAAGGGAGAGTTTATTTCAATAATGGGTGCAAGCGGTAGTGGAAAATCCACATTGCTACATCAGTTAGGTCTGCTGGATATGCCAACGCAAGGCGAGATCCTTATTGATGGGAAAGATGTTTCGAAACTTTCAGAAAAAGAAAGGTCATTGTTCAGATTAACTCAACTGGGATATGTTTTTCAGGAGTATGCGATAATAAGTGAATTGACTGCTCTTGAAAATGTATATCTGCCTATGTTAATGATGGGAAGAAAGAAACAAGACTGTATCAACGCTGGTATTGATATTCTAAACAAGGTCGGTCTTGGAGATAGACTTGACCACTTCCAGCATGAGCTATCCGGGGGACAGCAGCAGCGGGTAGCCATTGCAAGGGCTCTGGTTAATAAACCGAAAATACTCTTTGCAGATGAACCATGTGCAAATCTGGACAGTGAATCTTCAAGACAGGTACTTGAATTATTTAAAAAATTGAATAAGGAATTAGAGCAGACCATAGTAATGGTCACTCATGAGAACTGGCATATGGAATATACTGACCGTGTTATTCATTTGAAGGACGGTTTGATCTGATATGGAATACTTTCGATCAATATTGAAGTAATTACTATACGCGAATATGTATTAATACCATGAATATACATACAAATTAGATAAATATGATTTTTCATACCATTGCGTTAAATTATTGTTAAATAAATAAAGGTTTGATCTGATATGAACGAAAAAAATAAACGTGTGTGCCCTGTTGAAAATGCTAAGAGCCTTGATAATATTTTCAGAAAACTTGTCCAGAATCCAAAGAAGATATTAAAAGACTATGTCAAAGAAGGCATGACTGTCCTGGATGTAGGATGCGGTCCTGGATTTTTTTCAGTAGAGATGGCTGATATGGTCGGTGAATCAGGTAACGTGATCGCCGCAGATTTGCAACAAGGAATGCTTGAGAAAGTAGAGAAAAAGATTAAAGGATCCTATATTGAAAATAGAATTGAACTGCATAAATGTGAAAAGGATAGAATAGGCATTACAACAAAGGTTGATCATATCCTGGCTGTATATATGGTTCATGAGGTCCCTGATATGGATAAGTTCCTGGCTGAAATGTACTCAATATTAAAACCCGATGGATCTTTTTTAATCATAGAACCGCCTTTCCATGTATCAAAAAAGGCATTTGAAGAAACTGTGAACAGAGCATGTGCCAGAGGATTTAAAGAAATTAAAAGACCAGGAATGATCTTAAATAAGGCTGTGGTTCTAGGAAAATGAAGGTTCATACGTATTGATAATTATTTGTGGCATTTGATCGTAAATTTTAACAATCATCACCACTGTTATGATCCAGTATGAAAAAAAAAATAAAGCGTAATATAGGATTGATAATAATCCTGTTTATTGCATTATCTTTATCAATTTTTTTATTAAAAATCCTGGTTTATGGTTTTTTTAGTGGAATGCTCATCTGGAGTATCATTGTTGTTATTCATATACTCAATATGGTTATTGTAGTATCAGCAATAATTCTATTGATCTTATTTAAATTCAATTTAGGACAGTGGGATCATGAAACTAACACTAATAATACAAAGACTAACAATAAGGATGTAGATCCTTTTAGTATAATAATTGATAGACGTTTACATAAACTGACATTAGTAATATTCCTGATTATAATTTTTTCAATTTTAATTTATAGTTTCTTTAGTGGAATGCTCATCTGGGGCATTATTGCAATAATCCAGATACTTATTTTAATAGCTTTACTATATGGGATTATCTGGTTCTGGGGCTACTTGAAAAATAAAAAAAGTTGATATTAATACGTTCACATCATATTACATGAACGCATGCGGGTCTTCAGTGAAGGTACCGGATATGATAGCTTCACTGTAGGTAAGTTTCTTATATTTATATGCTCTTACAATTATTCCAATTGATCCAACTAGTGTCGCGTCAACCTTCAAGTGTAAGATTATGAAGGGCATAGGTCATATGGCACAATTCCAGAATCAAATGATTTCAATAATTATATTAGACGCAGATGCAACCTTAAATCTGTGTTCATCTGGTATCCACTTCAAATTAGAGGGTAACTGGCACTATTTCAAATCGAAAAGCAACACTACAAGTAGATTGGTAATAATTCCAAGATTAATATGATTTTCATCACTTTACCCG
>JAIOQW010000206.1 GCA_021108405.1 Methanosarcinales archaeon
CACCTCCAATTATAATGATGCAATAATGCGATATAAATATGTTGCTTACGTATAAGGCTAAACTAAGTCTCGTAGCAAAATTGAGATATTTGGGTTGAAGCGACCGTAGGGATTCGAGCCTTATATCCGCTGTTATCGGATTGTTGTTATGTAGTTCTGTGAATATTTCGGTTATCTCATTTCATGCAGCTTCTGCATAATACGGCGATGGAACAGTCGGATATACCCGGTAAACGTGCTTAAATACTTCTTTGGATTTTGTGTTCACATCATCCTCAGTATAACTCTCCACAGGCAACCCGGTTTTGTCACTCCAAAGGAAATCGCGAATAGTAACCTGCACAGCGTCGCGTGTCGCCTCCTTGTCGCACCATTGGTCGACCCTGAGTTTCTCTGCCTTCAGCTCTTGCAGCAAACCAATGGCAATAGCTTTGATCCGCTTGATATCGGATGCGTTGAGATTCTGCTTTTTCAGCAGATCGAAAATTGCCAGCGACTCCTCGTCCAGTCCTTCGCGTACTGCCCGGCTGTTTTCCTCATCCAGTTCCTGAACCAGTTTTAGTAAGGCCTCGAAAGTCTGTTCGATGGTCACCTGATCCTTCTCGCGATTATACTCTGCAACAATATCTTCATAGTGCCGCTGGAAATCAGTTCGCAACGGATTCTGTTTCAACAGCCGCTGCAACCGTTGCTCAATGACATGCCTGAGGTTCTGGACTGTGGTATTCTTTCTAGGGCTGCGTTCAAACTCCCGCTTCAACCTGTCGAAATCTATCTTGCTGATGTCGTATGGGTCCAGCTCCTCGCTCGACCTGTCTGCGTTTGTCTCGATCGCATCATCTACCACCTGGTGCAACTGTTGAATGATGTCTGTAATGTCGGCCTGCTCCCGGTCCTGCTGCAAGCTCTTGTAAACGATGTTGATGGCGTCGCGGTCGGCCCGGTGAGCGTTGACACTCTTGACGTTGATACACGCCTTGAACTTCTTGAACACCTCACGGCACATCACCTCAAAGCGCTTGCGGGTTTCGTCGTTTTCATTGACTGCATTCTTACATGCCTCGATGGCGGCATTGCGCTCGAAGCCGGTCTTGTAGATAACGTTGTCAAGTGATGCGCTGTGCTCGTCGAGAAACGCTCGCACGAACGAGATCGTCTCCATCAGATCTGCCAGTAGTTCCTCTTGCGGCCTGGTAGGATCAACCTCGCCACCCTGTCCATCTGGCGGCGTGCCTGCAAAAGTTGCCAGGGCCTTACGCAGGTGTTTGAGAATTCCGCAGTAGTCAACGATCAGTCCATTGTTCTTGCCTTCATTGATGCGGTTGGCGCGGGCGATGGCCTGCATCAGGGTGTGCGCCTTGAGCGGCTTGTCGAGGTAGAGCGTGGACAGACTCGGCACGTCAAAGCCGGTCAGCCACATAGCGCAGACAATGGCAATGCGGAAGGGGTGCTCCTCTTCTTTGAACGCATCATCAATGGTCATGCGTTGCATATTGCAAAACCGCGGCTGCTCCCGCATTGATTTCGACAGGTCCATGCCATCTTTGATCAAACGGCGGTGCGGTGTGATATCCAGATCCCATTGCAAGAACTTATTGACTTCACCCTGCTCCTCGCTGATGACAACAGCCATTTGGGTCTCTTTCATCCATTGAATCTGCCGTCGGGCAAAATTTTCCTCCTGTTCATCGACCAGGGCGGCTACCGTAGATTCTTGTTGACGGATACGTTCTTGCCAGTAAAATTCGATCAAACGGTGCATCCGCACACATGTCACCTTGTCGATGCAGACCAGCATTGCCTTGCCGGTTTCCCATGCAGTCGAGTAGTGCTTAACGAAGTCTCGCGCCACCTGGTCGAGCCGTTTATTTGCAGTAATTGTGTGATAGTCGCGCTTAAGCTCCCGCTCAAGCCGCTGCTGGACGTCGATGTCATCAGTCTCAAGTTCCTCCAGTTTCGCAGCGATACGCTCGTTGAGGTCGCCGATAGCCACGCCCAGCTTGTCACCCCGGGCATCGTAATAGAGCGGTACAGTGGCCTTATCTTCCACAGCTCGCTGGAAGTCATAGGTAGAGACATACTCGCCAAAGACCCGTCGCGTGATCTCGTCGTCTTTAAAGAGCGGCGTGCCTGTGAACCCGATATAGCTTGCGTTAGGCACTGCGTTATGCATGTTGAGCGCCAGCGTGCCGTACTGGGTGCGGTGCGCCTCATCAGTGATGACGATGATATCGTCGCGCTGGGTGTAGCCCTCGTCGGGGTCTACGTCCTGGTTGAATTTCTGGATCAGCGAAAAAACGTGCGACTTATGCTCGGCCAGGAGGCGGCCCAGGTGCTCACCACTGAAGGCTCGGCACGGGTCACGGTCGTGATCTACCACGCCGCAGCCGGCGAACGTCTTGTAGATCTGTGTGTCAAGGTCGTCGCGATCGGTCAGCACAAGGAAGGTGAAGTTGCCGCCGAGCTTGCGGTGCACTTTGCGGGTAAACATCACCATCGAGTAGCTCTTTCCGGCTCCCTGCGTATGCCAGAAGACACCAAGTTTGCCCTTACGCTCTTTGCGCTCGCGCACTGCCTCGATGGCGAGGTTGACACCGAGGAACTGATGGTTGCGGGCAAGGATCTTTTTAGGCTCGCCAGATGACTCGTCGAAGAGGATGAAGTTCTCCACCAGGTCCATGAAGTTTCGCTTATCGCATACGCCCTTGAGCAGCGTCTCCATTTCTACTGCGCCCGGCTCCTGTTCGACCAGGCGCTTCCACTCGTGGAAGTGCTCCCACTTACTGGTAATTGAACCGATCTTTGCCTGCACGCCGTTGCCAAACATCACAATGGCGTTGTGGTGGAAGAGGTGTGGAATAGTGTCCCTGTAGTCAGAGAAATTTTGTTCAAATGCGATTTTGAGGTTCCTGTGGATATTCTTTAACTCGATAAAGAGCAGCGGCAGGCCGTTGACAAAACCCACGATGTCCGCCCGTCGGCGGTAAAGGTCGCCCTGCACCCACAGCTCGCGCACACAGAGGAAGTGGTTATTGGCAGGCGTAGTGTAGTCGAACACACGCAACCGCTCTCGCACTCGCTCGTCCTTGTTGTTACGGAAGGTGACCTGCACGCCGTTACGAACCAGGTCGTGTTTTTCACGATTGGTAGCAGCGAGGATTTGCGAAGCTACGGTGGTGGTGATCTGGCGCACTGCATCGTCGTAGGCCTCATCTGGCAGGTTCGGGTTTAGCTCGACGAGCTTCTCTCGAAGCGTGCGCGTTAGCACAACCTCGCGATCAGAGGCGCGGCCTAGCAGGCTGTCTGGCCCGAAGTCCTCGTTGTTGTAGGCGTATATCGATTCCCAGCCGAGCTGCTGCTGGAGGTAATCAGCCGTGATCTGCTGAACAAGGGTGTCTTCGGTGTAGGGGTACGGGTTCATTTTTGCGCCACCTCAACTTCTGCGAGTAGCGCTTTCCCTTTTTCTGTGATCCGATATTTCTGCTTGCTGCTGGTGGGTTTGTCCGGAATGGTCATTTCGATCAGGCCTGCATCGAGGGCAGGGCGCAGATAGTCAGTGCGGAAGTGCTTGCGGTCGGTAAGCCCGATCCGCTCTTGTAGCTCTTCTCGCAGCAATTCCCCGTCACAAAAGGCAAGCAAACGCATAACTTGGGGGGTGACCTGAGGGGTAACCTGGGGGGTAACCTGGGGGGTGACTTCATCTGTGACCTGGTCTTCAACTTGTCCGTTAGGCCGCTTGAATGTGGTCGTCACCCAGTTATCCGAAACTTCAATCACTGGCTCAGCCACTCCATAATCGCGACACATCTCACGGATTCGTTTGATGCCACTGCCTACCTGTTCCACCATCCCCATACGATAGAACATCCCAAACAGCAATGGATTGCGGGGCACACTCTTGACTCCCAAATCCTCCTCCCGCATCCCGGCAGGCAGGCCGCCCGGCGTCACAATCTCAAGACGGTCGTAGAAGATATACAATTGTACATTGGCAGTTGAGCAATAGTCACGGTGCGCAATGGCATTGACCAGAGCTTCCCAAAGGGCATCCACCGGCAACTCCAGCCGTTCGTCCCGACCTCTGGCATGAGGAATTAATGCAGTATTCAACTTAGCCTGCAAGTATATTATCACTTCTTCATAGATAGTGTAGAGATCACCGGCAAAATCCTTGCGGTCGAGGATATAAGTTTTGGTCGTTCCACGGAACATTGCGCAGGTTACATGCGCCTGCAAGGTATAGCGGGAGATGTCATCACACAGCAGCCAGGCACCGGCATGGGTCATCTTATTGTCTTTGGTCAGATGCAGGTTATTCAATGCAGGATGAGGGTCCAGTCCTTCCGGAAGACTGGCGTGCTGAATAAAACGGCTCCAGGTGTCGGGAGTTAGGTCACGTTCTAGGTTATAATTGGTACAGGGTGTTTCATCAAAATGGATCAACCCTTCCTTGAAGAAAAACTCGCGGATCTCATTGCGGGCCATCTGCTGTGAGGTCGCACCTTCACGGATGAAAAATTTGCCGCCAAAGGAGTAGGGCTTACTGTGTTGTTCAGGGATAGTGATGGAAAGTACTTTGCCGATGGTCTCTATGTCGACTGCGATTGGTGGTTCGGCAGAACGGGCGATGGACTGGACCTGGGATTTAAGTTTATTGTGCTTGCTGACCCCGACAATCTCACCATCATCTTCTACTCCGATCAGGATGATGCCACCTGTTGCATTGGCAAAGGCGCATATCTCGCGGCCGAGGTTGGAAGTGACTGTACGCTTGAACTCAGTGGTGAAGCCTTCGCCGAGGATGGTGAGGTTGGAGAGGAGGGATTTGTTCATAGTGTTGCCTCCACTGTAGTATCTGCCTCATATTCTTCAATTACTCGCTCTGCTTCACGTTTGTAAGATTCCGCTAATCTCCTTAACGTAACTGCAAAACATTGATATCCTGCATCCTCAATATCTTCAGCTTGTTGCATGTATTTTGCGGCAAGCTCTCGTTCAGGTTTTCCTGTTGGATCTACCGTATGCACACTCCGAGAATTAAATATTGCAGTACTGAAACCGTTTCGCATTTTCTCAGCATCTTTACTATTGAGTGCATCGGCGGCGGTTTGATCTATCCACAACCCTTGCGGATCAGATGGACAGTAAATCAGAACATGTCCTACATGGATAAGGGCCACTTCTAAATGTCCCGAATCAGTACACGTTTTTTTGGTATATTCAAGCCAGTGTGTAAATTGCTCCCTCGAAAATGAACCATCAGACTGCTTACCTGGCGGTATTTGCCATTCATTGAGGAGTTTCCATGCGTTAGTAGCGATAGACCTTTCCTGTTCGCTGGGTTCTTTGTCGGATTTTTTATCCTTCTTTGAACGATAAATGAGACGTATTACTTCACAGAAAAATTCTGGGTTAGAAGCGAGTCGATTTTCCAATAACTTCGGTGAAGCATCTTGATGGCGATCAAGTAAAGGCAAATAGGCCCACTCTACCCGGAAAAGATCTTCGGGGTCAGTATCAGGATCTTCTTGAAGGGCTTTAATAATCTCAACGATGTGATATGCATCCATCGAGTATGAAGGTTCTGCTGAAGATATCGCAGCAAGTAGAGCCTTCACGCTTTGTAACTTATCCAATGGCTGTTTGTCATGGAGTGATTTATTCAAACAATCAATGGCAGCATGAGGTCTCTTGTACTCAATCAGTTTATCTATGGCTGCTCCAATGTCGCCATCTGTTTGATACGGGTCCGAGCTGGTTCTGTTCCAGTACTCTCTTTCAGACTCGCCAAGCCACTCAGTCGCTCGGTTCCAGGCTTCCTCAGTGAAGGGCATGTAACTCAAAAACTGACCGATTTGTATGGCTGACCAGCCTGATTTATCCAATCCGTCTGCCCACGCCCAACCATGGCTATATTGCCGATTCCAGACATAGCCGCTTGAAAACTGTGTAAGTTTATCATTCCCCGTCTCCAAAAGTGCAGGAAGCATGATAGCATCAACTTCAGCTTCGGCGATGAGACCAAGGGACAGACCAACATGCGAAGGTGACTCAACACTCTCTGCAAACTGAATAATAGCGTCCATTCCTTTATATGCAAGAATATCCTTTATTGCCTGCTGACGGCGTTCTTCGAGCTTCTGCTGCTGTTCTTCCCAGTTTCTATTTTCTGCGTAAAGATAGAAGTTACGGTCGCTAAATAACCTGCAATGAAAGTTTAATGGATTGGTGGGGGTGAGTTTCGCAGCAACACCCTCTATCTTAGAAATGATCTCGTTACTCAAAGCCCATTTTGCATCGGAAAAGCGTCTATGCTTCGAAGTAAACTCCATTAGACCATCCCAAAGCGCCAAGCGTTCGTCTTCGGGTTTGCTGAAAACAGCTTCCGATGATAAGTACTCCAAAACTTTGTCAAAAGAAGGCTGAGGCAAGTTGTCGAGATGATTAACAAGTTCATTTAGCTTCTTCATATCATGGCTTGCCATCGAAATCGCCTGTTCTGCGTAAAAATAAACCTGCTCCCAATACTCTTTCGGTGAGACACCATTCTCCCAGTCATCGGGAATAGTATTGCGCCATGAAGGTTTATGGGTACCTGATGATGACTGGTGCTGGTTTGGTAGTAAACGGAGTAAGAGCTTCCATGCAACTACAGGAACCACTCTTACAAGGGTTTGAAGGGCAACTTTACGCTTACTAATTGGTGCCAGAGTTTGCGGAAACCATGGAAGCAGAATCGTATTAAGGGAATTAGAGGGGCGGTTCGTCCAATTTCCGCCAGGATCATGGGAAGCAAGCTCACCCAAAATCATACAAACACGCACCAAATAGTTCTTATCCCATGCAAGCGTTTCCAGTGCCCAGAGCAGTCCAGTAAGATAATTGCCACCTGTGATGCCATTGCCTTCCTGAGAGAAAAGCTCATCAAACAAACAAGAAGATTGTTGCAATGCTTTTTCGACTGCGCCTAAAAACTCATCTGGTGCCGCTTCTGCCAATACCGGAAGCAGATTATTTAAGCTTCCCCAAAGCACCCAGTCTGCGTTTTCAAAAATTTCGCGAATAGATATAACAGCAATAGTTTCAGGTTTATTTTGTGAACAATTGACTAATTCTTCAGGTTGACTGCCAAGAAGTGCTAGGCTTTCAGCAAATCCTTTCCGCAAATTTTCTGAATGGATTAATACCTTTCCGTGAATGCTCGCAGCATACCGTTCTTCAGGCGGCAACTCAAACCGAGGATCACGTTCAGTTAAAACGGTGACAGCGCATTGTTTAAACTCATCAAGGTTGTTATCAAATAATCTTGTGTTTAAAGCCTGCCATAGTTCTTTTCTTTTGTTGATATACCATAGCCCATTTTTCAGAGTGACAGGACTTTGGGGGACATGAAGAAGCTCTCTGATCTTAAGTATCCAACTGGAATATTCCTCATTGAGAAGCTGATTCGCAATCACAAGATCCGCATCGTTTTTTTCATTCCATGAACCAAGTAGATTAGCAAACGCCAAATCAGAAGCGCAAATGTGCTGGTTCCATTCCGAACTGGAAGACGGTTGCTGTACTGCCGAAAAATCATCAGGGATTACTTCATAATCCCGTTGCTTGGAGGCAATCTGAAAATCCTCCGGCAAGGTGTCCTTAGTAATGGTCCCTGCATTTTTGTTGGCAGACTGCACCTCATCAACGAGTTGAGTCCATAACTGCGTTACGTTTTCCTGTGAATATTGACCTATTAGAGAATGAAGCAGTGATAGGGTTACTCCGGCTTTAATATCCAGATCATAGCCAAGCAGGTGGAAATGCTTGAGAAATGAAAACGTTTCATCATCAGGCACATTATTTCCCTGATTGGCCTTGCTTAACTGAGTACGAAACGCGGCTAATTTTCTGCGCTTTTGCTCACTGCTAAATTTTGCCAGTTCAACTTTATTAAAAAATTCAGTTTCATTTTCGGAGTATCTTGACCATTCAAGCAGTGTTCGAACATCGTTAGTATCTGTGGAACTCAACGGTCCGGTGATAAGAGCAATGATATCCTGCCCTATAGTGAAGAGATCGGAGTTGTTGAAATCATTCCACGCGGCTTGAATGACCTCACCAAAGGTACTATCACTTTCAGTAATGCTGATGGAATGTTTGATCTGTCCGAGTATTTTACACTTCTGGTCACCACCTGCTTTCTCTGCAAAAATGATTAGATCATCTGTATCATAACCCGCAAATTTCCCCTGAAGCTTTATCTTTGTAATCGGCCAACATGGCAAACAAGGTGCATACCCGTCTGTGAGCATAAGTGTAACAAATGAGGCTTGCACGTGTGCCTCAAAATGTCCGCCACCCCCACCGGTTGAAAATGGATTGCTCAGTTGCTTGTCCGCTTTACTCACACTGCCACCTCCCCGTTCATCAGGCGCGGTAGGAGGAGGTTGCGGGCTTGGGTCAGCATTGTGTTCTGTTGCATCAGATTTTGAACTTGTCCAGCTGTTTCCTTTGCAAACGTCTCGAATTCTTCAGCGAGAAAATGTGACGGGTACAAAAATGGTAGCTCTGCGACGGTATCCTTGGACAACTCAGTCTGATTAGTTGCTCCACGCCCCATTGTAGCTAAGTAGTTCTCCATTGAAACGATATGCTGGCCATAGAGAAGCATGGGCACTTCTTTGTCAGGGCGTGCAATTGTGACGTGCGAATCCACTGTGCAATTTTCAATCGAGCTGAGGAATTGCGCAACTCGACCCAGTGTCCCTTGACCTGTCGAATTGATAAGAACATCACCATGTAGAACAAGCTTATTAAGCGGTACTTCCTTCGATTGGCGCCGAGCCAACCCAACATCCAGCCTTTGATTCCTAATGCACTTCTGATTCAGAACGATTCCAGGCGCTTCATCGTCATATTTTGGTGTTATACCGCGTGAAATGAATGATGATATGCTTTCCACAGTTGTTTTCTCCCACCCCTCCGGCACGCCATCGGTGATTGTAACGTGTTCGTGGCCGGGGAAACGAAGGTGAACGAACCACTCCCTGTAGAGCAGCCGCGCCGCCTGCTCCAGCAACTGAATCCGCCGCCGGTTGTTCTCAATCAGGTCGTCGTAGGCGGAGAGGATGGAAGCGATGCGGTCTTGTTCTTGCCTATCTCTCAGTTTAATAGGCAAGAGCTCCATGTCTCGCGCTGAGAGTTCGACTTGATTTGTGGCACCTTTCGCCATGTTGACGATTGTGGGCTCACACTGTCGAAGCACATAGGCCAAGTAACGAGCGTTTACGGTGCCTGTTTCCGGCCGGACGATAGTAACATGTGTATCAACAACCGCTTGCTCTATTCCATTGGAGTAGAAGAATGGAGCCGTGCGCCCAAGGGTTCCTGTGCCGGTCGAATTGATAAGAATATCGCCATTCTGAAGAACTTTTTCCGCGTTGATGTGTATGTTCTTATTAGTCAACCGCGCTGGTTCGAGACTAACGCGGCCATCACGAATGCATTTCTGGTTGAGAACACAAATACCATCATCTTCCACATACTTGGGAGTGATGCCTCTCTTGATGAAAGAAGCAACTTCTTTCAGAGGAGCCTGCGGAGTCTTCATACCACCGCTTCCTTCAAGTTTTTTATGATAATTGCCGCCAGCGTTGCCGCCTTCCAGTTTGGTATGGATATCCCCTCGTGATTGAAATTTGTTCATTCCACGCCCCCCAGTAATTTAGCAATCTCATACGGTGATGGTAACTGCCCTTTAAGTTCCTTAGGCAGGCGCTTAACCATACGATAAGTCGCCACACCAATAGGCTTCCTGGAATCATGCAAAGCATATTCGACAACCGTGCGGTTCTTCTCCTTACAAAGTATAATACCAATAGAAAGATTTTCACCCTCCTCACGCACCTGCCTATCCAATCCGGTCAAATAAAACTGCATCTTACCCACGAACTCCGGTTGAAACTCGCCGATCTTGAGTTCAATAGCAACAAGACATTTGAGGCGGCGATGGTAGAGCAGCAGATCGATAAAATATTCCTTATCGTCCACAGTAAGACGGAACTGGCTGCCGACAAACGCAAACAACCCACCCATAGCACGAAGAAAGTCCTCTATCCGTGCGATGAGGGCGCGCTCCAGCTCGCGTTCGGAATGCTCTTCGCCCATTTCAAGAAAGTCAAAAGTATATTCATCCTTCACGGCAAGCTTCGCCTGTGCGCGCTGGCCGGGTGTCAGCGCCTTATCGAAGTTGGTTTGGCCAAGTAGGGTCTTTTCGTAGCTCTGATTTTCGATCTGGTGAATCAATACATTTTTCGTCCAGCCGAATTTCCGAGTCATGCGGATGTAGAACTCACGCTCCAGCGGGTCTTTGCAGCGCTGGAAGATTATCAGATTATGGCTCCAGCCGATTTGTGCAACCAGTGGTTGCACTTTTGGCATATCACAGTATGCGAGGTAAAATTCCCGCATGTAAAAAACATTTCTGCGGGAATAGCCGCTGACGCCGGGAAACTCATGGCGTAGGTCTGCAGCAAGTTGCTCGGCGATGGCAGCACCATGCTCGGCGTTGATCTGCCGCTCGACAATCATCTCGCCAATGTCCCAGTAAAGTACGACCATTTCCTTGTTGACCACTTTGAGGGCTTCGTATTGGGCTGACCGAATGCGCTCCTTCACTTCAGCCAGAAGCGCGGCGTAATCATCAGGTAATCGCTTCGAAAGTTTGCTCATATTCCCAACTCCTCGAAGTTCGTCTTAATGTTCGTCGCCAGCTTGGCCGCCCCAGTATTGAGGTCTTCCAACTTGCGTTCCAAATGATCTTTGCAGCGCTGAAAGATGATCAGGTTATGGCTCCTGCCGATTTGTGCAACCAGTGGTTGCACTTTTAGCAGGTCCCGATATGCATGGTAGAACTCACACTTTAGATTGTCTTTACCACCTGCTATAAAAATCAGATTCTTACCCCAACTAATTTCTCCAACCAGTGGTTGGAGTTTTTCGTTGTCGACAGGCAATCGCTTCGAGAGTTTGGTCATACTCCCACCTCCTCAAAATTCTTCTTAATGGTCGCCGCCAGCACTGCCGCCACAACATTGAGGTCTTCCAGCTTCTTGAGCAACGCAAGATTGCTGCGCCATGGAATTTGTGCAACGGTGCGTTGCACTTTTGTTAAATTGTGGTATGCAATGTAGAACTCACTTTCCAGATTGTCTTTGCTACCTGCCATAATGTTGTGGTACCAAGTAATTTGTGCAAGCAATCCTTGCACAAATTCTCGCACCAGTTGTGCGAGTTTTTTGTTGTTGTTGTCAGGCAACCGCCCGGAAAGTTTGCTCATATCCCCAACTCCTCGAAGTTCTTCTTAATGGTCGCCGCCAGCGTTACCGCCTCAGCATTGAGATCTTCCAACTCCACGTGAATATCACGCATAGCTTCCTCAAAGTCAAAATCATCATCTTCTTCCTCTGGGGCAACACCAACATAGCGACCCGGGGTCAGGCTCCAGTCGTTTGCCTCGATCTCGGTCCGATCCACCAGCTTAACAAGCCCCTCCACATCACACAACTCTGCCTCTGGAAAGCGCTCGGTGAGCCAGTGTGCCTGCCGCCAGAAGTCACGCACCTGCTTGAGCTGCTCGACGGCCCGTTGGCGTGCCTCATCAGCAGCCTTGCGGGTGCGGGTTACATCCTTGCCCACCCAAACATCGCTCGCTTTGGCATTACACTCATTTTCGCAGGTCTCAATGAGACGAGATGCGAGCTTATAGAGCAGGTCGGTCTGCTTGATCAGGTCGTGGCTCGAATCAGCCAGCGGAGCGAGGCGGTCGACTGCCTCCTTGAGGTCGCCGTTAGTAGTCTTCTGCTGTTCCCACGCCGTTTCCTGTTCGGAAATGGCTTGCTGGAATGCCTCGACGTCAGTATTGAAAACAGGTAGGACCTTAGCCAGTTCCTTTTGCACTTCGGAATGTGCACTGTCATCTGCCAGCGTGTCAAGGAAAGGTTGCATAGTGTCAGTCAGGGCATCGAGTGCAGCGGTAAAGTCCGGCAACGGCTGGATGTCTTCGCCGCTTTCGTTCTTGGTGCTGAAGCAACCCGCGCATTCATCGAGGCTGCGACGGCAGTAGCCAGAAACGAGATCGAGATACTTCTCGGCCTGGCCGCGGTAGAGCCAGACAATAGCCAGCAGGTTCTGCTGCTGCTCAGGACTAAAGTCATAGATTTTGCGTGTAACCTTGCGGTAGATATTCCGTGCATCGATCATTAGCACCTTATCGCGATGTTCCTCAGGCTTGTCGCGGTTCAGGAACCATAACTCACATGGCACGGTACGGGTGTAGAAGAAGTTCGAGCGAATGGCGACCATCACATCCACGTCGCCGGTCTCGACCAGCTTTTGACGTACCTTTGCCTCTCTGCCTCCGGCACTGGATGCCTGCGACGACATGACGAAGCCGCCCCGCCCATTTTCATTCAGGTAGCTGTAGAAGTAGCTAATCCAGACATAATTGCCGTTCGAGACCTTGTCCTTCTTATTGACACCAGGCAGGCCAAAGGGTAGGCGCGGGTCGGTCTTGACCTTGTCCGCGTCTATCTCGTCGACGTTGAAAGGTGGATTTGCCATCACGAAGTCGGCCTTGCCGACCAGTTCATGGGGGTCTTCGTAGTATGTGATAGCCTTCTGGATGTCGCCTTCGAGGCCGTGTACGGCCAGGTTCATCTTGGCCAGGCGAATGGTGGTGGCGTTCTTCTCCAGTCCACGGAAGGTGAGGCGGTCGGTGGGGTTCTGGCCGTGTTCCTCCACAATACGGGCACTTTGCACGAACATACCGCCTGAGCCGCAGGCCGGGTCCAGCACAGTACCGCTCTCGGGGTCGAGCACATGGGCGATGAGCGAGACCAGTGAGACAGGCGTGAAGAACTCACCGCCGTCATGTGCCTTCTGATCTGCGAACTGGGTGAGGAAGTATTCGTAAATACGGCCGAAAACATCGCCTGATACCTTTTTAAGCTCGTCGGGATTGAGGGTGCGCAGGAGCTGTCCGAGTACATCGTTGTCAAGTTCCTGGTATTCGCTCTTAGGCAGCACGCCGCGCAGGTTATCATAATCGACTTCTATGGATTCCATCGCCTTGATGATGGCTTTGGCGCGGTCTTCGCTGTCGGGCAGGGCCACGAGATTGTCGAACTGCGCATCGGGCCGAAGGAAGATAGCGCTCTGCCGGGAGAAATCCTCCTTGGTCAGTGCCCGTGTCTTGCCGCCGCGGGTGGGAAGGTTAGCCTCGATACCATCCTTCACAGCGAGGTAGCGGCTGTAGGCGTGCCTTAGAAACACCAGCCCCATTACTGGTAGGAAGTACTCGTTACTGGCGTAGTTGGAGTTGGCACGCATCGTGTCTGCCGCGCTCCAGAGGCGCTTTTCAATAGCTTCAATGTGTTCAAGTTGGATCAATAAGTAACACTCCAGTTTTAATGTTCAGCTATTTTATTTAAAGGCTCTCAAACCACGTATCCAGGAGCAAACGATAACGACCGAAGTATCTCCGCGCCCAGCCGATTCGCACAACACTACGTAGCCAGATACACTCCGTTATAGGAAGTGGCGGTCGTTTGTTGCAATTGCTTACCCCCCTCACAGACAAAAATCCTGGTCATCGAACATGGTACAATATGCATCCTTTTCACTTATACAACGGGTCGGACATATTCCACAAAAACTAAGTTGTTCATCCCACACTTTAAAAATTGTATCAAGTATTTTATTAACCAGTTTATCATTAAGAGTTGGAAAAAACAATTCAACCATTTCATATGAAATGTATACATTGTCGATTTTACCGGCTAGTTTTTGGAGGATAATACCCTTCATCTTCCTTGAGATAAAGATTGAAAACTCAGCAATGGCTTTGTCATCGATTTTATATTTCTTTAGTCGCTTTCCATGATCTTTCTTAATCTCGTCAAAGAAACCAACAGACAACTCATAGCAGAACCAGTTTAGTTTTGTTTTTTCATGTTCACTCGAATAAAATGATGTTGGTTTTATCACGCTGTATTCGAATTCGTCTTCTTCAGTTTTCAGTGTTATCACCATCTTTGGTTATGTGTCTGGTCTAAAATATTATTTTCACCGTTTTATATGACGTTGCGTTTTAAATTATTTAAATTATTAATGAATATGAATTATTGTTCTTGTTGTACTATAATCTATATTTTCAATCATTTTTCAGATTAGATTTATTACTTTGCTCTTTTTGCTAAAAATGTAGAATCATCTCCTAGATGAATTCTAAATTCGCCCTCTAATAAGTCTTCCTCCTTTATTCTAATCCAACCACTACCACAGGCTGAGTCGCATTCATCGTTTCCTTCCCAAGTAAATTCAAACCTTTCTCCATCTGCATAATCAACAAGTTTTCCATCTATCCATCCTGAAACTAAACCAAATTGAAAATCTCCAAGATTGTTCGAATCTATCCTAATATAAGCTTGCACTTCCATATTAAAATAATCTTCATCCCATGTTTTCATTTCATAGATATGCCAAGTTCCTGTAAAGTCCATGCCTTTATTTGTTTTTTCGTTGATATTCAAAAGGCTGTTTTGAAATTCTTGATCTTGATGCTTTCTGGCTACTCCAACAATCTGGCCTGCCATAACCTGATATCTTGTATCCTTTTCTACAGCATCACAAAATTCCGCATAACTAAACCCAGCATCTGCTTTTACTTTTTCGACTATTTCTTGGCATAAATCCAAAACTAACATTGCTTTCTGTTCCTTCAGAATGGGATAAGCAGTATCAAGTCCTTCTTCTAATGTTATGGTTTTCATAATATATTATTCTACAATTATTCATTCAATCCTTTTTTATCAATGTGTTCCTGCCTAAATTTGATAGATTCAGCTTCTGCTATTATCCTTCGTTTAAGATGAGGATGTATCCAAAAATCATAGTATTCCAGATCGTCCATACATTCTTCGAACTCTGTAAAAGATATCAATTCACTATCATAAGCGTGCAAAATCACTCCAATCGTTCCTACTATATCGAATCCGAGTGCTTTTGCAAAGGTGCGTGCTCCCAGATCGTCCAGCAATAATAAATCAAATTTTTTTCCTATGGAAAGCACCTCAGATTCGCCCAGATGAATACCTGGATCATGAGAATACTTTTCTGCCAAATCATCTTCATCTGATTCTAATTCTATGACTTTTATCCACCCATTCTCTATAGCGTCTTCCACTTCTATAGCACTTGCAAATCCATATGTCAGCTCTTTCCCACGAAGTATTTCCGTCACCACAGCACTGGGAATATATATTGTGTCAAACATGTGGTGCAATAGGTCCAATCTACCGATTTTAGATAGATAGATCAAAGGAGAAGTGTTAGATATTACTCTCAAGTTTCTTAAGCGTTTTAATATCTGATTCAAAATCTTCCACTCCATACTGAAGAGGCACTCCATGTTTCTTTATTTCTGTCATCATTTCATAGAAGCTAACACCAGCCATCTGGGCAGCCTTCCACATCGATACTTTTCCTTCAGCATACAATTGGGTAGAACGCTTTAGAAGTTCAATCTTTAGGCCATGTTCAATAAGCTGGCTAAGTAGCGTCGATGTGTCGATGTGAGACTCGTCTGCAAGTTCATCAATCTTGCCGGCAGTATCTTCCTGGAGCTTTGTTTTCACAATTTTCAACATGTAATCACCTACGGTAGAGACAACAGTAGTACCTTGTAGATACTATCATAGTAGTTTAAAACGACTTCATGATTAAAATAATCTTTCGCAAATAACTAAACTATCTACTCTTGATCTCTTAGCTACTTGTGTATAATTCTCCCTGGTGGACAATACATAACAGGCTGTCTCAAAACTAAAATTCCCATGAAAAAGGAGGTGAATTAAGCCTTTAAATCAAGAACTAAGGTCAAAAATTTTCATTTTTTGGACTTTTGGGACAGTCTGATAAGTGATTGTTTTGATGAGCACGGCGTCTTCCTGACCACCAACAAGATGGGATGATTATTCAAACCACTGATATCCTAAACTGCACAATCCCGATCTCCAGCATCACCCCCACAGCCACCCCTACCATATCCCCTCCACAGGCAGCTTACCAATGGACACCTCGCGCACCTGCCTATCCAATGCGGTCAGATAAAACTGCATCTTACCCACTAACTCCGGTTGAAACTCACCAATCTTGAGTTCAATAGCAACAAGGCATTTGAGGCGGCGGTGGTAGAGCAGCAGATCAATGAAATATTCCTTATCGCCCACAGTTAAAGGGAACTGGCTCCCAGAAAATCAAACAGGTAGGGATCTTTGAATACCTGTGCAGCCATGTCAGAGTCAGTAGGCGGAAGGGCATCGTTAAAGTTAGTAAGTGCCTTGCCTTGTCGCTCGTGGAGACACATCTCTATCTGAACTGTGAGAACATTACGACTCCATCCGTTTTCGATGGTTTTAGCGGCATACCATAACCGAACATCTGGGCTTTGACACTTTTCTAGCAAAGCCAGGTTGTGATACCAGGTAATTTGTGCAAGCGACCCTTGCACAATTTCCTGGTCAGGCTCCAGTCGTTTGCCTCGATCTCGGTATGATCCACCAGCTTAACAAGCCCCTCCACATCACACAACTCTGCCTCTAGAAACCGCTCGGTGAGCCAGTGTGCCTGCCGCCAGAAGTCGCGCACCTGCTTGAGCTGCCCGACGGCTCGTTGGCGTGCCTCATCAGCGTCCTTACGGGTACGGGTTACATCCTTGTCCGCGTCTATCTCGTCGACGTTGAAAGGTGGATTTGCCATCACGAAGTCGGCCTTGCCGACCAGTTCATGGGGGTCTTCGTAGTATGTGATAGCCTTCTGGATGTCGCCTTCGAGGCCGTGTACGGCCAGGTTCATCTTGGCCAGGCGAATGGTGGTGGCGTTCTTCTCCAGTCCACGGAAGGTGAGGCGGTCGGTGGGGTTCTGGCCGTGTTCCTCCACAATACGGGCGCTCTGCACGAACATACCGCCTGAGCCGCAGGCCTGGTCCAGCACCGTGCTGCTCTCGGGGTCGAGCACATGGGCGATAAGCGAGATCAGCGAGACAGGCGTGAAGAACTCGCCGCCGTCATGTGCCTTCTGGTCTGCGAACTGGGTGAGGAAGTACTCATAAATGCGGCCGAAAACATCGCCTGAAACCTTTTTTAGCTCGTCTGGGTTGAGGGTGCGAAGGAGTTGTCCAAGTACATCGTTGTCCAGTTCCTGGTATTCGCTCTTAGGCAGCACGCCACGCAGGTTGTCGTAATCGATTTCTATGGATTCCATCGCCTTAATGATGGCTTTGGCGCGGTCTTCGCTATCGGGCAGGGCAACAAAATGATCGAATTGCGCATTGGGCCGAAGGAAGATAGCGCTCTGACGGGAGAAATCTTCCTTGGTCAGTGCCCGCGTCTTGTCGCCGCGAGTGGGAAGGTTAGCCTCAATACCATCCTTCACAGCGAGGTAGCGGCTGTAGGCGTGCCTGAGAAACACCAGCCCCATTACTGGTAGGAAGTACTCGTTACTGGCGTAGTTGGAGTTGGCCCGCATTGTGTCTGCCGCGCTCCAGAGGCGCTTTTCAATAGCTTCGATGTGTTCAAGTTGGATCAGTAAGTAACCCTCCAGTCTCAATGTTCAGCTATTTTATTTAAAGGCTCTCAAGCCCTATATCCAGGAGCAATCGATAACGACCGAAGTATCATGGAAAAAATACATTTAATTTATAATATTCATTATCGATTTCGAAATCACTTACTGCAATAATTTACCTGATACTTTCATCAATCGTAGATAAATTTTCGACGAATTCTTACCCTATTAGGCATAATTACCGTGAATGACCGCAGAAGTTCTGCCAGATGATCTTCGATAACAGCGGTGATAATCTCTGCTTTAGTTGCGGGTGATAATCCAGCAAGACGGACAAGAATAATGCCAGGTGCAACTTTATCCTGACGAAATACCAGTTCCCCAAAATCCTTATCTGCCGTTAACAGTATCGCATCTTCCTGATTAACCATATCCAAAACCTCCAGGTCAGAAATCCCTGGTTCCATTTCAGCAACGCATAACACAGTATGCCCATCACTCCTGAGACGATTTACAATCTGTCTATCTACACACTCATCAGCAAGGAACTTCACTTTTCTGCCTCGTAATGGGATAGATCACATCCGCTCGCAATGCATCTGACGCAAATGCTAACGCAGCTCGGATCTTTTCTTCTGTCAGGCGTGGGTGTTCCTCGATGATCTGTTCAATGCTTTCGCCAGCAGCAAGTTTTTCCAGGATTAATTCTACTGTAATACGCGTACCTGTAATTACAGGTTTGCCCATCATGATAGCCGGGTCGGATTGGATAAGATGTCTTTGCATTATGTATACCTCTTTTTATAGATTGGAATGCAGTGATATATCTGTTTTGGGTACTTTGGAGTGCACTTCACTGATACTATGTTTCTTGCTGTAAAGCAGGATTTTAACAACTAAGAAAATATACTCGATAATAGTTAGCGGTAAGAGAAATAACTGAATGATGGGCACTATCCTAAAAACCAGTTATTTCAATAGAGGATTACTTAAATCGATAATTACATAGACACGGATACATTCAACTCCTGCGGAGTTGAATGCCTGCAACGCCTAAGGGGCGTGCAGGTAACACAGATTTACACGGATTTAAGGTTGTTGTGGTCGATATCATAGGATTCCATTAAGTTTGTGATAGAAGGTATTTGATCAAAATCAAATCGGTGTAAATCCGTGTAAATCCGTGTAAATCCGTGTCTGAAAAATAACTGGAAAATGGTACAGTGCCTGAATGATGGTATAAACTATAAACTAACCATTTTATACTAAACCGTATCTGTTTTTTATAACTTTCTACCACAGAGAGCAAGAGATGCCTTTTCCGTCCCCAACTCTTATCTCTGTGCTCTCTGTGACCTCTGTGGCTATCATTTTTACCCTCTTATTTGAAATGGATACTAATAATCATGGGGAATACCCTTAATATGTAAAAAAAGATGTTCATGCCCCTCCATCTCTTCGATCCAACCATAATTAGCATCGGATTTTACATCCAGATCATTTATATATGGCTTGATATCAAGCAACGGGGTTCCATCGAACGCATCCAGGCCAGATGTTAAAATCTCGTTATCTATGATGCGTTTTATACGAACAATGCTAAGCCCGATGTGATTCGGGCGAACAGGAGACCTGCTTGCAAACATGCCTACCTTTTCACCACCAGCCCATGGAGGTGACACGATCATTGACGGCTCTCGCTTTACATGATGTATATAATAAATAACATAGATATAGCGAAATTTGTCAAGTTTATAGAGTCCATCAGTATATTGGGGCTCAACTACTATACGGAAATCTCCTTCATCTTCCTCCACTGGCTGATACGGTGCATTATCAGTATATGGAGTTCGAATAACTCCGATCTGCTTTTGCTCAAAGCACACGATTCCTTCTGTTTGTTTAATTTCTTTTGACATTTTATATCTCCTCTGTTTTCTCTCCACTACTTTCGTTCATTCAATGACTCTTTACCCCCAATATCCAAACCGAAAGATACCTTCAGAGCACCTGTAGGGCATGTATTGACACAGGTCTGGCATAAAATACACTCCGTAGATAGAATACGGAGTCCATTGCTGGTATAATCAGTGATCCGAATATCCATCGGACATGTCTTCATGCAAGCCCCGCACTCGTTGCATTTTTCGCTATTCCCTCGAATCTTGAGCAGTGAAAAGCGAGACGTGATCTTGAGAATTGTGGGTATCGGGCAGACATACTTGCAGAATGCACGGTTATCCTTGAGCCAGAAAGCCAGTATTATGCCAATGGAGTAGTAAATAACATTGCCGGCAAGAAGCCAGTACAGTTCAGTAATGCTTTTACTTTCAACATGGTATCCTGATCCAAACCAGAGCAAAAGCACAATGCCAAGGCTTAAAATGAAATGCATGTAACGCAGCCAGCCCCATTTCCCGGGAATACGCCCGCTGCTGCGCGTATATGGAAGCAAATCCAGTACCATTGCAGTCCAGCATGCCCAACTGCACCAGGCTCGATTAAACAAAATCGGACCTAAAATTTTCGCTACCAGGTAATGGATAACAGAACCAGAGAAAAATCCAGCCAGCAGGTAAAAAAAGAAGCCTTCGATCTGCATATTCTCAAATTCCAAAAGACCCAGGAAGAGAAGCATGTACCCGCCGATGAGAAACAAAGTCAGCTTGCGACCCAATGACTTTTTCTTCCTTGGAAGAGCAGAGTAAAACCCGGTACCGATTCCGATCGCTGTCCCGATGTATAGAAAATTAAATAGATAGAAGATATCGCCGGTGGATCGCCACAGAACTACAGCAACGATCCAGAATGAAAACACGATTATCAGCGATGAAGATAACTCTTTAAAGTCGAATTTGTCCTCTTTTTTCATAGTATATCACGTATAACTTGAATCGAAAATACTTCGTATTTTCTAATCTTCAACTCCTTCGGAGCTTCAGTATCGAAAATGCTCACTCTGTTCACATTTTCTAATCCTCCAGTCCGCCACCAAAACTATCCTCACCGTTTTCAACGGTAGAGGCCATTTCACGGCTTAAACCGAATTGTACCCCATAAGTCAAAAGCAATGCTTGAGAACAGCTAAATCCCTCTTTAAAACAAGAAACTGTATGTTCAACCCTATTCATCTTCCGAACCTCGCCATATTTCTCCTATAACTCATAAACTTCTCCTATTTTTAATACAATAACTTTAATCTCTGTTTTTGCCTCCACTTTTTTCTTGAACTCTTGAGTATTTCCTTTCTTTTTATAGTGCATAGGTAAAACAATTTTTGGCTTAATTGCTAATGCAGCACAGGCAGCCTCTTCAACATCCATAGTAAATGTTCCCCCAATAGGAAGCATAGCCACATCAATCTCCCCAAGTTTTTTCATTTCAGGAATAAAATCCGTATCTCCTGCATGATAAATTCTTTTGCCAGCCATACTAATTAGATATCCAACGCATTTCCCCTTTTTGTGAATCTTTCTTGTAGAATTTCCTTCAGGAGTATTATATGCATCAATGGCTTTAACAAGAGTATTCCCAAAAGATATTTCCTCCTCTGGTCTAATTATTGTTATATCTTCACCTAATTCTGTAAGACAGTGTTCAGGAGCAATTATTAAAGTATCCTTTTTCTTTAGTCTATTTACTGTTACCATCTTACAATGATCCTTATGGTGATGTGTTATCAGGATTATGTCAGCTTTTTCTAAATCCTTATCTGGCAACCCATCAATTGGATCAGGCCATTTACTGAATTCCACTTTTTTTGGATAATTAGTAAATAAAGTTCTCATCCAGGCAGGATCAATATAAATAACTTTGTCTTTGTATCTTATTTGAAACCAGGATGGTGGAAACCACCTAATGAATATAGACATTTTTATCTACCTAAATGTGAAGAACAAAATCCTCGCTAACGCTCGGATTTTCTTGACCGACATTCCAAAGGAATGGAGGATTAGAAAATGTGAACGGAGTGAGCATTTTGGATATATCAAGTTATATTTGATATACTATTAATAATTCCTGTATTCTTTCCAATATTACTTACTGAAATAAGTATTATTCCATAGAATGGAATATATATCTACTTATACGAAATTCTATATAAGCAGAGCCTGGTACTCTCTGTTGTCAGATGTAAAAGAAGTTGCTAAAGGCAATTTGGGGAAATCTTTAATTACCCTTTTATCTGCTGTTAGGTGTTATTGCTAATGTTTTTTCCAAATAGACTAGCTCTAAATTCTCGGTAATTTTTTCAGTCTTGAATATCCTGTATCCGACTTTTTGATAAAGATAAATGTTTGGTTTACTCTTATGCCCGGTGAATAGTTCAAATCTTTTAACATCACTGAACAAACTTTCGATTTTATCCATCAGTTTTGTGCCAGTACCTTGATTTTGGAAATCGGGATGAACAATAACCCTTCCGATATAACATGTTTCTTCCTTTACAAATGCCCTTACGGAACCAATTATTTTTCCATTAACTACAGCTTTAAGAAAATATTTATCCTTAAATTCATCTTTCATTTCTTCCAATGTCTGAATTAATGGAGAAATATTATAATCATTATAAATTTCAGCCTCACTTTGATAGGCCAGTTTCTGAAGAATAAGTGTTTCCTGTGCATCATCAATCGTTGCTCGTTTAATTATCATCTTTTGCATCCGCAAAAGGCAAATAACCTTCAGTCGTACTGTACTGAAGAACATTTTTGCCGTTTTCCTCTAAAACTCTTAAAGATGCGTTTGTAATCTCTTTCACAGGGAAGAATTCAGGATTTGGAAGTCCACCTGCAAATGATATGATATTTGGATC
Source organism: Methanosarcinales archaeon (assembly GCA_021108405.1). Lineage (GTDB taxonomy): Archaea > Halobacteriota > Methanosarcinia > Methanosarcinales > Methanocomedenaceae > Methanomarinus. The sequence goes on from JAIOQW010000206.1 coordinate 22,424, forward strand.
TTCTGTAACCTTTAGTATCTCCCTGATAAACGACTTATGGGAAGTACCCATCCTATTTGCAAATAATTTTTCATTCATATATGTTTTCCTTTTTTTTTATATTGCAACTAACGCCTAAGCCTTTTTGTATTTTGAGAAGCGAAGCGGAGTCGTGTAGCTGCTGTTGTGCGATGGAGCAAGCTATTACTTTTCAGCAATAACCAGCATCTCAAAATCTTCTGTTGTAAGTTTATCATTTCTTGATAAGGCTCCGAGTTTTGCGCCATAAATATCAATCTTTTTAAAGCCTAATGTTTTTAATAACCATGTAATTTCAGATGGTACATAATATCTTTCATTACATTCCAATTCCTTCTTATTCCCAAAATCATCTTCTACTGTGGTAATATTGTGATCTCGGAAAGTCATTAAATCAAAAGTATTACTTCTATAGGTCGCATTCTCTTCTTCCGTTGTTGATGCGCAAAATTCTTCAACTGAATGATATAGTGGAAATAATCCATTTAGTGTTGTAAAAATCAGCTTGCCAGAATTCTTTAAAGACTTTGCAGCATTTTTTAATATTTCATAATTCATTTCATCTGTTTCCATTAATGGAAATGCTCCTTCACAAAGCATTATTGCCAAATCAAATTCATTCTTAAATGGCAAATTCCTTGCATCATGTTTCTGAAAATCTATTTGCAGGTTTTGAGCTTTTGCTTTTACTTTTGCTTGCTCCAATTGTGATTCTGACAAATCAATTCCAATAACCTTGTATCCCCTTTCTGTTAATTCGATCGAGTGTCTGCCAGTTCCACATCCTATATCAATAATTCTTAGCGATTTATCATAATTAATTTCTTTTTCGATGAAATCACACTCACCAATTGTGCCTTGTGTAAAGTTTTCATTATCATATTTTTTACCATAGTCTTCAAATAGTGTTTCATACCATTGTTTCATTTTATTTCTCCATGTCTTAGCTCGCTTTTTCGCACAACTCCGGTATATCTGAGTTCGTATATACTTACAATTTGGCAGTATATCGAATAGTATCTATTTCTTCTTTTATTATTATATAAAATCGATTGTTAGCATATTGTTCTTTCCAGGGTGAATGCCCACATTTTTTAAATGGACCACTGCCGATAAGAATTAGTTTATTTGCCAAAGAAGGATATCTTGCTGTTATGATATATGCTAACCATGCTCCCCAAGAATTTAACAATCAAAGGACCGTGCACGGCCTTGAGTCCTTCAATTGTAACGCCATCCAGAGTTACAGCCTCGCCAACATCCAGCGGATAAACCTTTTCAATAAATAATACTCCCACAATTATTGCAATCTTTCTGTTTGAATCCATTTTTTTCACCTTTTCTTTTTATTATTTCAATATCCTTCCTTATTTTAGATGTGCTCATTTTAAATTCCTCCTTTCATGTTACGATTTCCTTTGTAACCTTCATCTGTATTTTAATCCCCATACGCTCCATATCATTCATCAATCGAACAGGATCTACAACGTGCCCCATCATCCAAAGTCCTGGTTTTACAATGCTGCCATCCAGATATTGAGCTATGCACGCCACTACCGGTATGGCTGTAAAATAATAAGCATCGTTATATTCAGCCGCAAGTCTTATTTTGACAGGTTTCCAATCCACAATCTCATCAAGGATTTCATACACAGGTTCCGAATTTTCAATTCGGGCATTCATTGCCGTACTGATGACTGCTTTCTTATATAGATCAAAATTTGGCGCAGCATAACGCACAAAAACGGAAGGTAAACCAGGGTGGAAACCTGCCTGGGTAATAAAACAACGGCCGGCTTCTTTTATGGAAGGGGTCAATGCGTTGAGTATTGGAACTATATTTTGTTGATAGTGAATATCCAGATAATCTATTCCTACATCAATAGCTGCTTGTGCAACCTGTTTAACATACTTAGTCGTTGTAGAAGCGACTATTACTATTGTAACACCCTTAAAAGCTGCGACTAAAGATTCATAATCCGATGCATCCGCATATCGTGCCAGGACTCGTTTACCAGGAAATTCATTGATCAACTGTGATGCCAATTCTTCGACTTTATTGATGCGACGACCTGCGATATTTGTAAAAGTAAAAACTCATAATCACACTTTTAATTCCAATTGAGATTATTCCTGCAAGACCTTGGTATAAATGAGCTACTCCGATTAGAGTTGAAGCTAAAAATATTGCTACAATATACCAATCCTTATTCTCTTTTATATTCCACAAGCATTTAAGTAAAAAAGTTCTGGATAGTTCTTCAAAAAGTGAAATGCCTATCCATAGAACAGGACCAAACCAAATAATCATTAGCAGCGGATTGTTTCCTAAATCAACCATTGTGTTAATCAATTCAGTATTTAGTGGTTGGTTTCTTGGTATCCATTGATAAATTGTTGCTCTTGTGAGAAAGAATAAACCAAAATAGATTACAGTTAATCCAATACCAATTAAAATATCCCAATACCAAGTCCCTTTTCCTGAATTAAAGGTTGTTTTAAATGTGTCTTTTAGAAAATATTTATTTAGTAAAAGAATGAGAATTATAATTCCACCACCAAAAATTAATGGATAAACAGTCATATCTGTGGTTGAGAAATTTTTAGTCTGTGTTAGCCTATACCAAATCATTATTATATTGATTGGCAAAATTGCAATACTAATACCAATAATACTTCTAATAGCTTTATCCATTGTGCCTTAGGGGTTCCATTGTTATACTTTTACTTTGTCAATATTCTCAACAGGTAACCAATCATCCATATTTCCATTTTGTAGATTTTCAAGTTATTTTGCCTTGTAATCAAGATATACTACGTTGTCCATAATTCAACTTTCCTTTTATTTTCTTTACAACTATTCTCGGTTTATTCAAACGCCCTACAACGACTCGCAGCTATGCGACATTTTGCGTCCGGCCACAGCCGGTTGGCGCAGCTTTTACTATTTCACTCCATACCCATCCTACCACCTGTAAAAGCTGTGATAAGGCAGGTATAAACTATCTGAACACCGCTATGAGGAAACAACGAGGGCCAATCGATGCATCGGGTCATCACCTAGTCGAGACACTCCATCCAGACAACGACCGGTCCTCCAGGCCCCCCATTTGTGGGAGCAGTATACACAACACCCAAGCGCACCTTTTGACCACTTGTCAAAGGCTCAAGACAAGTAGGAAAACTATCATACCAAGGACCGCCATGCTCCCGCCACGTGGCACCGGTGATTATATACGCCTCCTCGTGCCCTCCTGGCTCTATCGTTAGGCCAATTGCAGTCCCATCCTGGTTCACAGCGTTTATATAGCCTTCCAGGACATGCACATGAACGTCACAGAACGGCCCGAAAACACAGGTAATTGCCACACCAACGGCCACCCCGAACACAAACAACACGAACAACTCTAATTTCGTGCTCATTTTCCTCATAATATTATACCTCACTTCTTTTTAAATACCCTGTGGATTATATATATTTTTTTCATAGTACATCAAGTATAACTTGATATAGTACAAGAAAATGCTCATTTCGTTCGCATTTACTTGAGATATATTTTTATAAAATATGTACAGCAAGAAAACATGGTATTAGCGAAACTCTCATGGCTTTTGCACATGAAAGGATTGAAATAGCCTCTATTTCGGTAATTATTTCTCCTGGTACAGGAAGTAGTCTGGGACCGGGAGAACCGAGAGATTTTAAAATAGAAGCGATTGTATCTATACAGTACCTGAAGTCAATAATTGATCCTCTTACCAGGTATTCCATCAAGAAAATCCGAGCGTTAGCGAGGATTTTGTTCTTAAAAGTGAAATTTGATGCGAAATCTTTTAGAGACTATACAAATCCGGAATAATACCGATAATTTGATGAATATATATGTCATTAACTAAATTGAATATAATAAATTAAGAGTTGATAATTGTGAAACCCGAACTGATGGAAATCCTGTGCTGTCCTATGTGTAAAGGCGATCTTGTGCTTACCATAGATGAAGAAGACGATAAAGAGATTATTAAAGGATCATTGTTCTGCGAGAAATGCAACGAGTATTATCCAATCGAAGAAGGCATTCCCAATATGCTTCCTCCTGATTTACGAGTTTAATAAATAGAGGTCTTTCTCCCGTGCAACAGATCCACATTAATCGCCATAGGATCAATTCAATAGAATTTACGACTCCTGATATAACTATTCCTCTTAAACCCGGTAATGAGTGTAGTTTTGAGATTCCTATAACCAATCACGGCTATCCGACTCATGTGCATTTATCTGCCAGCGATAGTTTGAAGAAGAATATAAGGTTTTTAGATGATAATCCATATATAATTAGCCAGGAGTGGGTATCTGTAGTTGTTTCACTTCCTTTTGACACTCAAGAAGCTAGAGGGAAGATCAAAGTAACAACTGGTTATGGGTCACATAGAGAGGGATTCAATGTCTATATCGGGATCAAATCCATATCTCCTATTATAAAAACTACGGTCGATACGGATGAAAGTCTCAGCATTCCCGGATCACATAACAGATCAGTCCAAACCGGACTTACTGATCATGTCCATGTAGTTAAGAACTATCTTGGAAAAAAAAGAGAAGATCAATTCTCCATTAATTCCCAGAGCATTAAATTATATGCTGTCGTTGCTCTGATCGTAATATTGATACTATTGATCATCTATACATTCTGGAATATAAATATGCTATATGGTGCTATGGCAATATCAGTTCTGATATTTTTAGTGATGGTATATGCCTGTACACATTTTATGTCAAAGAAATATTAGGGATAAATTACTATGAAATATGTTATCGTAACCGGTGGTGTAATGAGCGGCCTGGGTAAAGGAATTACGGCTGCTTCAATGGGACGGATACTTAAAAATAAAGGTTATGAAGTAACTGCCATCAAGATCGATCCGTATATTAACATTGATGCAGGTACAATGAGCCCATTCCAGCACGGAGAAGTGTTTGTCTTAAAAGATGGGGGTGAGGTGGATCTTGATCTGGGGAACTATGAACGTTTCCTGGACATCGAACTGGTAAGGGACCATAATATCACAACTGGAAAGGTCTATCAGGCAGTGATCAATAAAGAACGCAGAGGTGATTATCTGGGTAAAACGGTCCAGATCATTCCTCATATTACCAATGAAATCAAGGACCGTATCAGAAAAGTTGCTAAGAATAGCGGGGCTGATATTTGTTTAATAGAAGTAGGCGGAACGGTTGGCGATATTGAAAGCATGCCATTTTTAGAAGCAGTCAGACAATTGCATAATGAAGAAGCAAAAGAAGACGTAGTTTTTATTCATGTAACACTGGTGCCGATGGATGCCCAGGGAGAACAAAAGACCAAACCAACACAGCATTCTGTGAAAGAACTCCGGGAGTTGGGTCTGCATCCTGATCTTATTGTAACCAGATGTAAACAACCAGTACTTGGGCACACAAAAGAAAAGATCGCACTGTTTTGTGATGTACCTCCGAAAGCAGTTATTTCAGCTCATGATGCTAAGGATATATATATGGTACCTTTGCAATTAGAACAGGAAGGTGCTGCTGAGTATCTTCTTTCAAGGCTGGAATTACAACCAAAGCAGGATTTACGTATATGGGATAAGATGGTAGAACTTATGCGTTCTGCCACAGGTACGGTCCAGGTTGGTATTGTAGGGAAATATACTGATCTCGAAGATTCGTATCTAAGTATCCGCGAATCCTTAAAACATGCCGGTATAGAGGCCGGATGTAATGTTAAACCCAACTGGATAGATGCAGAAGAGTTAGAGAACAACCCGGATTCCGTACATACTCTATCACAGTATGATGGAATACTGGTTCCGGGGGGATTTGGTGTGAGGGGTACTGAAGGTAAGATCGCTGCCATATGTTATTCAAGAAAGAACAATATTCCATATCTGGGATTGTGTCTGGGTATGCAATTAGCAGTTATCGAATTTGCAAGAAATGTACTTGGATATCACGACGCCAATAGTCCGGAACTCTCAATAACCGACCATCCGGTAATAGACCTGCTACCTGAACAGGAGAATGTGGTGGATATGGGTGCTACTATGAGACTGGGAGATTATACTGCGCAGCTTACTAAGGGAAGTCTTGCGTACAGGTTGTATGGCGTTGATCAGATTGTCGAGCGTCACCGTCATCGATATGAGGTTAATCCTGATTATATAGATGAGATTGAAGCAGCAGGAATGAAATTTACAGGCAGGAACAGGAACAGGATGGAGATTGCTGAGATACCTGATCATATTTTCTTCTTTTCCACCCAGTTCCATCCTGAGTTCAAGAGCAGACCTGATAGACCATCACCTCCTTTTTTAGGATTTATCAAGTCAATGCTCAAATAAAATTTAATGACACTTAATACTAGCAATAAGAAACGATCTAAGGTCAATAGACCTGCACCACCTATCTACTGGTGTATGAATTGTAATATTCCACTGATCACTTCCCGGTGCGGCTTATGTAGTAAACAGACAAAACAGATAAATCTCGGGTTGCCAGGAGATGTACGGTTCTGCTCACCATATGAACGTTCCATACTCCATGATATATTAATAACAGAGTATGGTACTGACCCTCTTGAGAGCAGGCTTATTCTACTCAACAAGATAGGCGGTGATGATAAAACAGACCAGGTGATCGTGGATGGACTTTTTCTCGGTATATTGCACTTCAACCTTGCAATTCTTGATTGGAAGCTGGACCTGAATATTGAGGGAGCCGCTATCCTGGCGCAATATACCGGACGCAGGACAATTGAGCTATCCGAGGCAGGCAGACATCTCAGTGGTAAGACCATTCCATCGGATATGATCCGGCAGTGTTCGAAAGATATCAGACCGGGAGACGAAGTTATTGTCAAATATGCCCGGTTGGTGGGTGTAGGGACAGCGCTACTTGGTGAGAATGAAATTACTAAGATTAATAACAATAATAATAAAAATAATGATAATAAAAATAATAATACTAATAAAGCGCCGGCGCTCAGGATCCGTAAGATTAAAAAAACCGGCCCCCAATCCCAATTAATAGAACGAATTGCTACTATGGATGAAGTAATACAGGCCAATAGACCTGCCCTGGAGCAATTGAGTAGAGATTGTGTTAATACTATCCGGGGTCTGGCTAACCAAAAGCAATACAACCAAACACCGATATATGTATCATTTAGCGGCGGAAAGGATAGCCTGGTTGTGCTTGACCTGGCCAGAAGTGCTTTGAAGCATACCCCGGCTGCCTATTTTATAAATACCGGCCTGGAATTTCCGGATAACCCTGAATATGTGAAACGTGTCTGTAAGGATATGGACATCGAATTATTCGAAATAAAAGCAGGGAATGCCTTTTTAGAAAATATTGAAAAGCTCGGACCTCCTACTAAGGACTGTAGATGGTGCTGTAATGTCTGTAAACTGGTCCCCATCAACCATGAACATGATGGAAAACCCCATCTGAACCTGGACGGTAAACGCAGGTTTGAATCATTCACACGCTCACGTATACCCCCTAAAGAAGAAAATCCTTTAGTGCCAGGTCAGGTGAATATCTATCCGATACGGAACTGGCGGGCTATTGAAGTATGGTTGTATATCTACTGGAAGGAATTGGAATATAACAGTCTGTATGATAAAGGGTTTGAACGTGTAGGGTGCTGGTTATGTCCGGCTGCTTTGATTGCAGAGCACTGCTTGGTCAAACAAATATATCCTGAACTGTATTCCAGGTGGGATAAGTATCTGCACAACTGGGCGCTTGATAATAATCTTCCCAAAGGATATATTGAGTACGGGTTCTGGCGCTGGCGTGAACATCCGCCAAAGATGAAACTGCTGGCTGAGCAACTGGGAATACCTTTAAGGATTTGAAGTCCCCTTGCGATAACGAGCAGTAGTTCACTGAGAACAAAATCCTCCCTCCGGTCGGATTTTATTGACTGAAGCTTCGAAGAAGCTGAAGATTAGAAAATGTGAACGGAGTGAGCATTTTCGAT
>JAIOQW010000114.1 GCA_021108405.1 Methanosarcinales archaeon
GAAAGATGCTTCTGAAAATGAGATTATTGTGCAGAGATATTTCCATGACGGATAGCATATTGAGTCAAGCTGATTTTTAATTCGGTTATGCAGTTTAGGCATATCCAACTAAATAAGTGGCATTGTTCTTAATATTCGCTACGATTTTTTTAAAAAGTAATACTGTGCCCGAGTAAAAACTGGTCCCAATTATTTTCCATTCATCTCAACTTGAAAAGACAAATAGGGATACATATCGCAAAGAATTGAAAGAAATTGAACAATATAAGAATAAAGAATCACTTGATAAGATCGTTTCTATTTTGAAGGATATTTCCCAGAAAGAAAATAAACAATTTCTGTTATTAATTGATAACATCGATAAGATCTTAGCTGAGAAAATCAGGGAAGAAAAAGAGCTAGAATATTTAAGGTCAGTTTTGATGACTGAGAACTTTTTAATGATTGTTGGTACATCGACTTCTATTTTTGAAGAGATTGCTTTATACGATAAGGCTTTTTTCAGATTTTTCAAGACAATCCACCTACAAAATCTCAATAATAAAGAAGTTGAAAGACTGCTTCTTAAAAGAGCAAAATTCGATCGAATTGATGATAAGATTAAACTCGATGAGAACAAGAACAAAATAAAGGCTATCACAGACCTGACCGGGGGGTATCCGAGACTTATTTTAATGTTATACGAGATTATAGAAGATAAACCGCTACTGGATGTCCTCAAGACATTTAATAGGCTTCTTGATAACCTTACCCCTTATTATAAGCATAGAATGGATGACCTTGCTCCCCAGCAACAAAAGATCATAGATACTATAATGCTATCTGATGGTGTGGCTTCACCGACAGACGTTGCCAAAATGATAGGCTGGAAGCCAAATGTGGTAACATCACAATTTAAAAGATTAAAAGATTTGAACATTTTGCAGATCAAAGAATCCCAGGAAGTAAAGAAGAAAAAGACCATTTATGAGATCTCGGACAGGCTATTTGTTATATGGTACCAGATGAGATATCTAGGTGTATTAAAGCGTCGGATTGAATACATAGTTACTTTTCTTAAGATATGGTATGATCTTGGAGAATTGAAAGATAAGATATCTTCGTATGCTTCACAATACCAGCATCATTATTCTATGGGAAATTTTTCAGAATCGTACGGGTATGCAAGAAGTATTTCAATAATATCAAATGCAATAACAGAAGTTAGTGAAAAAGAGAAAATAATCTCTGAACAGATCAAACGGTATATGGACGTTGGGAAATTTGAAGATGCATTGAAAGAGTATACAGACCTCTTAACAATACATACCGAGAGTGGCAACAGGGAAGGAATGGCAAACCAATTGGGCAACATGGGCAATGTCTACCAGATACAGGGGGATTTGAAAAAAGCGCTGGAACATCATGAAAAGGCGCTGGAAATACACGAAGAGATTGAAGATAAAAAGGGCATAGCAAGCGATTATAGCAACATGGGCATTGTCTACCAGATACAGGGAGATTTGAAAAAAGCGCTGGAACATTATGAAAAGGCGCTGGAAATAAACGAAGAGATTGGAAATAAACAGGGCATGGCAAACCAATTAGGCAACATGGGCAATGTCTACCAGATACAGGGAGATTTGAAAAAAGCGCTGGAACATTATGAAAAGGCGCTGGAAATAAACGAAGAGATTGGAAATAAACAGGGCATGGCAAACCAATTAGGCAACATGGGCAATGTCTACCAGATACAGGGAGATTTGAAAAAAGCGCTGGAACATTATGAAAAGGCGCTGGAAATAAACGAAGAGATTGGAAATAAACAGGGCATGGCAAACCAATTAGGCAACATGGGCAATGTCTACCAGATACAGGGAGATTTGAAAAAAGCGCTGGAACATTATGAAAAGGCGCTGGAAATAAACGAAGAGATTGGAAATAAACAGGGCATGGCAAACCAATTAGGCAACATGGGCAATGTCTACCAGATACAGGGAGATTTGAAAAAAGCGCTGGAACATTATGAAAAGGCGCTGGAAATTATTAAGGAAATCGGTGATAAATTAAATTACAATATTATAAACAATAATAAAATAAATTTACTTTTAATATCTGCAAAGACACATAATACAGAAAAAAATACAGGATTGGCTGTTGAAGATATTGAAGCAATTGCTAAATCTTTGAAGGAGACAAAAAATATTGATACAATAAAAATTATAGTTTCTTCGATTTTTGAGTTATTGAAGGATTCAGAATATGATTTTGCAATAACCATCATGGAAATACTCCAAAAAGAACACAAAGATGTTTTTGAGATTTGTGAGCCGTTTTTGATATCTGCAAAATATCTGAAAATAAATGATCCAGATATATTGGAAAATACAAGTTCGATTGTTTTAGAGGGAGTAAAAAAGATACTCAAAGCAGTGGAAAAAAATGAAATGAATGGATGAATAAATAAATATGTGATTCATCACAGGGTCGTGACTTCAAGATAGGGGATTTATGCTTGGATAACTTCACATAGGTGCTAAGAGTAACTCCCAATCATTTCATGAAATCTCCTTTGTTCAATCCGGATGGAAATCATCCAGATCGAACACGACAAATCCCTTTTCCCTGAGTGCATCTTTCCCTTCGATCCTTTTTGCAACAAGACCAAAGAATTCTGTTCGCTTGTTGTTGTTCCATTGAACCGATCTTGACTTATTCATCAATGTTTCAAGAATATCCAGTGCAACTTTCTTACTGAGACTCTTCCATTTACATTCGATAAATGCGATCTTGTTCGTGTCATCGTCCAGAGCCACTATGTCTATTTCGATCTCCTTTCGTTTTCCCGTTGCCTGATCTCTATAATGACCATACCACATACCAATCTTCGTAAAACCAAATGGCAACCTGTTCATAGCTCCCTCTTTTATGAAAAAATCCCTGCAGATTTCTTCGAAGATAAACGAAATATGCTTGTTGAGATCCCTGTCCAGCACTTTCCCAAACCGTGCATAGTTCCCCTCTTCGATGTAGCTTTTATACGGATAGATAAAACTAAACCAAAAATTCATAAAATGGTCCTTAATCCTGTAGACCGTCTTTTTAGACCTGCTGTAATCTGTCACAGGCGTATTCTTCTCAATGAAATCAAGTCTTTCCAGTGTAGAGAGATATCTGGGCAGGGTAGTTGGTGTCATGCCAATGTTATCTGCAATCCGGGTCTGCTTTGTGTTTCCTGCAGATATTGACCTGAGTATTGAAAAATATGTCAGAGGCTCCCGGAGCTCTTCCCTTATAAGGAATTCCTCTTCCTCATAGAGCATCCTGCCTTTTCTCGCTACATTTTCGAGTATATTGTCCACTGCTGTTTTCCTAAGGTCGAGTTCGGTAAGATAAAAAGGGATGCCACCTGTGATCGAATAAATTTTTATAGCCTCTTCCATGTCTGTTTTTTTTGGGAAGAACTCAAGACAGTCCTCAAATTTCATTGGTTCTACTTTCCATTGCCCGGTCCTTCTTCCGTATAGTGGGCTCTTGTAGGCAAGCACTTCGCGTTCCATCATGGATATACTTGACCCACAAAGTACTAACATCATGTTTGTTCTTGAAAGGAATTCATCCCAGTATTTCTGGAATATGGATGTCACTGCCGAATTTGCATTTATCAGGTATGGGAATTCATCGATCACAAGCACAAAACGTTCATCTGCTACCTTGCTGTGCAGATACATAAAAAGAGTCCGCCAGTCTGAGAATGGTGATTCTGAAAGCGCCACATCATCCACACTTTCGGTTATAAAGCTTGAAAGGAGACGTATCTGTTCAATCTCATTCCCTTTGGTGCAAAGGAAGTACGTATGTTTTTTGCCTTTGATGAACTTCTGCAACAGGCATGTTTTACCGACACGCCGGCGCCCGTACATCACTATCATTTGACTTTTGTCTTTCCTGTATGCCTCTTCAAGGAATGCAAGTTCTTCTTTCCTGTCAATAAACCGAATATTATGCTGCATAACATTATGTTATATTGCATAATTTATAAACATTTCGCAATCGATCTTGAGCCTTTTTATTATTTTAGTATATCAAGTATTCCTTGATATATCGAAAATGTTCACTCTATTCACATTTTCTAATCTTCGGCTCTTTTAAGAGCCTCAGTCAAGAAAATCCGGGTGTTAGCGAGGATTTTGTTCTCTGGCGGCAACTATATTTGAAATAATTTTTTTCTATTTATGCAGGTGAATATTTTTATGTAATATATTTCTAAAGAAAACGATAGGATTATATAGTTGAATGTTAGATATATACTACTTAATGTTATAAATAGACCACAAAGTGAGGATTGATGAAGATGAAAAAATCAAACTTGATACAGTTGACATTTATTGCTATTTTCGGTATTTCTGCAGTTATTCTATACTTTTACGGCGATATAGTTGGAGGAAATATGATGGCTGTTGTTGGAATCGCATTATCCCTGAACGTCATTATCCGAAAAGTGATGCATAAAGATGAATTGAAAAAAGACGAAATGGTTAAAAGAATTTCCGGAATGTCTTCGGATATTTCATTACTTCTCTCAATCATATCAATTGGATTATTGACAATAGTGTTACATTTCTTTCCAACACTTTTTAATGTATTCGAAGTCCTAGCGATTTTATTATCTGTCATGATGGTTTCAAAAATCGCATTTCAATTATATTATACAAGAATGAAGGACGAAATTGGTTTTTAACCATGAAAACAAGAATGAAAGAATTAAGGGCAAAGTATGATTTGACTCAAGAAAAACTTGCCAATAAAGTAGGTGTAAGAAGGGAAACCATTGTTTTTTTAGAAAAAGGAAAATATAATCCCTCATTAAAACTTGCATATGATATCGCTAAAATATTGGAATCAAAAATCGAAGAGGTTTTTATCTTCGAGGATTAAGTTTCTCGAACTAGAACAAAATCCTCCCTTCGGTCGGATTTTCTTGACTGAAGCTCTTAAAAGAGCCGAAGATTAGAAAATGTGAACGGAGTGAACATTTTCGATATATCAAGTTATACTTGATGTACTACAAGAAAACTATTAATAGCTTAAAGATTAAAAGAAAATCAAAAGAAGGTATTTTTATGGATTTTCACGTAATGCTAGTTCCTACTCTAGGATGTCCTTCCAATTGCAGTTATTGCTGGAGTTCAGAGGAAGGATCTCCGATAATGAGCATTGAAACTATTGAAGAAGTAGTTAAATGGCTCAAGAATTTCAGGGATGACGGGGTTACTTTTACCTTTCACGGTGGAGAGCCGCTACTGGCAGGTGCGGAATTTTACAAAAAAGCTCTGCCATTATTATCTGAGGGATTAAGTCATCTCAAACCAGCTTTTGCTCTGCAGACCAATCTCTGGAAGCTTACTCCTGAATTGGCCAGGATCCTGGCAGAGTATGATATTCCTATTGGTTCCAGTATTGATGGTCCCAGGGAACTTAATGACCTGCAAAGAGGAGAAGGATACTTTGATAAGACCATGCAGGGATATAAAATTGCCAGGGATAATGGTCTTACTGTGCGATTCATCACCACATTCACATCATATTCCGTAGAATTCAAGGAAGATATTTTTAATTTTTTCCTTGAGAATGGTTTAACTCTTAAATTACATCCCGCACTACCATCTTTACGTGGTGAGAACCCTGGAAAATGGGCACTTGATCCAGAAAAATATGGAGAATTATTAATTTATCTTCTGGATAAATATCTGGAAAATATGGATAAGATCGAAGTCATGAATATTGACCATTTATGCAAATGTGTGTTCACCGGACTGGGCTCTGTCTGTACATTCGTGGATTGTATGGGGAATACCTTTGCTGTGGGACCTGAGGGAAGTATTTATCCTTGCTATCGCTTTGTGGGCATGCCGGAATATGTTATGGGCAATGTTTACGACCATCCCGGCATTGAAGATCTTGCTAAGTCTGATGCATGGAAGCTTATGCATGAATTTAAAGAATATGTGGACCGGGAATGTAAGGAATGTCCCTATATCAAATATTGTCGAGGTGGATGCCCCTACAATGCCATAGTACCTACTGAAGGTAAAATAAATGGTATTGATCCTCATTGTACTGCTTATAAAATGATATTTAAGGAAATAAATGACAGGGCCAATAAAGAGTTATTTGACTCTCCTATGGGTATGTCTCCTTTTCAACCTCAACCTGTGAAGGATGCCAGGCCGGGAATAATGTCATTAATGCTTCGCGTGAAATAGATTTTTCATATTGTCCTGACTATTCTATATCACACAAATACCCGACATCCACAAAAATTTTTCCTATTTAGCAGGAGGTGAATACATAATAGCATCAATACAAACTAATAATGATAAAGTAAATATAATCTGTTCAAGACAGGACCCTGCCAGTCAGAATATCAAGAATAACCTGCTTAAGATCAAAGAGTGGAAACCATTAGATTTCAAATGTTCGGATGTACTGAATGTCTATGAATATAATAATTTCAGACTTGTGGAAATAGAAGGTATGCATATCTATCAGGATGGCCTGGACAGAAAGCTGGTTGAATGCGGCTTTAATTCGCATATTTTGATCTTTGCTTCCAAACACCGCAGTAACGATGGAAGGCACATACTTACAGTGCATCCTACAGGCAATACAAAAGAAGCAAAATTCGGAGGACATCCTATGGAATTAGCGGTCGCAGCCCCAAAAGTAATGCGTTCTGTATTTAATAATCTTAAAACCTTTACAAATAAAGAAGATTTCGAGGTATCTATTGAGAGTACTCATCACGGCCCAAGTGACCTGAACATTCCTTCCCTATTCGTAGAGATAGGCAGTTCTCAGACAGATTGGGTAAACTCCACAGCAGGACGTATAGTAGCAAATGTAATACTTATATCATGTAGTATTCCAGATAATGAAAATATACCAATAGCTGTAGGATTCGGAGGTAATCATTATGCTACCCGGCAAAATAAACTGATCGAAGAGACTACTATAGCTTTCGGGCATATCTTCCCTTCCTACAAACTGGATGAGTTGAATGATCAAATTATCAAACAGGCCTTTGAATGTTCAAACGCGGATTTTGCTTATTTTGATAGAAAATCCATGAGTACCAAACAACGTGAACGTCTTTATAGGATCATAGAGGAACTGGGATATGAAATTCTAAGAGAGACTGATATACGGGAAATGGACCGTATACCATGGCAAATCTACAAACAGTTAAGAAAGATAGTAAATGAAATCACTTCTTCGGGACGTATCAGGATAACTAAACATATTAAAGATGAACTTAAGATGTATCATCATACAAGTAAAATGAACCTGGCAGCTATTAGTCAGGAGCTCTTGCATGAAGCAGAGAAATTTGATCGCGATCGTATTGAGACTTTTTTAAAAGGAAAAAAAATTGTCTATGTGGAGCATAATAATGGACGCCTCTTGAATATTATTGTTGGAATTGATAAGGAGTATGCGAATTTAGTAGTAAATGAGTTAATGAATGAATGCATTAATATACTAAAAGAACACTACGATATACGTTATGTGAAGGATGAGGATATACTATACCTCACCGGAAGAAAATTCAGTCCGGACCTTGCTAAAAAACTGGGAATTACATCAGGGCCCCAATTTGGCGCACTCACAAGAGGAGAAACTATTACAATAGGTAATAAGGTAATCAGTCCGGAAATGGTTTATGTAATCACTGAAAGAGTTATACGGGTTAAAAACACATGTTAAGGTTAATAATAGAACAACAAACTGAGGGATAAAGGATGGAGTCCATCATAAAAGAGGCAATAACAAGGGCAGAGTCAGAAGGTCGAACGCAAGATATATCACCAAACATCATAAATATTGGTCAGTCCGATCAGGAACTGGAAGATGTACTTCAACAATTAAAAACAAATATCCGTGTGATCGGATGCGGTGGAAGTGGTTCTAATACTATCCAGAGGATGACTGAAGAAGGCATAGCTGGTGCTGAACTATATGCAATAAATACTGATGCACAGCATCTTTTGCATGTTATGGCAGAGAGAAAGATATTGATCGGCCAGAAAAAGACCCGGGGTCTGGGTGCCGGCAGTTTGCCCCAGATCGGAGAGGATGCCGCAAAAGAGAGTGAGGACGAAATAATATCAGCTGTAGATGGATCTGATATGGTATTTATTACCTGTGGTCTGGGCGGTGGAACCGGAACCGGTTCGGCACCTGTTGTAGCAGAAGCAGCCAGGGATGTAGGGGCATTGACCATTGCAGTGGTTACTCTACCATTTGGTGTAGAAGGTGCTGTCAGGCGCTCTAATGCAGAAGCCGGACTCGAACGTCTCAGGGATGTGGCTGATACGGTCATAGTAGTTCCAAACGATAAGCTTCTGGAAGTAGTTCCAAGATTACCCCTACAAGCGGCTTTTAAGGTCTCGGATGAGGTTTTGATGAGAGCTGTCAAAGGTATTACCGAACTGATAACCAAACCGGGATTGGTCAACCTTGACTTTGCTGATGTAAGAACTGTCATGCAGAAAGGAGGTGTGGCTATGATCGGATTAGGTGAATCGGACGGCGAGGATAAAGCTGGAGAATCCGTTCAAAAAGCACTGCGCAGTCCTCTTTTGGATGTGGATATTTCAGGTGCGACCTCAGCACTTGTCAATGTAGTAGGTGGACATGATATGACTGTTGCCGAAGCAGAGAATGTAGTTGAGGAAGTATATAGCCGGATCGATCCAGAAGCACGGCTTATCTGGGGTGCTCAGATAGATCCTGATCTTGAACATACTGTTCGTACTATGCTTGTAGTGACCGGTGTAAAATCTCCACAGATATACGGCAAAGGCAATAGTCGTAATATTACCAGTCGATATGGTATAGACTTCGTAAAATAACTTTATATATACTCCAAAGGTTTATTTTATATATAAGAATATTATAGCTTAAAATCCATTCAGATGGAAGTGAAATATTTGGTAAATGAAACAATAATTCCATCCTCTATTCCGTTAAAACTCAGTGAATACACACGTATATTGAAACTCACACGCAAACCCTCAAGAGAGGAATTCCTAATGATTGCTAAAGTTGCAGGTGCAGGAATTCTTATCATAGGGTTTATTGGGTTTGTAATATATTTCTTCCTGACTGAAATTCCTAAACTTACATAACGTGGCTACTACATGAACGATGAGATTATTGAAGAGACTGAAATATATATAGTAAAGACAACTGCTAATCAGGAACGTTCGGTGGCCAATCTCATTGAGATGATGGCAAAAAAAGAGAACAGGGATATTAAGGCTGTCCTTGCACCTGATGAACTTAAAGGTTATGTATTAATAGAAGCCAGTTCGCCTGAGGAGGTAGAATTTACCATCCAGACACTCCCTCATGCACGAAGTATGATAAAGGGTGCTTCTACTTTAAAAGAGGTTGAACATTTCCTTACACCAAAGACGGCAGTAATAGGGATTACAGAAGGGAGTATTGTTGAGTTGATATCCGGACCATTCAAAGGTGAAAAAGCCAGGGTCAAAAGAGTAAATGAGACACATGAAGAGATCACAGTAGAACTTTTCGAGGCTATGGTACCCATACCTATTACCATTCGAGGCGATAATGTCAGGGTATTAAAAAGGGAAGTAGAGGACTAATAAATGATAATTATATTAACTTTTACCATATTTGGTAAACATGAGGAATAAAAAAATGGGACAGATAGTTGAAGCATTAATACCAGGTGGGCAGGCCAATCCAGGTCCTCCACTGGGTCCGGCACTTGGACCTATGGGTGTAAACATTAAAGAAATTGTAGATAAGATCAATAAAAAGACTGCAGATTTTAATGGGATGCAGGTTCCGGTCAAGATAATCTTTGATGATAAAAAGGATTATACCATAACAGTCGGAACACCTCCTACTTCTGCATTGATTTTAAAAGAGCTAAACCTTGAGAAAGGAACTAGTGATAATAAAGCAGAGATCGTTGGCAATTTGACTATTGATCAGGCAATCAAAGTGGCCAGGATGAAACAGGATAATCTGTTAGCGAATAGCTTTAAATCAGCAGTAAAGGAGATTCTGGGTTCGTGTGTGCCTATGGGTGTAACAGTAGAAGAAATGGATCCCAGACAGGCACAGGAAGCTATTGATAATGGCAAATTCGATGATTTATTTGAAAGTTAGGGTTATTGACCGATAGTTTAAAATACTTATCATACAGTAAAAAGAATCTCTTAATTAACCGTAGAAGATCTTCAGGTCGTTTGCATATATTGCAGATACTACGGGAGGAAATATGATATTTGAACAAATATTAACAGCAGTAGAACAAGCAATTGAGCAGGCTCCGCAACGTAATTTTTCTGAAAGCGTTGATCTGGCCATCAATCTTAAGAATATTGATATGAGCCAGCCAGCAAACCGTATTGATGAAGAGATATTATTACCTAATGGATTGGGTAAATCAATCAAGATCGCTGTTTTTGCAAAGGGTGATATTGCTCAAAGAGCAGTAGGTTCCGGAGCTGAGATGATTATTGATCCGGATGATATAGAAGGATTAAAAGACGACAAGGTAAAAGCTCGAAACCTTGCAAACGAGATTGATTTCTTTGTTTCGGAGGTCGCTTACATGCCTTCTATTGCTAAAGCTCTCGGACCTGTATTAGGGCCTCGTGGCAAGATGCCCGTACCTCTGACGCCTGATAAGAATATTGAAGATATTATCAGAAAGGCTAAGAATTCTATTCGGGTACGCAGTAAAGACCGGCTTACATTCCATCTTCCTATCGGACGCAAGGATATGGAAAATAAGTTGTTGGCAGAGAATATTGAATCAATCATTTCCAGAATTGAACAAACACTTGCTAACGGCAAGCAAAATATCAAGTCGATCTATCTTAAAACTACAATGGGACCTGTAGTGAAGGTGATATAAAATGGACAAAATAGTACACCACACTTCACATATACCCAAGTGGAAAAAGGATGAGATCGAGGACATTAAAGCTAAGATCGAACAGTATTCGGTAGTGGGAATGATAGGTATCCATGGTATGCCATCAAAACAGTTTCAACAAATGCGATCGAACCTGACAGGTTCTGCTTTGATAAAGGTCAGCAAGAATAATCTTATATCTATGGCATTAGAAGAGGTCTCTGATGAGATCAAACTAATGAAGAAATATATTAATACTGAGACTGGTCTTGTTTTTTCTAATAAGAATTCATTCAAACTTTTTAAATTGATTGAGTCCAGCAAGACACCTGCACCTATTAAAGGTGGTATGGAAGCACCTGAGGATATAACTGTTGAAAAAGGGCCTACAGCATTTCCACCTGGTCCTATTGTAGGTGAACTTCAGGCAGCTGGAATCCCGGCAGCTATTGAAGGTGGGAAAGTTGTTATTAGAGATACGTCAATTGTAGCTAAAAAAGGAGAAGTAGTTCCCCAAAAACTTGCATCTATGCTGACCAGGCTTGATATTTTTCCACTTGAGCTAGGTCTTGAATTAAGGGCGACTTTTGAAGATGGTATAATGTTTGATGCCTCTACACTTGCAATTGATGAGGCGTTATTCTTACAGAACTTTACTACTGCCTCTTCACAGGCTTTCAACCTCGCAGTAAATGCAGCTTATCCGACAAAGAACACTATTCAAACTCTTCTTGCTGTGGCAGTATCAGATTCAAAGAACCTGGCTGTAAATGCAGTTGTTTTCACTCCGGGTGTAATAGATATACTACTATCTAAAGCCCAAAATCAGATGCTTTCACTTTCAGGTGTCGTATCAGATGAAGCTCTGGATGAAGATCTTAAGGCAGCGCTTGGCTCACAGGTAGCAGTAAGTAAACCGCAAGTAGAGGTTAAAGAGGAAAAACAAGACGAGAAAAAAGAGGAAGAACCTGTTGAGGAAAGTAAAGAAGACGCAGAAGAGGATGTAGCAGAAGGGCTAGGAGCTCTATTTGGTTAGAATAATAAAATAGTATAATAGTATAATTCAATTAATTAAAGTAAAAGGTGATTATAAATGGAATATGTTTATGCAGCACTAATATTGCACAGTACAGATAAGGAAATTACTGAGGATGCGATCACGGCTGTCTTGCAGGCTGCCGGAGTCGATGTAGATGGAGCAAGAGTAAAAGCACTAATCGCATCACTGGATGGGATTAATATACAGGAAGCTATTGAGAAAGCTGCCTTTGCAGCACCGACTGCTGGTGCTCCAGCAGCATCAGCTCCTGAAGAACCTCCAGCTGCTGAGGCAGCAGCCGAAGAAGCAGAAGAAGAGGAAGAAGCGGCTGAAGAGAGCGGAATGGAAGGATTAGGCGCTCTATTCGGATAAATAGAACGAATATCTTTTTAGGTCTTATATTGGCTGGATTTGATCCGGCCCCTTTTTTTTCATAGTATATCAAGTATATTATTTGCAGATCAACGGGTATTGTGTTTTATTAAAGACATGTTTCATCAATAATCGTGAATCTAATATATTATTACAACCACTGCCGTCAACATCACCAGCTAATTCATTGATCTGTATACCTTCCGGATAAAATGTATATCTTGTTAATAGTAAGATATCTGTTGAATTTATCTTGCTGTCATTATTAGTATCGCCACAGATCCATGTATTGGAGTTAATATTAAATTCATGATATTTGATTACATTTCCTCCATCATCAACATTTTCTAAAATATTACCACATTCATCCATGAAAAATGAACCTCCGCATTTCGCAAAATTAACCCAGACTCCACCATTGGACTTTACTGGATCTGATGTAATAATATCCTCCATCCACAAACCATATTGGTTTTTTGAGCGTCCATCTATATCTCCGGCAATTCCTAACATGAAATTAAAATCTAAATTCTTTATATCTATTGATCCTCCGGCATGGAAATCCTTGCAAATCAAACAGCCTATTTTTCCGGCTCTTCGCTAATTCATGTGGGTAATTGGAAATTCAATTGTCCCAATCGAAGGTAGATCATAGTAATGAAATTCTGAACATTTCGATAACCACGAGCACTTCTTTTTAATAACTGTATCACGCTATTAGTTCCCTCTAATATACCATTATTAATTCTTGAATCAAAATAATTTAATATTCCATTCCAATGAGCTTTAATGGTCTTTGCAACCTCAATCATCGGTTTTATTCTGCTATGCGTAGCCCAGAAATACCACTTTTTAAGATAATCTTCAGCAAGAAGGCGATCTTCGATACTCCAGAATACTTGAAGACTTAGCTTCAGGTTATAAGCCCTGACAGTCCTTAAATTCATGTCTTTGAGACTACCTAATATCTCTTTTTGCATTTCGGTTAGGTTATCTGGATTTTTTAGCCAGATATATCTAGTTTTTTTAAGATTTTGGTTTTTCGCAACTTCTTCTCGCCTGACTTTGTCGATTCCATCATTTACAATCTTCATCACATGAAATTTATCGAAGGTAATTGCTGCATTAGGAAATTTGGCATGGATACCACTTATAAAAGCAGGGGACATATCACAGCAGATAGAGTGGATATTACCAGGATTTCCATCGTGTTTTTTGCAATCTTTTTTGAAGATAGAAACAGTATTAGAGTCTTTTCCTTCACAAACATGAATTACTTTAGATGTGTCGAAATCCACTTCAAGTGTAACATATTTGTGCCCTTTGGCACACGAAGTCTCATCAATTCCGATTACAGTGACATCCGAATAGTCTTCTCGAGATCGAGCTTCTTTGACATAATGATCCACAACTTTCCAGATACGAGTATCATGTTCACAAATTTGCTTGGCAACATCTGATATTGTCATACATTGAGACATTGTTACGATTAAAGCATCCATGAGAAGTGTAAATCCACTACGTTTTCGTGCCCACGGTATTTCGATTCGGTGAATACCACATTCTGTACATTCTATTCTTGGAACTCTGCAATGCAAATATGCTTTGTACTGAAAGAAATTAAGATGCCTCCACACTCTCTCTTTTGTATCATAAGCTGAGCATCCTGGCTTATTACAGACAGGACATTCAAATTTGCATCCATGTGCAAAATCAAGGTAGAGATCTATTCTTTTCCCATCGGGATTGAAATCAATGTTTGTAAGTTGCCATGGATCATCTATGTTTAATGCTTTTCGGAAAAGATCTTCGTACATTTTATATACACCCTCTTTCTAATATTGTTCAGACGTTGGCATAATATTTTAAGTTACCCATACTAAAGTGCGTAGAGCCAACTTTTTTCATAGTATATCAAGTATAACTTGATATACTCCAAAAAATCCGAGCGTTAGCGGAGATTTTGTTATTCTTTACCTTGTGTACTTAGCAGTCTTTGTGGTGTTTTTTCAAATAAATATAATCCAGCATTAGCAGTCCCGTCTATCTCACATCTCCAATAAACTTAAGTAATATTAAACAAATAAAACTACAATTAAATTATAATTAGAATAAAATCCTCGCTAACGCTCGGATTTTATTACCTGAAGCTTCAAAGAAGCTGAAGATTAGAAAATGTGAACAAACTGAGCATTTTCGATTCAAGTTATACTTGACATACTATTAAAAAATAGACATATGTCTATATAAGAATAATAGGGAGGAATAATCATAGGAAAATTTTTGGATATCTGGCAAAATGTTATAAAAACACCAAATGAATTCTTTGAAAATATGCCAAAAGAAGGCGGTTTTGCAGAACCTGTAACATTTGCATTTATCAATTATTTTATTTTTGGTATCGGTCTATTTATACTGAGTATTTTTTATAATGTATTCGTACTCATAATTGGCACTGATGTTAATTCCGCTCTTTTTAGTATAATATTTTGGTTTTTTATATTTATTATATTTTTTCCGTTATTTGCCGTGATCGGACTCTTTATTGCAGGTGGTATTTACCAATTTTTATTCAAGCTCCTTGAAGGTACAGGTACCTATGAAGGTACAGTCAGGATAGTTTCGTATTCCAGTGCTGTTTTCCTGGTTGGGTGGATACCTATATTAGGGTGGCTTTTCACTCTTTACCAGATATGTCTTAACATCATTGGAGGAACATTCGTTCACAGCCTGCCCACTTCCAAATCAGCCATTGCAATATTGATCCCTATTTTGGTAATTCCACTGGTTATGATGTTGCTAAGCATTGTGCTTTCGATTCTGATTGCCTTGATAGGCACTGTCCTATAATCCAGTTATATAATATAGTTGTAATACCATCACAATAAATACATAATTTATTTGTAATATAAAGTGATGATATTACTTTGTGACAACATGGTAACAATTAACAGCACCTTTAATAACTTTTCTGAAATCCCAATCTTTCAAAACGTTTTCAGTGGATTTGGTAATGAATATGAATATACAGAAAATGAAATTTTCAGCAAGAAAAACCCACCACAATGCCCAAAGTGTGACAATAACATGGTGCATAATGGTTTTAACAGCTATAGAGGCTGTCCAGTAATTCAAAATCCGAAGAAAAGGAATATGGATTAGGGCTTTAAATCGAAAAGGAAACAAGAGAATTCTTACTGGTAATGATTGTTGGACAGCCTCTATCAAGTATAACTTAATGTACTCAAGTAAATGCGAACGAAGTGAGTATTTTCTTGTAAATAAACAGCAACTATTTTATCCTACCACATCCATTAAAGCTATCTATGAAATTGTATAAGGATTATGAAGACCTGCCCAAGATCAAACTTCCTCTTGGGCAGGAAGTGTTTATCAGCGACAGTACTATCCGTGACGGTTCCCAGATGCCCGGTATTGTGATGTCAAAGAAACAGAAAGTGCAGATATTCGAATTTCTCCATAAAATAGGTATAGAAAAACTTGAATCCTTCGTTTTCAATCCCAGGGATAAAGAATCAGTCAAAGCAATGCTGAGAAAAGGATATGAATACCCCGAGGTTACAGGGTGGGCCAGGGCTAACACGGCAGACATTGATCTGATACTTGAAACAGATGGGATTACAGAGACCGGGATATTGATGTCAGTATCTGACTCCCATATTATTGATAAGATGGGACTACCTGATAGAAATGCTGCCGAAGAAAAGTATATTGATGCAATACAGTATGCAGTCGACCATGGATTACACACCCGGGCCCATATTGAGGATATGACCAGGGCTGATAACCATGGTTTTGTATATCCTCTTATTAAGAAGATCATTGAGATAGACCCGGATTGTACTATCCGGTTATGTGATACACTTGGTATGGGAATTCCATTTTTATCAGTAGAAGAACCCTATGGTATTCCACAGATCGTCCAACATTTAAAAAATGAAATTGGAGTTAAGAATATCGAGACCCATATTCACGATGATTTTGGATTAGGAGTGGCTAATACACTGGCAGGTTACTGGTATGGCGCTAACTGGTCAAGCCTGACCTTCCTTGGAATAGGTGAGCGTGCCGGAAATACTGAAATGGAAAAGATACTATTGTTCCTGCAACAGAGAGTTGAAGGATTTGATAAATATAATTTAGAAGCAGTTTCTGAATTTGCCAGACTTATGGAAAGTGAGCTTGGTATCAGGGTACCCAGAAATAAGGCAGTAGTAGGAAGGAATATTTTTGCTCATGAGAGTGGTATCCATACAGCTGGTGTCATTAAAAATCCATTTACCTATGAGGCGTATCCACCTGAGATAGTAGGTGGGAAACGTCAGTTGTTGATCGGTGATTCTTCAGGACTTGAAGTACTCAGACATAAAGTAGAAGAAACCCTCAATGAACTGATTAAGGTCAAGACTAAAGTAATGAAACGGGATCCGAGACTCAAAGCCATCCATGCTGATATTCAAAGACTCTATGAAAAAGAGCTAAGAATATCATGCATCTCTGATGAAGAGATCAGGGGATATGTTGAGAAGTACTTTATGTTCGAGCCAATTGTAGAAGCTGAAACCCACGACCATTATAGTCTATAGAGATTGACCTAAGTTTACTTCAATTTTGCAATAATAGCGTCAGTCATCTGGCTGAGCTTTGCATTGCCGCCCATATCATACGTAGTATATTCACCTTTGGAAATAACCTGCCGGGTAGCATCGAATATTGCTTTTGAGGGTTCCTTTTCACCTAGATAATCCAGCATCCAGGCCCCGGCAAGTATAGTTGCAGTTGGGTTCACTTTGTCCAGGTGAGCATATTTTGGTGCTGAACCATGTGCAGGTTCGAACATGGCAAAATCATCACCAATATTGGCAGAATATATCAGTCCTATACTACCTACCAGTGCACTGCACTCCTCACTGATCACGTCCATGAACAGATTAGTAGACAGCAGGATGGAGTGATCGAATATCTGAGGATTCTTGATCAACTGCTGTGCAATATTGTCAATATGATATTCCCATACATCAATATCAGGATAGTCCTTAGAGACTTTTTCTACTTCTTCTAAGAAAGTACCGCAGGTCTGTTTTAAAATATTGCTTTTATGTATCGGGACTACAGTCTTCCAGCCCCTGCTCTTTGCTTCTTCAAATGCATATCTGGCAATACGGCTGCTCTGACTTCGAGTGATCCTGCGAATTGCAATATAGACATCATCTGTAAGTTGCAGCTCTTTACCCACATACAATCCTTCTGTGCCTTCCCTGACACAGATATGGTCAACATCACCTAACGGTCTTTTTGTGTTGGGAAACGTTTTTATCGGTCGCACATTAGCATATAGGTTGTATCTCTGCCTGATGGATACTGCTACACTTTTAGGTGAGCCTGCACCGCCGGGAGTTGTGGTAGGACCTTTAAAGCATGCATCCGCACTATCAAGTAAATCCCATGTCTCTTTTGGGATAAGGGAATCGCCTCCATGAGCTTCCCACCAGGTTGCACCAGCTTCGCATTGTATGAACTCTACATCAGTACCGGCGGCATTAGTAACTGCTATCATTGCATCTACCAGTTCTGGTCCTACACCGTCTCCTTTGATCACTACTGCTTTTTTATTCATATTAAGTCACATCTAATTTGATTTGAATGGTTCTTATATTATAGGGGCAATTCTATTTGTATGTTATTAGATAAAGTATCGGATGGTAAAAAGAATGATTTTTTACATCAATTCACTCAACGCTATTGCAGAGTATCCCACCCTGTTCAGATGCTCTGCCATCTTAAGTGGCCTATGACCGTCAGGATGATATATTAGAGTAACCTCTGGCTGCAATTCCTTTACCATATTCATGAGGCCTACCACATCTATGTGATCGCTGATATTAATGGCAGGATAATAATAATCCTGTCTGCCTGTTAGTACATATTTTTTCATATTACCAGGGAGTTTGTTCAGGTCCCATGGTGGTACTATGGTAATTGTGCTGTGTCCTGCGTTGTATTCAAGTATCTCTTTTAACGGGCCACAGTCGCACATTAAGCCTTTTGTTAATCTATAGCTCATACTATCCATTGATATCTCATCCCACCAGCCTGATTGCCGGATAATGTCTACTGCACGCTGTGCTTTACCAAAGGCGTATGCTCCCAGTGCAATATTATTCTCCAGTACCTGTTCAAGTCCGGCTACATCATCCTCAAAGTAACATGATGGGTCAGCAGGGTCGCCATAATTTGCTTCAGTTACTAAAAGATCGCATTTTGGTAAATGTGAGAAATCCTTTAGATCCCCGGTCACTGCAACAGTAGTACCGCTACTGTTCTCCCATGAAAATGCACATGCACCGATAGTATGATGAGTCGGATATGTAGATACTTCCACTCCGTTGACATCAATTGTGTCACCTATCTCGAAGGTGTGGCCTTTATATTCTTTATTGAAACGCATTTCCAATGCTAAGGCAGTCTCTTTAGAGCATACGGAATCAGGTGAAAGCATTGCTGATTTACCATGATGGTCCGAATGGGCATGAGTGATCAGGTAAGCATCAGGTATAACAGGCTCATTCTTGAATGAACGGGTGGTATCTACAGCAAAAAGATGATCGTCAAAAGATAATACCGTATGTGGACGGTAATTACCGCGCTTTGTAGTACGTCGAATTGGTTCTATGCCAAGTTCCCGGAACATACCATGTTCCATTCTATTCACCTGATATGAAAAACACTATTGTAGTTACTTAAGTGCTTCATTAAGGTCAGTTTCCAGTACTTCTGACTTGGTAACTCCCACATATTTCTTAAAGATCTTTCCATCCTTTTCTATCACTAAGGTAGGAATAGCCTGAATTCCATATTTGGCAGACATTTCCATATTCTTGTCTGCATCGATCTTCTTGAATTCTACTGAACCTGCAAACTTCTTCTCAAGTTCCTCAATAATCGGATCCTGCATTTTGCACGGTCCGCACCATTCTGTATAAAAGTCCATAAATATTACGTCACTCATAATTATTCACGTTTTCATTTAAGTATGGTAAAGTATGTAATCCTTTCGGAGTATTATTTCTGTTAAGTATGTTTGGTGTATCTAATAATATCAGCATAGCTGGCAGCATTGTGAGCGTTAACAGAAGGATCATAAGAATAGATGCAAACGCAATAATGCCAAACCATACCATTAGCGGGAACGGAGATAACATCATAGCTGCAAATCCTCCGGCTGTTGTTAATCCTGATGTCACAATAGATTTCCCTATCCTTGGTATGGTAGTCCGGATAGCTTCTATTGAAGAAGCACCATTTTCCCTTTCTTCTCTATAGCGGTGCATAATATGAATGGAATAATCCACACCAAGACCAAGAATAATGCTGTTAGTGCTGATACTGAGAGTTGTCTGTGGAATATCCAGATACCACATCAATCCACCGCTAATTAATATTACTACTATTATAGGTATCATAGGCAGCAGTGCCCTGATAAAAGATTTGAATATCAGTATCATGGCCAGGTATACGAATACGAAACTGATCAGTGTCATTCGTTTTTGTCCGTCAGTCATGGAATGGCCGATATAGTTGTTAAGAATTGGTTCTCCTGTGATCGTGATATCCAATTCAGGTGCGAAATATTCTATTGATGAGCGGATATTATTAATTGCATCATCCAGTCTCTCTCCTTCCATATGTTCCACACTCAGGTCGATAACTCCGGTAGTGTCATAAGGATAATTGATAAAACTGCTTGTACTGATCACGGAAGTTTCATGGGACCTGATGTAATCACAAAGCATGAGCATTTTATTAAGAGTACCTGGTGAAGTGATCATATCAGAGTGGATTATCAGGGTAATAGTATCAGTACCACCTGTCAGAACATGCATTTCTTCCATGAACTCAATTGCTTCAAGGTCAGGAGGAAAATATTGATAGAAATCAGTTAATGTATCAACCTTCGGAGAAACAACAGCGCCAGTTATTGCCACTGATGATACGATTACCAGTATTAACACAGGGTGTTTTATGGATATACGGGAAAGACCCAACAAGGACTTATCAAACAGTCCGGTTGTGTGCCTTTTGATTTTTACGGGACCTTTGTCTACTAATTTTAGTACTGCAGGGATGAACCAGACCGCCATGATAAATGATATGACCAGTCCTATACATACAGCCATTCCAAAATTTTCCAGATCAGGAATATCTGCAAATAGCATACTGCCAAAACCAATGATAGTAGTAATAACTGCCAAACCCACGGCTGACCCCATTTTGGTGACAGAAATGGCAATTGCTTCATCAACACTACAGCCTTTTGATCGTTCTTCTTCATATCTACTCATAACCTGGATCCCGTAATCAATACCCAGACCGATCAATACACTTAAGAAACCGGTTAGGATCATGGATATGGGTATTTCCAGTACTGCCATCAGACCGAATGAGATAATAAGGGCCAGTGTAACAGCCAGTAGAGGTAAAAAGGGCAATAATCTTCCTCCAACGATTGTCCTGAAAAAAGTATACAGTATCAATACCATTATTATTATTGCTGCAAAGAACATTATCCCCATACTCATGCCCATAGTACGTCCAAGCTGGTAATCCAGCATCGGACCTCCTGACGCTTCCACTGTTACATCAGGAGGCCTGTCTACAAAATCAATAGCTCTTTCCATATCAATAGCAATCACTTTCGGATTTTCAAGTTCAGGGACCTGGACAATGATCAGGGCTATATCCTGCCCTGGTATAAGAGCACTATTTTGAATATTGCTTACAGGAGAACTGGTAGAGATCACATAGTCCAGTCCTCTTAACTGGTTTTCCAGCAGTGAAATATAATCAAGCACAAAGGGCTGGGTTATGTCATCACTTTTCACCATGACAAAAACCGTATCTGTACCGAAATCCTTCTGGTAGGCTTTAAATTCATTATATACTACACTGTCTTCAGGAAAGAAGGTCTCTGAACTGGTGACCATTTGAAGCGAAGAAGAGAACGATAGACAGATAATAGCAGTTATTGTTACAATTACGATCGTGGAGATCGGATGATGTCCGGCCTTTTCTGAAAGACCCTGCAGGATATTACTGGTTTTCACATGAAATCGGCCAGTCCCAACTGTTTTGATACATCACTTTCAAATAACGACTTGATATCAAGATCAATAAGTTCAAGCCTCTGTTTGGTATAATTACTTACTTGATACTCTTCTGCAACCTTGAGTGCTATACCCATATATTTCTTGACCGAGCCTTCGTGAACAGTAAGGACGATCTTGCCACCGCATCTGGTGCATTTCCCGCTAAGTGGCGTTCGCCTGAATATCGTATTACATTTCACACACCTGACCTTCTGTCTGGAGAATGCTCTTAGGTTTCCTATGAGGTCAGGCAAAAAATGAGATGTAATGACCCTTTCAGCTACGTCCTGTTCATCCACAGCCCTGATCTTTCGTGCCAGGTCAAGCTGGGATGTCAGTTTATCTACCATTGTGTCCAGGGTCTTATAAGCGCTATTTATAGGTCCCATCGCGATATCTGATACGTCATGGGTAAAACCCCAATTTTCATACTGTCCGGGTGTACCCAATCTACTGCTTACAGTATCCATTATATCTTCCACGTCTTTAGGGTTGGTATAACGTAATGTAGCCTCATAGAACTCAAGCGGATATCTGCGCAATAGATCAATATTATGAGCTTCTTTGTCTACTTCATTCGGATCTATGCGTGTAGAAAGTACCAGTGGTGCATCCATCTGGCCCCCACGTTTATCAGGAAGATATGAACGCGAAAAATTTACCAGACCGTCCATTAACAGCATAATGCAATCTTCATCCCCATCACAGTTACGCCGCTTAGCAGCATGGAAAAATGGATGGGCCCAGCCTACTGAAGCCCTGGTAAAACCTATTATACGGCCCAGTACACCAGCAGATGTATGAGGTGCCAGTCCTATGACCAGTGTACCTATCAGGTCATCTGTTGAAGTGGCATTGTAGTAGGAAGAAAGACCGTAATATTTCACCAGCAGATCATCAATGAAGCAGGCAGCTTTGAGCATATATTCGGCACAGTGGTGGGATATTACGATATCCTGTACTTTTAATTCTACTACCTGATCACTTTCTTTAAGTTCTGCCCCGTTCATGTCAGTTGTGTATCCTAAGGTGTGCATGGTTTTGACTGACACACCTATCTCATCAGGTCTGATGTGTGTCAAGGGTAGATCGGACATGTCATAGCGAACAGTCCCGTCCTTGAAAGTTATCACTTTATGCCTGGCCCGCAGTATTCCCTTTTCAAGGGGTTCAGGTGTCTTTTGACCTGAGATCAGTCCCTTTACACCTTTAAAATTATCAAGATCATCCCTCACATTAAGTTTCTTAATGGCTCTTTTATATTCCTCTTTAATATTAATAGTCAAATTACCTGCTGATGTTGTTTTTTTACCGCATTTCGGACATTCGGACTTATTGATCTCAATATTGCATACCGGACAGTGTAGTTTGGGCAGGGTATGACCTCCACAATCTGGGCAGAAGTTACTGAATGTGAGTGCTCCGCATCTTGTACATGCTCTTACTGCTATCTCTGTACTGAATGTGCCTACACTTTCTTTAAACGACCTGGAATAACTCCTGGCATCCAGGACAGACCGGGTACGTCCTCCTGCTTCGCCTACAGGGAACAATACATTAGGAGCAGGTTTCATCTCCCGCTTATCAGATTTCTCAGGTCTTCCCATACGAGAGCCGATACGATAAGGCGCACGTGCCCTTATGGTTAAAGCGCTAAGGTGGTTTACCAGTTCCAGTGGGTCAGGGAACTCCTCCGTGGATGCATGTCTTATTTGATGCAGCGAACCGTCAAGACCCAGGCACCTGATAAATGGACCTGCCTGGCTTATATGGATAGTATTCTCATGGACCATGTGTTGAACAAGAAGAGTTTCAAGAATGATCTTTATGTTATTATCAACAGGAAGTATCAGTTCGTCTTCGTTATATGTGCCTTTTTGTGTAATATAACCGGAAAGGATGAGAATGTCCTTTGAGGAGATATCATGCCATAAATAGGTATATTTAGGGTGAAGCGGGACATGGAATGTATCGCATAGTTCAAGTGCAATGGCACTGGACGGATCACTTAATTCCGATTGTTGATACGGGATCTTACGACCTTCTTTTTTGGCACATACATCCAGTTCCTGTATCCACCATTCAAAGCAATAGGAAGACGGGAACAGTATATGGTTGTTCTCAAGAAAATCCCCGTAGTTAATCATTACTTCCCCGATATCCAGTATACTTGAGACAGAGTCTTTGACTTTTACAGCCTCATCAATGGTATCTGCTCTTATGACCGTGCCATTGAACAGGCGTACGGTAGGTCCTTCCAAACTGTCTACCGGTGCTATACCCAAAGCTTTCCCCGGTCTTTCTACTTTTACCTGGGTCCCTGGTGCCAGGAATTCGTTCAATATTATCATAGACGCAGGACTTACACCACCTCCTGCAAAGCCAGTGTTGCGACTTCGGCCGTACCTGAGTCTGAAGCCGCCTGGTCTGGATGGATATGAGAATACCGGTCTGCCTGCTATCAGGTCGTCAAGGTACTTGGATTTCGGTTTTACTTTTTCCTTATCCTCTAATTTTTCCTGGTCATCCTGTTTGGTGATACCGGCAATGAACCTGTCAAGCCAGTCCCATCCTTCCAGATCCAGATTTTTCACATGTTTTTTTACTTTTGGTGCTTTAAGTGCCAGACCTTCGGCCATTACCAGGCACATTCCGCCCCTGACCCTGTTGGTAGGGATCCTTGGCAGGTTTCTGTGTCCTTCTACCTCTGCTTCTTCGGTTGGTTCCCCATCTATACATATTGCACAGTTCTCTATGATCAGCCGTATCTCATCTTCACTGGGAGTATATTGAAGGTTGGCTACTCGTCTGTATAACTGTACTTCTTCCACATACCGCTCTACTTCTTCATGGCTGGGTTTGTATCTGTCAATACTCAGGTTCATCCTGATAAAATCAGCTACAAGGACAGAGAGTGCCTGTGCAGTACCGCCAGCACTTCGGATGGGGCCTGCATAATATATCCTGATAAAATCCGAGCCATCGGGATTTGTTTCTATATCTACCCGGTCGATACCTTCTATTGGTGCAGCTACCACGCCTTCGGTTAATACTGCCATAGCCACCCTGACTGCTGCGTCTACTGCCTTGGTGCGAGAGTCGAATGGATATATTTTACCGGCAGCTACGTCTACTCCTATCTGAAGAGCTGCAACTTCCCTGTTCATTGTTTTTTCAAGTTCTCTTAAACGTGGTGCTACGCCTTCAATACCTATCAGTTTCTCTACTCGATCAGCCAGGTCTTTGGCAAGAGGGATCTCAACATGATCCCGGGGGTCAAATCCCTTGCTTTTGGCAGCTCCGGCAATAGTAATGGCAGTTTGTAGTTTTTCTTCAAGATCGTTGAAGTATTCAGCCATTGGTTTACTTAGTGCAGCTTCTTTCATGGGTATTTCTATTCTTTGATCTTTTTCATATATTTGACCCACTGACGGGCGTCGTTTACTCTGTCTGCTGTGCTTACTTTATCGAATTCGTGATGTTTGATCTTACCATCTTCTAAGTCTTTTAAGTCCATTATTGCCCGTAATAATCCTGCTGCTTCATCAAAGAGGCTTTTTGCCTGTTTGTTGGTAAGATCGGATTTCTCAAGATGCTCTTCATCGATTTCTTCTTTATTTTCTAATAGATGGATCAGGTTATGGGTCCACTCTCGTTCAGGTTCGGTTAGTAAGTCCTTATTGATCAGTTTCCAGATGAGTTCATGGAGTTGTATGGTTTTTCCGTCTATTGTGATCTCGTCAGGTATTGGTTCCCCCACCCATACAAGGTATCGCTGAAGGCCGAATAGCAGGTGTTCACGGTCTTTTTCTGATATGAGATTGTTGATGTCGCATTCCATGAGTGTTCAACTGGAATTTATTTATCGTTATAAACTAAATACGTATCGGTAGATAGAAACTGCTCGCTTACGCTCGCAGTTTCTTGAGAGGGAGATATACCCTATTCTTTGGGGTGTCTATTCCAACCCCTTTGTTTATAGCCTTTAAATCCTTTTTCTTCGCTTATTATGCCTCCTTTTCAACCCCCCTTTTGGCGAACCCAATTTCACGCCACCCCTTTATATAGGTTCGCCAAACGCTATCAATAGGAGGTCTCAAATACAGTAATGCTGTTGGCTCTCCGGAAACGGTTTTGTCATCTTTACTTCATTTAGATAACGATTAAAGATTAAGATTTTTTTCCGTAGGGGATCATCCACAATATCATATGCAACAATAAATGACGATATACAAGGGCATATCTATTATGATACAGAGGAAATGAATGACAGCGACAAGGCTTTACTTGAATCATACGGGTTTTCGTATGATGATGACTACAACCGTGCGATGGCTGTTTTTCTCTGTTATCTCACAGATTTATCACCAGAACATCAGCAAATATGGAAAGCAAAAGAACTACAGGGGAATTACAAACTTCATCCGGATTATTACCGCAACATGATTATTGGTGGTTGGGGTGAGAAAGTACCTATTTGTAGTGCCCTTCCAAAGGAGCTTTACATAATAAACCAAATGGCTAAAGCAATGGGAAGGCCACCATTATTCAAACTGGACTATGGGGAATATGGTAAAAATAGGCCAAAACGTTTCGGTTTCCTTATCAGGCCTACATTAGAAGAATTCAATAATTTCATTCTTCTTTTAGACAAGATGCTCTCTGATAATATCAACCAGGATTTCTTTCAGAAGGAAGTTTCATACGAAATTGAGACTAAACGCAAAGATGGTAAGATTCAAGTCCAACAGAAAGGCAAATTGCAGATTCTCGATCACTGGATACACAGATTCTTTAGGACTCATGATTGGCAGCCTTGGGAAGAAAGCATTGCAACTCTTCGCAAAATCAGAAAAATGCGGCAAAAGCCAGCCCATTTAGTAAATAAAGATCAGTTTGACCAAAAGTATTTCAAAGAACAAAGAGAAATCATTATAGATGTATACTCAGCAATACGAACCCTCCGTTTAATGTTTGCTAATTATTCAAGAGTAAAAAGTGCCAAAATCGAGATACCGGATTGGCTTCAAGAAGGTAAGATATGGACGATGTAGACATTAAGAAAAGAAGATACATCCAATTACCTTGGCGCAAAATTGCGATTCTCCAAAGTACAGCATACAATAGCAGATACCCGGTTTCGCTTCATTTCACCCAAATTGCCTACGTTCATTCTTTACTCCGGCAACTTCTTGTACTCTCGGAACGTTAGCTGAAATCATTTGGAACCATCCTGTGAAAAGGTGAGTCTATGAAAGATTGTACCCACCCGACTGTTATTTGCATTAATCCGTATGAACTCATCCGCAAGTATCGGTGTAACTCTTGCGGTGAAGTTATGATGTGTGCATGTAAGGAAAAGTTTGCTCGTCGTTTCCTTCCACATCAATTAAACTGTGGGAACGAATTAAACACAAATCGTAGGATACCGGTCATTATTGGGTTCCAGAATGGTATTTGTAATACATGTCGTGGACTCCCTGAAGAAGCTCACCCGATGGCACCGATATATGGAAGGACTACGAAGATTGTTCGATACTACTGGCGAGAGATTGCTTTCGAAACAATTAGGCGATTTGGAGAATGGACTGAGAGTCAAGGATACTCCAACTGGCTCACAGCCAGAGTAAAGCATCAAGAAAAATACAACTCTATCGAACGAGAAGTTATTGGAGAGATTAAAGAGCTACATCGGCACTCTCCTAAGTATGTATATCAAGAAGAGTCCCAAAACGAAGTTCTGACCAAGTATCAGGTCGAAGTGGTGAGACTTGATGGCACCTATGTGAAAAAAGCAGAATCCGGTGTTGTGATTCTTGATGGAGATAAACTATGCTCCCCAGAAGAGTTCGCAGCACATCACTTTGAGAAATTGGGGTTTAAAGTCGTATTTACCGAGAGTGTTCCATTCCATGCACTATTTGGGATATTTATGTGGCTACTTATCCAAGATCAAAGTGATCCTGAAGTCCATATGGTGGGTTTTGGAGACCGTGTGGCTTTTGAGCAAGCAATCGCGAGCAAGCAGATATGGACTTTTCTTCCTGAAGATTTCGGAACTATTAACTATGCCATACGAAGGGCTACCGCCATCGACGAACATTTTGCTTTCTTTCCAGAGCAAAAGGAGGAACTGCTTTGTGTATTTGACTACGGGGTCGAGCCAAGTGCTATCTTAAGACAATATCTTTGGGCACATCGCCCTCAAAACGTTACGAAGGCACGAGAAATAGTTTCCATATTGCCTGTGGATATTACACGACGGATACTACGATACTTGGTAGCAGACTATTGGAAAAGATACTGCGGGTGGCCCGACATGATTGTTCATAACCAGGATGAGTTCTTTTTCGCTGAGGTAAAATCATCTAAGGACAAACTTAGCGAAGATCAGAAGAATTGGATACGAGGAAATAGCGCCGAGCTTCACTTGCCAGTTAAACTCGTCAAGATTCACAAACGAAGTGTCGTCGAAAGGACCACCAGATGACTTCAGCTAACACAGATAAAAGGTTCGTGCCTAACGGCACTCACCCAAATTCCGCCTTCGGCGGAGCTTCGTATACACCAAAAACGTTAGATGAAACAACAAAAAGGAATGTAAATATGAAAGATGCCAGAGATTGTATAAATATGACAGAAATTAGAACAGCTATAGATATCATCGACAATCAAATTGTTGAATTAATTGCAAGTCGTTCAAAATATGTAAAAGAGGCTGCAAAGTTTAAAAAGGATGAAAAAGCTGTAACAGATTCAAATAGAGTGCAAAAAGTTATTAATTCCAAAAAAGAATTAGCAGAAAAGTATGGTGCATCTCCTGAATTAATTGAGAAAATATATAAATTGATGATTTATTTTTTTATAAATGAAGAAATGAAAGAATGGAAATCAAAGTAGCTTTTTCTACAACTATGCTTTTTATCTCTTTGGGGCAGCGTATAACAGCCTCTATTTAGTTTATGTAGCACTATTTACCCTTTCGATTTTTGCTCTTATCTTTGGAATAACGTCACTAGATGTAAAGAGAATTACAGAGCTGTTTCGATCTGGTACACCTGTAAAATGGATTGGCGGGTACATGATGTTCGTGGCGCTGTTGCTGGGTGTTTTTCATCTATTTTTAAATATCAGATACGTTTTTACCGGGCATGTTCCGGAAATCGTTATTAATGTAGAGCATCCTACTAATCTGATATCCGCATTGGACCTGTCATTAGTAGTCTCGTTTGGTCTGTTGGGCGGGGTCTGGTTGTGGAAACGCCAACCCTGGGGATATGTGTTGGCAGTGATATGGAATGTCAAGGGTGCTGTTTACATGACTGCATTATCCGCAGCCACTGTGGGGGTGTTTCAAGCAGGTGTGTCGGAAGACATCATGCAGATAGCTCTATGGGGACCTATCGGCGTGGGCTGTCTGATATCTTTCATACTCTTGCTAACCAACATGGAATCCTCGGAACATAAGGTGCAATAAAAGGTAAAATATATGAAAGTTAAAATCATTATAAAATCGTGAAGGAATACAAGATGATAAATAAAAAATGTCCAAAATGCAGTAGTGAAAATATTGATGAAGGTAGTATTGGTGGATTTTTTGGATATAAATCACATAAACAAGGTTTATTTTCAGAGCCTGTTAAAGACTTTAAAGCAAAGCTTTGTTTAGATTGTGGATATGTAGAATTTTATATAAATGTTGACAAGTTAAAGAAAAAGTTGAAAACGTAATTTTGCCCTTCGTTTACATCCTCACTCGCTATCGCTCGTTCGAGTCTATCGACCTCATCTAACAGCGGATATGAGGCTAAAGCCTTTGGAAATAGAAATATTAAAAAGGTTGAAAATAAATCATTTATAGAGGTGAAGAAATGAACAATAAAGAAGATAAAAACCTAATCGCATACTGTGGTCTTTACTGTGGGGATTGCATTGGCTACAGGCAAAAGGCACCGGATTTAGCAAGGGATCTCAGAAAAGAATTAAGAGATACAAAATTTGATAAGACAGCAGAATACCTGGCTACGATACCATTCTTTTCCACATACAGGAACTACAAGGAATGCTATGAAGTGCTGGGTGAATTGGTAAAAATGCGATGCAAGAAAGCTTGCAGAGGTGGCGGAGGTCCGCCTTTCTGCAAGATGAGGAAATGCTGCCAGAAGAAAGGATTTGAGGGGTGCTGGGAATGTGATGAATTTGAAACATGCGAGAAACTGGATTTCTTAAAGCCGAATCATGGGGATGCTCATATAAAGAATCTAAGGAGAATTAAGAAAAAAGGAGTGGATGAATTTCTTAAAGGGAAGATAGATTGGTATAGTAAGCCAAAATGAAAATATTAAGTGGGGTTTGGAATCCTCGCCTTCGGCACTTCACAAACATGCGAAACGTTATACACCTTCCCGTGGAGGCGAAAAATGAACAGATATCTAAAACTACATCTTAAAATATTTTTGGGAACGGGAATTCCTTTTGGGATATTCATGGGAATATTCCATTCACTCGAATATGGATTTCCCTTAGGCTTAGTAGCTGGGTTATTTAGAGAAGGTATAATTTTTGGAGTATTCATGTCCCTCATATTAGGTTTCATGCATAGTTGGTCAGTCAAACGGATGCCTTATGGAAAGTCTGAGGAGTCGTTAGGCAACTCACAAATAATAATTTACCCATTGCTGAACGAAACATCCTTTCAAGCGTGTTTGTTACAGGTCTGCCACTATTAAGTGAATATAAGTCACTACATTCTTC